>JBEKOI010000139.1:0-10150 GCA_049521915.1 Acidimicrobiales bacterium | reverse complement strand
CACGGGCTCCCGTCGGGCGGGTCCCAGGGTGGGCGGACCCGGATGTACCACTCGCGTCCCCACACCGTGGAGAACGCATCCGGGGGCATGGCCAGGAAGAAGCTGCTCTCGCTGATCTGGCTGGCATGGGCCGCCATGGCCCGGCGCTTGTGTCCGAGCCATCTGGTCACGTCGACCTCGGTGGTCAGGCGGTCCGCCGGTTCGCCCATCGTGTCCAGCCCGTCGGTGCTCCCCTCGGGAGGCTGCCACTCCGACGACGACTCGACCCGGTCGCGCAGGGTCCGCATGAAGTCGCGGTTCATCGTGGCCATGTAGACGACGGGCGTTCCCGCCAGGTCGGCAGCCCGCATGCCCACCCGATGCACCTGCACGTGGTCGGGGTGGCCATACCCTCCGTGCTCGTCGTAGGTCACCAGCACGTCGGCCGCCTCTTCGACCAGGATGTCGGCCAGGGCCCCGGCGGCCTCCTCGATGTCGGCGGCCGCGAAACTGCCCGGTCGGTCGTTGGTGGCCTCGCCGGCCATCCCCGAGTCGAGATAGTCGAGGTAGGTCTGGCGACCGACACCGAGGATCCGGCACGCCTCGGTGAGCTCGGCCAATCGCCAGTCGGCCAGCGATCCACCGTCTTCCGACAGGCCGTCGGGCACCTCGCCGAGCTCACCCCGAGTGGCCGTGACCAGCACCACCCGATGGCCCTCTTCGGAGAGACCGGCCATGGTACCGCCGGTGGCGATGGCTTCGTCGTCCGGATGAGCATGAAAAAATGCAACGGTTGCCATCTCCGGCACCCTACCGCGACGACAACTCCGGGCCGACCGGAGGCGGCGGCCGGCACGACCGCCGCCGGTCACTCCAGAGGAAGCTGGGGTGCCTCGGCCAACGACAGCTGCCCGGCGATGGAACGGTCGGCGTCGGCCCTCCGTCTCCTCCCGGCGGTGACGGCGAAGATGCGGGAGGGCTCGAACGAGCGGATCCGCCTGTCACCCGGGCGCCCCCCGACCACCTCGATCGATTCGGTGTCGTTGTGCCGGTTGCGCACGTGGGCACGGAACTCCCAGGTCGCCGCACGTAGGTGCAGTCCGGACACGATCACCGGATCCCCGCGGTGGAGCCCGTTCCACATCTCGGTGCGCTCCAGGTGACCGGAGGCCTCGAGGGCGGCCCGGCGGGCCGGGGCCCGTTGCGGCCGGCTCACCACCCTCAGCCCCGCTCCTGACGGACGACCCGGAGCCGGTGCCAGAAGATGAAGACCACGGCCACGATCACCACGGCGGCAGCGACGTAGCCGATGTCGTTGAAAGCCTTCAGCGCCCGGCTGTAGCTGCTGCCCAGGGCGTAGCCGAAGCTGGTCAGGGCGGTACACCAGATGGCACAGCCGATCACGGTGAAGAGCAGGAATTTGGCCACCGCCATCTCGCCCAGACCGGCGGCGAAGGAGACGAAGGACCGGAGCAGGGGGATGAAACGCCCGAAGAGCACGAACGGCTCGCCTCTCCGGGCGAACCAGACCTCGGCCCTGTCCAGGTCCTTGTGGGTCAAGAGGACGTACTTGCCCACCCGGTCCACCAATTGCCGCCCCCCGAAATAGCCGATCAGGTACCCGGCCAGTGAGCCCAGCACCTCGGCCGCCAGGGCCACCACGATGACGACCACCAGGTTCAGGTGGTGGGGCTCATCGGGGATCTGCCCGCTGGCCAGCACGCCTCCGTAGAGGAGGGCCACTTCGGCACCGACCGGGAGGCCCATGGCCGACACGAAGCTCAGGACGAAGACGGCCAGGTAGCCCCACGTTTCCAGAAAATGCTCCATAAGCCATCAATGTCTACTCGGTCCCGGTGGCTGCCGGGGGACAATCAAACCCCGCCTCATCCGGCCCCCGGGCGGCTACCGTCGAGTCGGTGACCCCAGGCCAGGACGACCATCGAACCAGGCGGGACCGGTGCACGACGCCCGACGGACTGGGCATCGCCGTCTACGACTTCGGGGGGTCGGGGGACGACCTGCTGCTCGTCCATGCCACCGGGTTCTGTGCCGAGGTGTTCGGGCCGCTGGCGCGGGCGCTCAACGGCAATTACCACTGCTGGGGGTTGGATCTCAGGGCCCATGGTCGGTCGGACAGGCCCGGCGACGGGAACTTCGCCTGGGCCGGGTTCGCCGTCGACGTCCTGTCGGTGATCGACCATCTGGGACTCGAGCGTCCGCTCGCTTTCGGTCACTCGTGCGGGGGGGCAGCCCTCCTGCTGGCCGAGGAGGCCAGGGCCGGGACGTTCAGGGCGCTCTCCTGCTTCGAGCCGGTCGTCATGGACGAAGCGGGCGGTCAGGGGACGTATCAGGGGAACCCGCTCTCCGTCGGCGCCCGACGGAGGAGGGAGACATTCCCGTCGGCCGAGGACGCGTTCGTCAACTTCTCGGCCAAGCCGCCGTTCGCCGGCCTCGACCCCGAGGTACTCGAGCTGTACGTGGAAGGCGGGTTCGAACTGATCCCAACGGACGAGGGGGGTGATGGTCGGGCCATCCGGCTGCGATGCCGCCGCGACGACGAGGCCGAGATCTACGCCCATGGGGCCTCGCATGGCGCGTTCGGGCACCTGAACGAGATCCAGTGTCCTGTGTCCCTGTCCTGTGGACAGCACACCGACGCCTTCGGCACCCGGTTCATCGAGGCGGACGCGGCTCAGATCGGCCGGTCCACCGTCGAGGTGGTTCCCGATGTCGGCCACTTCGGCCCGCTGCAGAGGCCCGGTCTGGTGGCATCGTCGGTGGACCGGGCTCTGCGTCGCGATACAGGCACACCCCGGCCGTAGTCTGTTCCCGTGCCGTTCGATCCGCCTCGCTCGCTGTCCCCGTCCAAGGTCACTTCATTCCGTGACTGTGCGCTGGCCTTCAGGTTCAACGCCATCGAGCACCTGCCCGACGAGCCCACCATCTGGACGGTCAAAGGGACACTCGTGCACCGGGTCCTCGAGCGTCTCTTCTGGCTGCACGATCAGGGAAGCCGTTCGCCGGCCGCGGCCGCGGCCGAACTGGTGACGGCCTGGGATGAGCTCCAGAGCGATCCGGAGTACCTGGCCCTGACCCTCACGCCCGATGAATCCGACAGCCTCCGGGCCGATGCCGAGGGGCTGGTCCGGAACTACTTCGCACTGGAGGACCCGAACGAGGTCAACCCGGTCGGCGTCGAGCTCACCCTCGAGGCCCGGGTCGGCACCATGCGGCTGCGCGGCATCATCGACCGGCTGGATCTGACCCCCGACGGGGAATTGGTGGTCATCGACTACAAGACCGGCCGGGCACCGGGGCCTGCGTTCGAGCAGTCGAAGCTCATCGGGGTCCACATCTATGCCCTGCTGTGCCAGGAGGTTCTCGGCCGGCGGCCCGTCCAGGTGAAGCTCCTCCATCTCAAAGAACCCCTCACCATCACCGCCGAACCCTCGGAGCAAGCCCTGCGCGGGCAACGGCAGAAGGCCGTCGCCGTCTGGGCGGCCATCGAGCGGGCGTGCCAGGACGAGGACTTCCGGCCCCGCACGTCACCGCTCTGCAACTACTGCCGATTCCGGGAGTTCTGTCCGGCGTATGGCGGCCATCCCGAGCAGGCTGCGGTGGTGTTGGGTGGCGCCGTCGGCGGCGCGGCATGACCCCACCGCAGCCACTGCGGCCGGAGCCCGATCCCCAGCAGCCGGAGCCGACCCGGCCCGGTGCGGACGGGGGTGGGCATCCCGACCCCGTCCGCCGTCGGGATGACACCGAGCCCGACGCACCGCTCCCGGCCGACGGCAGCAGCCGGCGAACGGCGCTGGCCGATCTGGTCCATTCCCTCGACGACAGGGTTGACGGCTGGTTCGAGCCGTGGCGCGGAAATCCGGCTGTGGACGGGGCGGCCAAGGTGATCACCGGTCTGGGTGATCACGGCCTCATGTGGGCGGTGACGACGGTCTGGCGAGCCCGACACTCCGGACCGGAGCGGGCCCGTTCCGTGCGGGCGTTGGCCATCGCCGGCGTCGAATCGAGCGTCGTGAACGCGGCGCTCAAGGCAGCCATCGGGCGGGCCCGACCCGATCGCAGTGGCGTCCGCCTGGCCGAGGTCGGGGTGCCGGTGCGAGAGCCGAAGACGACCAGCTTTCCGAGTGGCCACACCCTGGCTGCGTTCTGCTCGGCGACGGTCATGAGCCTGCCGGATGACCGGGCCGGGAACGCGCTGTTGTACACCGGCGCGGCACTGGTCGGGCTCAGCCGGCTCCATCTCCGGGCCCACCACGCCTCTGACGTCCTCGGCGGGGCAGCCGTCGGAACCGCCCTCGGACTGCTCGGCAGGCGCCTCCTCTGAGCCGTCGGGCCCGACGGGCTCACCGGGCCCGACCACCGGGCCCGGGGGGGCGGTAGGCCTCCGACCAGGAATGGATCGCCGGCCCGGGGGGTTGCAGAGGCATGACGTCAAGCCAGCAATTCGCTGTGACCTGGGATTACAGGTGCCCCTTCGCTCGAAATGGTCACGAGCACATCCTCGACGGGTTGGAGGCAGGGGCCCCCTGGGTGGTGACCTTCGTCCCCTTCTTCCTCAACCAGTCGCATGTACCCGAGGGGGGCATCCCGGCATGGGAGGACCCGGCCCAACAGGCTGACCTCCTGGCTCTGGCCGCCGGTGTGGCGGTCAGGGACCGGTTCGAGCAGCACTTCCTGGCCGTGCACCGCTCCTTGTTCACGGCACGCCACGATGAAGGCGGTGATCTACGGGACGTCGCGGTGGTGCACGCCGCTCTGACCCGGGCCGGAGCCGATGCCGACGCCGTCCTGTCCGAGGTCGAGTCCGGATGGCCGGCCAAGGTGGTGCGCGACGAGCACGACCGTGTCGTCAGCCAGCTGGACGTCTTCGGGGTGCCGACGTTCATGGCCGGTGAGAGCGCGGTCTTCGTCAGGCTGATGAACCGGCCCGACGGCGACGGTCAACTGGCTCGCCGCACGATCGACGGGGTCCTCGACCTGATCCACGAGCGCCCCGAGCTCAACGAGTTCAAGCACACCCGCCTCGCCCTCTAGCGGTCGGCCGGAAGCTTCAGCCGCCGACGAGCGAGGCCAGGGCCCCGATGGTTGCGGTCATCTCTCCGACCGTACCGAAGGGTGCGCCGCAGAAATCGGTGGTCCCGATGGCGGCGAGGTGACGGACCTGCTCTTTGACCTCCGATTCGGATCCGACGATGGCCACGTCCGCCGGACCTGCTGCCCCTTCCCGGTCGAGCATGGCCCGGTAGGACGGCAGATGACCGTAGATGGAGAAGACCTCTGCCGCCTTCTCCCGGGCCGTCGCCACGTCGCCTGTGACACAGACCGGGAGCCCCACGCCGATGCGGGGGAGCGGGCGGCCGGCATCGGCCGCCGCCTCACGGATGGTGGGGACGACGTGGGATTCGATGGTCCCCGGCCCCGTCATCCACGTGACGGTTCCCGAAGCCAGTTGCCCGGCGATGCGCAGCATGACGCTACCCAGGGCGGCCACGAGCACCGGCGGGCCCGGAACGGGGATCTGCAACGGGCCGAAGGTCGAGGCGCTGAGGGTCTCACCTTTGAAGGTCACCTGCTCGCCGTCGAGAAGGGGCATCAGGATGGACAGGTACTCCCGCATGTGCCGGGCCGGCTTCTCGAAGGACTGTCCGAAGACATTCTCGATGACCATCTGGTGCGACAGGCCGATGCCGAGTGTCAGCCGGTTGTCCGTGGCTGCCTGTACGGTCAGAGCCTGCCCGGCCAGCATCACCGGGTGCCGCGGGTAGGTCGGAACCACCGCCGTCCCGAGGCCGATGCCCGGAACCTCGCGCCCGATGGCGGCCAGGGCGGTCAGGGCGTCATAGGCGAATATCTGGGAGGCCCAGGCCGTCTCGATGCCGGCTTCGTGTAATGAGGCCACCTGCCCCACGACGTCTTCGAACGGCTTCTCGGTGTCGATCATCACGCCGATGCGCACAATGTCTCCTCCTTGGAGCGACCGGATCAGCCCCTTTTCGGGCTCACGGTGTCCGCCGGTCGATCAATCGTGGGCGGATCTGACCCACCGTACAGGTCGGACTTCGCCTCTGCCCCCGGGGCGGGTGTCGGGTGCCGGGTCGGGTGCGGGTGTCGGTCGGGTGTCGGGTGCCGGGTCGGGTGCCAAGGTCGGGTGCCGGGGTCGGGTGCCGGTCGAGTCCGGGTTCGGGTGCCGGAGGCCGTCCGGAGGCCGTCCTGGGGCCTTCCGGAGGCCGTCATGGGGCCTTCCGGAGGCCGTCGTGGGGCAGGAATGTGACCGCCACGCTCCGGTCGGGCAGAATGCGCACATGTCTGTTGCCATCATCATGGGAAGCGCATCCGATTCGTCGATCATGGACGACGCCGTCCAGACCCTCCGGTCGTTCTCGGTACCCGTCGAGGTCCGGGTCCTTTCCGCCCACCGGACGCCGGACGACACCATCGCCTTTGCCCGGGGAGCGTCTGCCGCCGGGATCAAGGTGATCATCGCCGCAGCCGGAGGTGCGGCCCACCTGGCCGGCGTGGCCGCGGCCGCCACTCCCCTGCCGGTGATCGGCGTGCCGGTCGCCTTGGCCAATCTCGGGGGGCTCGACTCACTTCTGGCCATGGTCCAGATGCCCAAGGGCATTCCGGTGGCCACCGTCGCCGTCAACGGGGCACGCAACGCCGCCCTCCTGGCCGTGAGGATCCTGGCCCTGGCCGATCCGCGGCTGGCCGCAGAGCTGGAACGGTTCGGCCAGGACCTCGCCGACCAGGTCCGCGACCAGGACGCCGAGATCGTCGCCCGGTACAGCACCGACGGAGGCTGAGCCGGGCGCCTCCGGCGCGACCCGTCATGCCCTCCACGGTGGCGCCAGGCCCTTGACGATGGCGTCGAGGGCCTGGTCGAGCGGTATCACCGCCATCACCGGAATGTCGACCCCGTGGGCCACGTAACGGCCCACATGAGCCCGGCATTCTTCGAACGACCCGTGGACGACCAGGGAGTCGACCACTTCGTCGGGTATGGCCGCCAGCGCGGCCTTCCTGTCGCCTGCCTGCCAGGCCTTCCACATGGGCTCGAGCTCGGGGCCGCGCCCGAGCCACCGGTGGAAGGCGGCGTAGACGCCGACATTCAGATAGGCGGCGATCATCCATCGGCCGACGGCCCGGGCCGCCTCGGCGTCCTCGGACGGACAGACGAAGATGCGGGCCGCGACCGGGAGATCCGCCCCGATTTCGGGTTTCACCGTGGCCACGTCCTCAGCCGAGAGCCAGTTGAGGATGACCCCGTCCGCCTCCCGTCCGGCCAGCCTCAGCATTCCCGGTCTCAGCGCGGCCAGAAAGATCGGCGGTGGCTGCACGACCGGCCTGGCCAGCCTGAATCCCCGCACGGTGAAGGTGTCGAATTCCCTGTCCACCTTCTCCCCGGCCAGCGCCGACCTCAGGAAGCGGATGGTGTCCCGGGCCCGACGGTAGGGCTCGGCGAACTCGATGCCGTTCCAGCGGCTCACGATGACGTCGGACGATGTTCCCAGCCCCAGGGTGAAGCGCCCGGGAGCGGCCTCAGCCATCGCGGCCACGCTCTGGGCCAACAGCGCCGGCCCTCTCGTATAGGCGGGGATGATGGCCACCCCCAGCCGGAGGGACGGCGACCACGCCGCGGCCAGTGCCAACGGGGTGAACCCGTCCACCCCGTCCGTCTCCGCAGACCAGACGTCGGTGTAGCCGAGTTGCTCCAATTCGGCGTACCACCTGCGATGATCCTCCAGCGTCACCCCGTCGAAGGGCACCGTGATCCCGTACCGGGGCCCGACCGTCACTCCCGTATCTCCTTCAGCCATGTCCCCCGTAATACACCCTCCAGGCATGCTGTACCCATGTCCACAGCCCGCAGGCACCGGTCCCCCACCATCCAGCTCGAGCTCCCCCTCCGCTCGCCGCCCGCCGAGGCAACCCATGACCCTCAGGGGGACTGGCGCCTCGACGAGCGAACCCGGCACATCGGACGCCAGGGCGTGGCTGCAGCACGGGCCCTGTTGGAAGACGGGGCCCGCCCAACCGAGGACACCGCCGCCACCCGAATGGATGGGGACGCCGGCGGCCGGCACCGGAAGGCCGGGCGCGCGGCCTGAGCGCCGTCGGCGCTACGGTCGGGTGGATGCCGACGGTCGCAGAACGTCTCACCTACCCTTCCGACGCCAAGCTGCTCATCCTCAACTGCGCCGACCTGGGCTTGTGCCACGCAGCCACGACGGGCGTCTACGAGGCACTCCGCCAAGGTATCGCCACTAGCGCGTCGCTCATCGTCCCTGCACCCTGGGCGCGCGAATCGGCGTCCCGGTTCCGCGGCGATGACGTGGGGGTCCAACTCACCCTCAACGCCGAGCATGACCTGTATCGCTGGGCACCGATTACCCAGGCACCCTCGCTCCTCGACGGCGACGGAGGGTTCCCGCGCACCGTCACCGACGTGTGGGACCACGCCGACATCGACGAGGTCCGCCGCGAGTGCCGGGCCCAGATCGAGCGGGCGGTGCTCTGGGGCTTCGACATCAGCCATCTCGACGCCCACCTCGATGCGCTCCTCCTCCGGCCCGAGTTCTTCGACGTCTACCTCGAGATGGCGGTCGACTTCAATCTGCCCCTCCGACTGCTCAACGCAGGCGCCGAGACGAATGTGGGATTCCCGGTGCGGCAACTGGCCGCGGACGAAGGTGTGCTGTTTGCCGACCGCTTCCTCACGCTGCCCGCCATCGGCACTCACCGCGCATTCACCGACCTCGTCTCCGGCCTGGAACCGGGCATCACCGAGGTGACCCTCCACCCGGCGATCGACACAGCTGAACTGCGGGCCATCACCACCGACTGGGAGGCGCGGGTCGCCGACCATGTGCTGTTGGTGGCCGATCGCGGGTTGAACCAGATCATCGACGACGCCGGTGTCACCCTCATCGGGTATCGACCACTCCGCGATGCGATGCGGAAGACCTGAGCCAGGACCCGCCTGTCCCACTGAGCACGGCCCTCGGACGGCATTCCAGCCGCCGGCGCGTGGCCCGAGCCATCGGTCCCCAGCCTCTGATGCGGCGCCAGTAACCTGATGGCCTAGTGACGGGTATAGCCGCGGCAGAAGGAGAGCAGCCGAATCAGGCGGGTATCGACGCGGGGGGAGGGTCCCCTCTTCCCGGAGACGACGGCCGGGCCGCCGACACCGGCACCCGGGCCTCCGAGGCCGGCCCGCGGGCCTCCGACATCTGGTCTCCGGCGTCCGAGTCCGGCACCCGGCCCGGCCCGATCGGGCCCGGCCCTTCCGGAACCGCCGACATCGGGTCCGGCCCTTCCGGAACCGGCCCACGACCCGGCGGAGCCGGTCTGCGACGCGACCAATCCGTCTCCGAGGCGTCCGACCCCGCCCCGCAGCCCTTCAGTCTCGTGGACCTGCTCCTCCTCGGCTCGGTGGACAACGAGGCCGTGGCCATCGACGTCGTCACCTTCAGCAATGACGGCGTTGGCGTCATCAGGAAGCGAGGCGAACGGCCTCGGGTGCTCCCCTGGTCGTCGGTGACCACCCACGTCGTCGAACCCTGGAGTGGTGGCGTCATCCCGGAGTGGTGGGTCGATCCGGAGCTCAACCGTCGCGGGCCGGCCGCGGGCCAGTCCGATGCCGTCACCGATCCCACGGCCACGAACCGGGCCCGACCTGGGTTGGAACCCGGCGCGTTGATCGGGATCCAGACCCGCACGCAGACCTACCGCTTCCTGCTCCCCGGAGGAGACGCCCGAGAGATCTCCCGCCAGGTCGCCGCGTTCGCGGCCAAGTTTCAGGGACCGACAGGCGCCTCCTCGGTCACGAGGGTCGTGCGGTGGGGCCAGGACGCGGAACGGCGGCGCGTGGCGCGGACCCCGGAGAAGGACCTCTCGTGGGCCAGGGTGCAGCCGTTCCTGGTGGTGGCCCTGCTCCTCTTCCTGGCCGCGGCCGTCACCATCATCCTGCTGCAGAGTGCGGGAACCATCCACCTGCCCTACCTCGGTGGAGTGGGTTCGGGGGTGATCGGTCTGCTCAGAACTCCGTGACCGAGGCGATCTGACGCCTCAGATCCTGATACTCCGGGGTGTTGATGACGGGGAGCAGTGCCATCATCACCCCCATTGAACCCGCCACCTTCATCCTGCC
>JBEKOI010000138.1:0-10215 GCA_049521915.1 Acidimicrobiales bacterium | reverse complement strand
GGGCGGTGGCGTCGACGTGGTCATCGATTCGGTAGGCGGCCGCCACAGCGAGAACGCCCTTCGGGCCACCAGGCATCTGGGCCGGTTCTGCGTGATCGGGTTCGCCTCCGGACCGATCGCGTCGATGCCCCTCAACCAGGTCCTGCTCAACAACCGGACCGTGGTCGGAGTCGACTGGGGCGGATGGACCTTCAAGGACCCGTTGGGCAACCGGGAGCTCATCGGCGAGCTGATGGACCTGGTCGGAAGGGGCCGGCTCCATCCCGCCAGGCCGGCGACCTACTCACTCGACGACGCCGCCCGGGTGATGTCCGGGCTCATCGAACGGTCCATCGGCGGCAAGGCGGTGGTGGTTCCCTGAACGGGCATTCGGCCCGCACACCGGCCGGGTCAGGCGCACCTACCCGATCATCGGTCGGATGCGGTCCTGGAGGAACGCGATGACGGCGGAGGAGAAGGCGTCGTTGCGGTCCCCTGCGATCATGTGTGCCGCGCCGTCGACACCCACGGCCGTGGCCCCCGGGATCTGGGACAACAGATCGTCCACCCCCTCCTGAGTGACGACGTCGCTCAGGAGCCCGTGCACCAACAGGGTGGGCACACCGATGTTGCTGGTAGCGACATCGAGCAGCCCGGCGAGGCGGTCCGGCACGACCTCGGTCCGTCCGTGGCCGATGACCCGCGGGTCCCAGTGCCAGTACCAGCGATCCCCGCGCTGGCGCAGCACCTTCATGAGGCCGCGGGGGTTCACCGGCCTGGTCCGTTGCGGCGTGTAGGCGGCGATGGCGGCGGCCGCGTCCTCCAGCGAGTCGAACCCGTCCACACCCGACAGCATGAACGTCTTGATCCGTTCGATGCCGAGCGGGTTGGTCTTGGGCGTGATGTCCACGAGGACCAGGCCGCACGAGACCGTCCGGTCGCTCGTCCCCTCGGCCAACATGGCCGACATCCCACCGAGCGACGCCCCCACCAGCACGGGTGGCCTGCCCAACTGGTCGGCGACGGCGACGCAGTCGGCGCAGAAGGCGGTGAAGGAGTAGTCGCCGTTGGCGGCCCACTCGCTGTCCCCGTGACCCCGCAGGTCGAGGGTCACCGTCCGCCAGCCCTGGGCGGCCACCTTGTCGGCCGTCGACCCCCAGGCGTGCCGGGTCTGGCCGCCTCCGTGGAGGAAGAGCACCGGACAGGCGTCTGGCTCGCCCCGGACATCGGCAACCAGCTTCAATCCCTCGAAGCCTTCGAAGACGACCCGCTCGCTGTCCATGACCCCCATCGTCACACAGGTGGGTGCCGTTGGGTGACGCCCCACCCGGAGCCACCCGGTTCCGGCGGCGCGATCGACCCGGCGCCGTCAGATCACGTGTTGGTCTCGTCCGTGGGGACGATGTCCGAGCCCGGCAGCGCCGGCGCGCCGTGCGGCGACCCCTGCTCGGGGTAGGTCGCGTCGAGGGTGTACGAGGTCATGGAGAGCGACCCGTAGGCGCATCCGTCCACGAGGACGTCGGTGACCGAGGACGCCGCTGCGGCCAGGCCGGCCAGGTACAGGAGCGGGATGAAGTGGTCCGGCGTGGGCACCGCGTCGCCGAAGTCGGGGTGGTCACGCAGGGCGATCGCGTCTGCCGGCGACGCCGTCATGTGCCCCCGGGCGGCGTCGTCGAAGCGGTGGGCCCAGCCCAGACCTTCGTCGGGCATGCCCCAGTCGACGCGACGGAGGTTGTGGACGACGTTGCCGCTGGCGATGATCAGGATGCCCCGTCGGCGGAGCGGTGCCAGCTTCGCTCCGAGTTCGAGGTGGTACTCGAACGGCCGCTCGGCATTGATGGCGAGCTGGACGACGGGGATATCAGCCTCGGGGAAAGCGTGGACGAGCACCGACCAGGTGCCGTGATCGATGCCCCAACTGTCCTGGTCGAGGCCTACCCACGTCGGCTTGACGACTTCCGCGACCTCCTCGGCCACCGCCGGAGCGCCGGGTGCGGGGTACTCCACGGCGAACAATTCGTCGGGGAACCCGTAGAAGTCGTGGATCGTCTTCGGTCGGAGCATGGCCGTGACCGCGGTCGCATTGACGTACCAGTGGGCCGAGACAGCCAGGATGGCCCGCGGCCGCGGGACAGCGGCGCCGAACGATCGCCATGCCTCGGTGTACCCGTTGTGGTCGAGGGCGTTCATGGGATTCCCGTGCCCGAGAAATGCTGCCGGCATCAATCCGTCTGCCATCGGTCGATCATCCCCCATCACCCGCCCCACGGCAATCGCACCGGGAGCGGCCGTCGACCGGGAGATGCAACACTCACAGCGGCGGAACCCCGAGAATCCGACGGCGGCCATCCGGCGCCCGGGGGAACCGACGAGCGATGGCGAGGAATTGTGGACGAGACCGACGGTGACATCAGGACCCTGCAGGATCTCCTGGACCGGAGCATGGGTCGTGCCGGACCACATCTCCGGGAGGTGCTCACGCCGGAACGCCGGCTCGACGCCGCTGATCTCTGCGCCCGACTCACCGGAATGCGGTTGCTCGCCCTCGCCACCGTGACGTCGGACAATCGTCCGCTCGTCGGACCGGTCGACGGCATCTTCTACCGGGGATCGTTTTACTTCGGCTCGGCACCGGACTCGGTACGCGTCCGGCACATCCGTCGCCGGCCACAGGTCAGCGCCACGCACGTTCCCGGGGAGGAGCTGGCGGTGACGGTCCATGGCCGGGCCACCGTGCTCGACATGCGGGCCCCGTCCAGCGCGGGACTTCGGCAGGCGGTCCTCGACATCTACACGCCCCGATTCGGTCCGGCGTGGGAGGCGTTCCTCGACGCCAACGTCTACGTCCGGATCGATGCCGACCGCATCTTCACGTTTCACCTGGACGGACCAGCCTGACCGGGAGGGACCGGGCTCACCGGGAGGGACCGGGCTGACCGGGAGGGACCGGGCCCACCGGGAGGGACCGGCTCCACCGGGACGGACCGGCTCCACCGGGAGGGACCGGCTCCACCGGGACGGACGCGCTCACCTGGGCTGACGCACTCGTGGCCATCGGCGAGGGTTCAAGGTCGATATGCCGGGGTAGGTTGAGGGGGACATGCCGGCGCTCACGTGGCTGAACCAGCACAAGCTCTTCGTCCTCGGCGCAGGGGTCGCCGTCCTCATCGTCGCCGTCGCCGTCGGATTCTGGTTCTTCATCCTGCGGGACACCGCCACCCCGGTGAACCTGCGCCAGGCCCTCCGGCTCTACCGGCAGGACCAGCGGGCCGGGAAGGTCACAGATGGGTCAGCGCTCCCACCTCCCGGGGTCTACCGGTACCGGACGACAGGTGACGAGCAACTGAGCTTCGGGGGGATCAAGCGCCTCTTTCCGGCGGCCACCAACATGATCGTGACGGAGAACGGGTGCGCCACCGAAAAATGGGAGCCGTTCGAGCAGCACATGGAGGGCATGGTGGAGTGCCCGCTCCGATCGGGTGCCTACGGCATCACCACCACCCTCTCCTACGAGCAGATCGCCGGCACGCAGACCACCGACGTCATCCACTGCCCGTCGGACACCTACCTGGTGCCGCCCGACCCGCACGCCGGCCAGCGGTGGCACACCGTGTGCCACTCGGCCGGTCTCAACGTCGACTGGTCCGGAGTGGTGGTCGGGAATTCGTCGGTGAACGTCGGTGGGCACACGGTGCCCGCCATCCACACCCGCCTCGCGCTGACCTTCTCCGGAGCCGAGTCCGGGACGAATCCCAATGACTACTGGGTCTCGGCCAAGAACGGCCTCATCCTCTCCCAGCGCGAGACGGTCGACGTGTCCCAGCAGGCGGGACCACTGGGATCGGTGCGGTACAGCGAGCAGATGGCGATCAGGATCGCTTCGCCGACACCCGTCCGCTGACCGCACGGCCGGGCCACGCCACTTCGCGGATGTTGGGATCGGCCGGGTCTCAACCGGCCCCGGAGACCTCCCGGACGACCCTGGCCGGATTACCCACCACCACCACACCGGCAGGGACGTCCCTGGTCACGACGGCACCGGCTCCCGCTACCGAATTCTCGCCGATGCTGACGCCCGGGAGGACGATGACTCCCCCACCGAGCCAGACGTTGTCGGCGATGTCGATCGGACGGGCCCCCTCCCACTTGGCCCGACGGAGATCAGGGTCGATGGGGTGTGTCGGGGTCAGGAGTTGGACGTTGGGCCCGATCTGGACATCGCTTCCGATGGTGATGGGCGCCGGGTCGAGAGCCACGAGCCCGAAGTTGACGAAGGTCCGCTCGCCGATCCGGATCTGGGAGCCGTAGTCGCAGTAGAACGGAGGCCGGACCTCACTGTCGGGCCCGAGCCGGCCCAGGAGCTGTTCGAGGATCCGAACCCGGTCGGCCACGGCGTCGGCTGCGGTGCGGTTGAACTGGTCCATGAGCCGCCTGGCCCGGCGATGGCCGGCGGCCAACTCGGGATCAGCCCCGAGGTAGGGCTGGCCGGCCAGCATCCGGTCGCGGTGGGACCAGGCGGCTTCGGGGACCATCGGGTCGCTCACCGCACAAGCATGCCTGCTCCGGCCGAGCCGGGGGTTCGGGCCCGCCTCAGCCGCCGACCGCGGCCGGGATCGGATCACCCGCCCGCTGGTAGGCCTCCCGCACCTCGGGGGCGGCCTGCTTCACGATGGTGGCCGGCGGACCGTCGGCCAGGAACTCCCGGTACTGGGCCACCGCACCGGCCGCGTCACCATCCTCCTGCCAGAGGACCGTCCCCAGGTAGAGCCGCACCGCGTAGTCCTCGGGATCGAGACGTACGGCCCGGTTGAGCTTGGCCGTCCCGTCGGCGACCAGCGAGGGATTGTCCCCTGCTCGACCCGTCTCGAACTCGAGCCAGCCCAGCTGGGCCATGGCCACCTCGTTGTCGGGGTGCTTGGTGAGCACCGACTGGTAGAGCTGCGCGGCCTGGTCGAGCCGGCCCTGGTTCTCATCGACGGCCGCCTGGGCCAACGACTCCGCGATCTGTTGCTGCGGGGTCTCGGCGAAGCTCCCGGTCACCGACTGGCCCGGTTGTCGAGCGGTGGCGAACAGGAAGACGGCCGTTATCAGCGCGGCTGCGAAGGCGGCCGCCGCTCCGCCGAGGAACCACCGGTTGCGTCCGGTCCGGCCCGACGGCCGGGTCGGGTCAGGGATTGCCGGGGCGAGGTCCCCGGGCGGCGCCGCCTCGGATGGCCCGGTCAGCGGCAGCTGGTCGTCGGCGACGATGACTCCGGCCCGGGGGAGGCCTCCTTCCGCCGTCTCCACTTCGGCAGTCGTCGTCCCCAACGCGGCCAGTCGGACCATGTCCCGATGGCGCAGCGCGAGGTAGTCCTTGTCCGACAGGTCGCCGGCCAGGTACTCGGTATCGGCATCGGCCAGCGACTGGGCCAGGAAGCGCCGCCTCTCCTCGAGCACCGGCGGCGTGAGCCGCGGACGGCCGGGTCCGGGGGGATCGGTGCCGGGGGGATCGGTGTCGGTCACCGTGCGCCGGCGGATGAACACCCCGACCAGGACGGCCAACGCGGCCAGGCCACCAAGGAGGGGGAGCAGCCAGACCAACAGCGACCATCCGCGCGCCGGTGGGTCGAGGACGATGGAGGACCCGTACCGGTCGACCAGGTAGCTCTCGATCTGCTGGTCGGTCCTCCCCTCGGCGATGAGCTGGGTCACCGTCGCCCGCACGGTCACCGCCGTCGACGCGCTCGATTCAGCCACGGAGAGGTCCTCGCAGCTCGGGCAGCGGAGCGCCGACTCGATGGCCGTGGCACGCTCCGCCGCGGTGGGTGGAGGCGAGGACAGGACCCCGCTCCCGACGATCAGGGCCACCACCAGCACCACGCCGAGGGCGGTCCACAGCGGGAAGCGGCGGGTCTTCATGCGTGCTCGGCCGTGGCCTTGGCCATGATCTGGTCGAGGTCGGCCGCGGTCACCGGGGCGACGATGGACGCCACCACGCGGCCGTCGGGGGCGATCACGAAGGTGGAGGGAAGCTCCCTGACGCCGTAGTCGAGGGCGATGGTGCCCCCGTTGTCCGTCAAGGTGGGCCAGGTCGCGCCGAGCTGCTCCTGGGAGGCTCTGGCATCGCCGGCGCTGTCGCTGAACACGACGCTGAGCATGGTCGCATCATCAGCGCGGTGATGCTGGAATTGGAACTTGACCAACTCGGGGCCCTCGCTCTGGCACTGCTCGCACCAGCTGGCGAAGAAGCTGAGCACGACGAACCTGCCGGGTGCCCGGGGCAACGAGTAGTGGCTGCCGGCCAGCGTCTCGCCGCTGATCGGCGGCGCCAACCTGCCCACCACCGGGTTCTGCACCTCGTCCACTGCGGCCGGCGGCCGGGTGGCCAGCACGGCGATGAGCCCGGCGGCGATGACGAGGACGCCGATGGCCACCCACCGGGCGCTGTGCCGGACCGGTGCCCGCTCCGTATCCGCGTCGACCGCGGTCACCCCGGCTCACCGGCCCCCACCGGCAACGGGTCGGCCGTCTCCCCGGACTCCGGCTCGGCGCCGACACGCCGCCCCTGGCCCGGGGCGCCGGCGTCGTCGTCCGAGGGACCGGAGATGGCCACCACCGGGGCGGACACCGGATCGGTGGGACGGCGCCGGCGTCCGGGTATGGCCGACAGGACCGAACCGATCCCGACCAGCACAGCTCCGATCCACAGCCACATGACCAGGGGCTGCTCCACCACGCCGAAGGCCCAGGACCCCCCGTTACTCGGAATGCTGTCGATGGTGAGGTAGAGGTCGTCCCTCCAACTGGAGTCGATGGCGGGGGTGCCGACCGCCTGGGTCCCGCTCCCGAACTGGCTGATGGCGGGGAAGAACATGCCACCGTGGTCGACCTGCAGCACCGCCTCGAACGCCGAGTGGGACGGCGTGGTGACCTGGCGGGTGGTGACGAAGGTGACGCTGTGCCCGGAGAAGGACGCCGACTGGCCCTTGGCCAGGTGCAGCTCCCCGCGGTGGAGGAACGAGGTGGCGGCGGCCAACCCGATGGCGATGACGACCACGCCGATGTGTACCACCATGCCCCCGTTGGCCCGCCCCACGAAGCCGCGCCAGCCCGCCGCCGCCGACCGGACGGGGCCGGCACCTGCGGCGCGCGCCCCGCGGAAGGCGCCGCGGACGGAGAGCACGAGGGCCCGGCCGGCCGACGCACCGGCAAAGGCCCCGAGACCGAAGGCCAGCAGCGGCTCGATGCCGTGGATGCCGGCGACGACGCAGACCACCACGGTGAGGACCCCGAAGGCGGCGGGCACGGCCAGGCGGCCGCGCATCACCTCGACGCTGGTCTTGCGCCAGGGGAGGGCCGGGGCCACCGCCATCAGGAAGAGCAGGGCCAGACCCACCGGGATGAAGAACCGGTTGAAATACGGTGCCCCGACGGTCACGGACGAGCTCGGATTGAGGGCCTCGTAGAGCAGCGGGAAGACGGTGCCGAGCAGGACCACGAAGGCGAATCCCACGAAGAGCACGTTGTTGGCCAGGAACGCTCCCTCACGGCTGATGGGCGAGTCGATGCCTCCCGAGGAGTGGAGCCGGTCGCCGCGCCAGGCGATGAGCCCGACCCCGGTCACCACGACCACGCCGAAGAAACCCAGCAGCAGTGGCCCGATGGTCGAGTCGGAGAACGAGTGCACCGACTGGACGACCCCGGAGCGGGTGAAGAAGGTGCCGAGGATGGTCAGGCTGAACGCCGCCACCACGAGCGAGAGGTTCCAGATCCTGAGGAGCCCGCGCCGCTGCTGGACCATCACCGAGTGGAGGTAGGCGGTGCCGACCAGCCAGGGCAGGAGGGCGGCGTTCTCGACCGGGTCCCAGCCCCAGAATCCTCCCCACCCCAGTACCTCGTACGACCACCAGGCCCCGAGCAGGATGCCCATGGTCAGGAACGCCCACGCGAACAGGGTCCAGCGGCGGGTCTCGCCCTGCCAGTCCTCGTCGAGCTTGCCGGTGATCAGCGATGCGATGGCGAAGGCGAAGGGGAGCGTGAAGCCCACCAGTCCCAGATAGAGCATGGGCGGGTGGATGAGGACCAGCGGATTGTCCTGGAGCAGTGAGTTGGGGCCGGGCCCGTTGGTCGGGACGGCTCCGGCGACGTGCCGGAACGGATCGGAGGGCCCGAGCATGAGCCCGAAGAAGAAGGCGGCCACCGTGTAGACCACCAAGGTGGTCCAGCCGATGAGGTCCTCCCCCGACCGGCGCCGGAAGCGCCAGACCATGGCGGTGGCGTACCCGCCGAGGACGAGCCCCCACAGCAGGATCGACCCGGCCAGCGCCGACCACAGGCCGGTGATCGAATAGAGCACCGGGGTATCGCGGCTGTTGTTGTCGGCCACGTAGCTCAGCGAGAAGTCGTGGGTGACAAGGGCGTGCTCCATGGCCGCCACGGCGATGACCCCCCCGAGCAGGATGAGGGGGGCGTACACCTGGCCGCTGCGGACGATCGAGGCCCGCCCCTTGGCCAGTCCGGTGGCCATGACCACGATTCCGACCACGGCGGCCGCAAACCCGAGGAGGACTCCGGTGTGGCCGAGCGCTCCGTTCACCGGTGGGAACCGGTGACGCGCTGACCGCCGGCCGGCCGGCCCGTCATCGCTTGCTCCCGTTCGGGGCCGTGACCCGGCCGGGATGGGCGGCGATGTAGTTCGACGAGTGCTTGACCAGGATCTGGTTCGAGACGAACATCGTCCCGCTGAAGTGTCCGACGGCGATGACCGGGATGTCCGGCTGGAAGAGCTGCGGGGGGCTGCCGGTGTTGTCGACCTGCAGCCTGGTGGCGCCCGAGGTGACGACGAAGTCCACCCCGTTTCGCGTGGGATGGATCGAACCGGGCTCCACCAGACCTTCGAGGTTGAAGGTCTGGCTCCCGAGGCTGGCCTTTTGGGCCAGGGCCTGGTCGGCGGGCAGATAGAAGTTGAGGGCCGAGGTCAGGCCCTTCACCACCAGGAAGGCCAGCGACCCCACCAGTACGAGGCCCACGATGACATAGCGGAGCCGGTGGCCGGACCCCGCCGGTGGCGCGGCCCCCGGCGGCGGAGAGGCGCCGTCGCCGTCGCCGTCCGGTCCGACCGCACCGGCCGGTACCGAACCGACGACTGGAGCGGTCGTCATCGGTCGTGGCCCGGGCGTTCGATCTCGGCGCCGGCCGACGCCACCCGGGCTGCGGCCCGGGTGAGCCGCCGGCGCCGCCACATGAGCTGGACGGCGTAGAGGAACAGGATGGACAGGACGATGGAGTACCCGGCGATGACGTAGTTCATCGGGCTGCCTCGGGAACTGCGGGGAGTTCCTGACCACCCACGTCGGCCGGCCGGCCGGCGCCCCCGGCATCGACAGCATCGGGGACGACCTCGGCCGGAGCCCGGTAGCGGTGGTCGGGGTCCTCGCCGGGTGCCACCCCTTCGCCCTGTCGCTCACGGAGGGCCACCTCCAGCTCGCTGTTCCCCAACCAGTCCTCGAGCACACCGATCCGGTACCGCACCAGCAGCATCCACACGAAGAGCAGGGTCAGGGCGATGAAGCTGAGCAGCAGCGTCCAGGCCATCGACCCGTGGATGGTGGGCGAGAGGTCGGGGTTGAGCACGGTCGCACCCTGGTGGAGCGTCCGCCACCACAGGACGGAGAAGTGGACGAGGGGGATGTCGACGGCGGCGAACAGGGCGACGAAGGCACTGCGCTTGGCCCGCTTCTCGGGCTCGGCGGGTACCCGGCGCAGAGCCATGTACCCGAGGAAGAGCACCAGCAGCACCGCGGTGAGGGTCAGCCGGGCGTCCCACGCCCAGTACACGCCCCAGGTCGGCTTGCCCCAGATCGAGCCCGAGATGAGCGTGCACACGTTGAACACCACGCCGACCTCGACCGCGGCGGCGGCCAGCCGGTCCCAGAACATCGACCGGGTGCGGGGCCACAGGTAGAGCAGGCTGGCCAGGGCGGCCAGACCGAAGGCCAGGTACAACGCCACCCAGGCCACTCCGGGGTGGATGTAGACCAGGCGGACCAGGTTTCCCGGCACCGTATTGCCCCGGGTCTGGTCGGGCGGGGTCACCCACAGCCCGAGCCACACGGTGGCGGCCACCCCCACCGCGGCGGCGATGCCGATGATCCGGACCGTCAGGCGGGCGCGGTCGGACTGGACAGGGGGACCGAGCCGGCCGACCCCACCGCCCGGACCCGATGGACCGAGCCGACCGACCCCACCGACCCCACC
>JBEKOI010000137.1:0-10327 GCA_049521915.1 Acidimicrobiales bacterium | reverse complement strand
GCTGTCCACCAGGGAGCGGTACTCCCGTTCGGCCACCCCCTGACCTGGGTCGGTATAGGCCGGCGGGAAGAGTCTGCGGGTCATCGGCTCATCCGGACCGATCATCGGCGAGAGCTGCTCGGACATGGTCGTGAGTACGGCCCGTATGCTCGGGTCGAGCTTGATCGCGTACCGGCCGTCGCGTCGACGCCGGATGGGCGGGCTCACGTGGACTGTTCCATGGTGGCCCACAACCCGTGCTCTTGGAGCCGGTAGACGTCCAGCTCGGCGCGCTCGCGGGTTCCCGACGAGACCACGGCACGTCCCTTGTGGTGGACGTCGAGCATGAGCTTGGTGGCCTTCTCCTTCGAGTAGCCGAAGAGCTTTTGGAAGACGAAGGTCACGAACGACATCAGATTGATCGGATCGTTCCACACGATGACCAGCCAGGGGCGATCGGTGTCCTGCGCCTCGTCGAGGTCCGGGCGCTCAGCCTCCACCGGCAGAGCCTCCGTCTGGCGGGCGAACGTGGGGCGGCCACCCGTTCCTGCCGGCACGATCACACCGGCTCCCGCACGGTGTCGGGATCGGAACCTCGGGCCGACGAAACCACGACCGGCTCCGCCACGGCCCCGGGGCCGGAGCCTGCGGCCAGCTCGGGTCGGTGGTCGGACAGTGAATGGTGGAACCACAGGGCGGTGACCCACACCATGGATGCCCCGAACACGTGGATCCCCACCAGGAGCGCGGGAAGGTGGGTGAAGAACTGGGTGTACCCGACGATGCCCTGGGCGACCATGACACCCAGGAGGACCCGGCCGGCATCCTGGGCGCGGGCCGGTGCGTTGGTGCGCCACAGCACCCAGAGCAGCACCAGGAGCACGACTCCGGCGGTGAGAACGATCTCGGCATGGATCCGGGTCATGTCCTCGAGGCTGATGGGGACCCGCTTGGCCCCCTTCCCGCCGGCGTGCGGTCCGGCACCGGTGGTGGCCGTTCCGGCCGCCAGCACGATCACGATGAGCGCCAGGAGCCCCCGGGTGAGCCAGAGCGCGCTCCGGGTCACCGTCAGGATGCCCCGGCCTGGACGGTGGCCGGCCTCGAGGGTCAGGATCACCGCCACGGCGAGCAGGCCCATGCCCACCATGACGTGGGTCATCACCACGTAGGCGTTGAGCTTGGTATAGACGACGAAGGCGCCGAGGACCGCCTCGCCGAGGACCCCCACGATGAGACCGGCCGAGAGCCACCGCAGGTCGTTTCGGGCCGGTCGGCGTAGGAACGAGGCCACCACCGTGATGGCGCAGACGATCACCAGGAGCGTGACGACCAGGCGGTTCCCGAACTCGATGAGTGGATGCAGGCTGAGCGGGGGCGTCAGGTGGTGCTCGGAACAGGTCGGCCAGTCGGGGCAACCGAGACCCGAATCCGACAGGCGGACGGCGGCCCCGGTCACCACATTGAGAACGATCGTGGCCGTGGTGACCCGACAGAGAAGGAGAAATGGACGAGGGCCGATACGCAGGGAGGACACCGTTTCCTCATCGTACCGGCCCGGGCGGGCCCACTGCCTGGGCGCCCTTCCTGCGAGGACGCCCCCTTGGGGTTGGCACTATTGTTTCGCCAATGGCGCTTCCCGCAGTCGTCCTGACCCAGCGTCTTCCGGTCAGAGCCCGCCTCGGCGCCTACGTCGCGCTCACCAAGCCGCGCATCATCGAGCTCCTCCTGATCACCACGCTGCCCACCATGATCGTGGCCCAGCGAGGGCTCCCCCGGCTCTGGCTGATGGTGGCCACCCTGCTCGGAGGCGCTTTCGCCGCCGGAGGAGCCAACGCCATCAACATGGTCGTCGACCGGGACATCGACAAGCTGATGCACCGTACCCGCAACCGCCCGCTGGTCACCGGGGCCATCTCCCCGCGCAACGCCCTCATCTTCGCCATCGCCCTCGAGGTGGTGGCGTTCGTCGAGTTGTGGGCGTGGGTGAACCTGCTCGCCGCGGCCCTTGCCGTCTCGGCCACGCTCTTCTACGTCTTCGTCTACACCATGTGGCTGAAGCGAACCAGCAGCCAGAACATCGTGATCGGTGGGGCGGCCGGCGCGGTCCCCGTGCTGGTCGGGTGGGCGGCGGTGACCGACAGCCTCTCGTGGACCCCGGTCGTGCTCTTCGCCATCATCTTCGTATGGACGCCACCACACTTCTGGGCCCTGGCCGTGAAGTACAAGGACGACTACCAGGCGGCCAGCGTTCCCATGCTGCCGGCGGTGGCCACGTTCAAGCGGACCGCCCGTGAGATCCTGTTCTACAGCGTGGTGCTGGTGGCGGTGTCACTGCTTCTGGCCGTGGTGGCCAAGCTCGGTGTCATCTATGTCGTATCGGCCTCGGTGCTCGGGGTGTTGTTCCTCGTCCTGGCCCTGCGGCTCTGGCAACGAGCCACCCCGAAGGCGGCGATGCAGCTGTTCAGCTACTCGATCACCTATCTCACGCTGCTCTTCGTGCTGATGGCGGTCGACATCTTCACCAAGCATTGACCGGCACACCCCTCGACGAAGGTGCACCGGGCCCCACCGATCCGGCAGCCCCGCCAGCCCCACCGGCAGCGCCGCAAGCGCCGACAGCGCCGGCATCACCGCAAGCCCCGAGGCGCCTCCGCTCGCTCGTCATCGGCTCGGTCATCGCCGTCGTGCTGGCCGTGGCCCTGTTCGTCGGGCTCGGCCCCAAATCGAGTCCGAGCTCGAACCCCGGCCCGGCCGGCATCGGTACCGCGGCGCCCAACTTCACACTTCCGTCCCTGACCGGGGGACCCCAGGTGAACCTCTACGCCCTGGGCAAGGAGCGCCACCGTCCGGTGGTGCTGAACTTCTTCGCCTCGTGGTGCGAACCCTGCCGGGAGGAGACTCCCCTGCTGGCCCGAACCGCCGACGCCGAGCAGGCCAAGGGATCGAAGATCCAGTTCATCGGCGTGGATACCCTCGACCCGACGTCCAGCGCCATCCCCTTCGTCCAGAAGGCGGGGATCAGGTATCCGGTGGTGACCGACGACGGCCAGGTGAGCACCGGTCTCTATGGGATCTACGGCGATCCCCAGACCTTCTTCATCGGTGCCGGCGGCAGGATCATCGGGCATGTGCGCGGGGCCCTGAAGCCGGCGGTCCTGGAGCAGTGGCTGAAGCGTCTGGGCAGCCCAACCGACTGAACCGCGGGGCCGGGGTCGACGGCCGGACCGGGTCACCGGGCGCAGGTCAGGCTGCTCACTCCCACAAGCTGCTCACTCCCACAGGCTGCTCACTCCCACAAGCTGCTCACTCCCACAAGCTGTTCACTCCCACAAAAAGGTGAGCCCGGCCGCCACCGGTGCCGCCAGGGCCCAGACGATCAGCACGAGCCAGTCACCGCCGGTGACCGGCGTGCCATGTCCGAGGGTGCCGTGCAACGCATCGGCCAGGGCCGACGCCGGCAGCACCCGGGCGATGCCGGCGAGCCACCCCGGGAGCTTGCCCAGGGGGATGAGCATCCCTCCGAGCAGCAGGAGGACGACGAAGAGCCCGTTGACCGCGGCCAGGTTGACCAGCGGCTTCAGCCTCCCGGCCAGGAACAGCCCGATGCCCCCGAAGGCGATGGTCCCGAGCACCATGGCTCCGATGGCCGCCCCGACCAGGGCACCGGCTCCGGCCGGTCCCCCCGGGTTCCACCCCAGGCCGAATCCGACCGAGACCAGGACCGCGGCCTGGAGGAGCTCCACCGCGGTGACAGCCATGATCTTGGCGGCCAACAGGCGTGGTCGGCCGAGCGGGGTCGAACCCAGGCGCTTCAGCACGCCGTACCCGCGCTCGAAGCCGGTGCCGATGCCGAGAGCGGTCATCGCCGTCGACATGACCGCCAGAGCCAGGATGCCCGGGACCAGGAAGTCGACGGGGTGCTGGGTCCCGGTCGGGAGCACGTGGACCCCCGAGAAGAAGACCAGGAACACCACCGGTATGCCCAGCGTGAGGAAGAGGGTCTCGCCATTGGTGAAGATCATGGTCAGCTCGGCCCGGAACTGGGCGGTCAGCGGCGTCACCGGTGCTCACCCCGTGGCCGGTTCGACCGGCTCCGATGGCGCCTCCTGTCCCCCGTGCCCCTCCGGTTCCGCTCCGACCGTCCGGCCCGGCCGGCCGGGCCGGACTGCCCGGTGGGCCCGGCAGCGCCCTCGTCCGACGATTCCGCATCGGCCGGTTCGGGCCCGTTCCGTGAGCCGGTGATGGCCAGATAGGCCTCCTCGAGGGACCGACCGGTGCGAAGATCGCCCAGCGCCAGGTTGCGTTCGGCCAGCCACCCGGCCAGCACGGCGATGACCGCGGGTGTGGCCGCCCCGGTCGGGGGCGCCAGCCGGTACGAGCCGGGGGGGTCCTCGGCGAGAACGGCGCCCCTCCCGAAGCTGTCGGTCAGTGCGCCGACCAGTAACCCGGTATCGATCCCGGGCGCGGCGGTGAACCGGATCGAGCCGTCGGCCGTCCCCGACGCCAGGTCCGAGGGCGTGCCCTCGGCCAGGATGCGCCCCCGGTCGATGATGATCACCTGATCGGCCAGGCGCTCGGCCTCGGCCAGCTCGTGGGTGGTGAGGATCACGCAGATGCCCCGGTCGCGCTGGGCCGCGACGATGGAACGAACGGCGAGCCGGCCCTCGGGATCGACGCCGGCCGTGGGCTCGTCGAGGAAGAGCACATCGGGCTTTCCGACCAGGGCGAGGGCCAGGGAGAGCCGCTGCTGCTCGCCGCCGGACAGGCGCCGCCACGGGGTCCGGCGGACGGCGTCGAGCCCGACCAGTTCGATCAACATGTCGGGGTCCTCGGGGTCGTCGTAGTACCGGGAGAACAGGTGAAGGACCTGGCTCGATCCGAGCATCGGATAGACGCCGCCACGCTGCAGCATGACGCCGATGCGGGGAACCAGAGCCGCATGGTCGCGTCGGGGGTCGAGCCCGAGGACCCGGAGCGAGCCGCTGTCGATGGCTCGGTAACCCTCCAGCGCCTCGACCGTGCTCGTCTTGCCGGCACCGTTGGGCCCGAGCAGGGCCACCACCTCCCCGGCCTGCCCGGAGAAGGACAGGCGGTTCACGGCCACGGTGTCGCCGTAGCGGATGACGACGTCCTCACAGACGACCGCGGGGGAGCGGGTCGGAGTGATCTCGTCGTCCACGGGGGGTCACGCTACCGTTGTCCCCGTCATGATCGATATCCGCATGGTGAGAGACGACAGCGCATCGGTGAAGGCCGCCCTGGCCCGTCGGGGGGTGGATCCGGCCGAGGTCGACCGTCTGGTCGAGCTCGACGAGAGGGCGCGCCGGGCCATGGGCCGGCGGGACGAGCTCCGGGCGCAGATCAAAGCCCTGTCCAGACAGGTCGGGGAGGCCCGGCGGGCGGGCGACATCCCGATCGCCGACGAACTGGCAGGGCGCAGCCGTGAGATCGGGGAGGAGGAGCGCACCCTCGGGGTGGAGGCCGATGCCGCCCAGGACGAGGTGCGCCAGGCCCTGCTCTACCTGCCCAATCTCCCCTCGCCCGAGGCCCCTGATGGCCTCGAACCCGAGGACAACGTGGTGGCGAGGTCGTGGCCCGACACCGAGCCCGTGTACACCGACGCCCAACGGGTACCGCACTGGGACATCGGGACGGAGCTGGGCATCCTGGACATGGAGCGGGGGGCCAAGCTCTCGGGGTCGATGTTCCCGCTGTTCCGCGGCTTCGGGGCGCGCCTGCTGCGTGCCCTCACCTCCTTCGCCCTCGACAGCCACGCCGACGGATTCGAGGAGATCCGGCCACCGACCATGGTCCTCACCGAGACCATGGTGTCGACCGGGCATCTCCCGAAATTCGAGGAGGACGCCTATCACATCGAGCGCGACGACCTCTGGGCCATCCCGACGGCGGAGGTTCCGCTGGCCTCGATGTGGCGTGGTGACATCCTCGAGGAGGCCGACCTGCCGCTGCGCCTGACCGCGGCCACCTCCTGCTTCCGTCGGGAGGCCGGTGCCGCCGGTCGTGACACCCGGGGTCTGCTGCGGGTGCACGAATTCGACAAGGTGGAGCTGTTCGCCTTCGCCACTCCCGACCAGGCCCCGGCCCTGTTGGCGGAGATGGTCTCCCGGGCCGAGCGCGTCCTGGTCGCTCTCGGGCTCCGCTACCGGGTTCTCGATCTGTGTGCCGGCGACATGGGAAACGCGGCGACCCGGACCTTCGACCTCGAGGTCTACTCGCCGGGTGTGGACCAGTGGCTGGAGGTCTCGTCGGTCAGCTGGTGCACCGACTACCAGGCACGGCGGGCGAGCATCCGCTACCGGCCGAAAAGTGGCGGTGGGCCGGCGGGTGCGCCGGTGCTCGTGCACACCCTGAACGGATCGGCGCTGGCGTGGGCCCGGATCTGGGCCGCGCTGGTGGAGACGGGCCGGCAGGCCGACGGTTCGGTCGTGCTCCCAGAGGTACTCCGCCCGTACCTACGGGGCGAGGTCCTGATCCCGGCGAGGGGTTGATCCCGCCGGGCCCGCCGTGGTTGTTTCGGTCAGTTCGACGAGCAGGTCAGTCGCGGGGGGATTCGAATCGGTAGCCGACGCCCCGGATGGTGGTGATCAGCTTGGGGGACGAGGGGTCCTCCTCGACATGGCTGCGCAACCGCTTGATGTGGACGTCAAGCGTTTTCGTATCACCGAAGTAGTCGGATCCCCATATCCGGTCGATGAGGACATCGCGGGTCAACAGCCGACCGGCATTCTCCATCAACAGGGACAGAAGCTCGAACTCCTTGCGCCTCAGATGGACGTCCGATCCCCGGACGAAGACGAGATGGCGGTCCGGGTCGATCTGGATCCCTCCGGCCTCGAGGACGGTACTGGTGCGCGGTTCGTCGTGGCTGTTGGCGTGGTTCAACGTGGAACCGGTGCCGGCCGGAGAGCTGCCGGCGTGTACCTCGTCTTGCGACGGCGTCCTGCGCAGCACGGCTCGCATGCGAGCCACCAGCTCCCGGAGCCGGTAGGGCTTGGCCACGTAGTCGTCCGCCCCGACCTCCAGGCCGACCACGGTGTCGATTTCGGTTCCCTTGGCCGTGACCATGATGATCGGCACCGTCGACCGGGCCCGTATCGACCGGCACACGTCGATGCCCGACAGCCTGGGCAACATCAGGTCGAGCAGGACGAGATCGGGCTCATCGGCGGCAAAGAGCCGGAGTGCCTCGTTCCCGTCGCGGGCCACGGTCACGTCGAACCCCTCGCGAGCCAATCCGATGACCAGCGCATCGATGAACGACTCGTCGTCCTCGGCCAGCAGGACCTTGGTCTGGGAAACGTCGGCGGGCTCCGCCGATTTCTTGCTCACGCTCTTGGTCACGCTCTTGGTCATGCCGAGTACTCCGGAGGACAGGGGAGGACGAGGGTGAAGGTCGAGCCTTCGCCCTCCCGGGAATCGACCTCCACATGGCCCTGGTGGTTGCTGGCCACGTGGCGGACGATGGAGAGACCGAGCCCGGTCCCTCCCGAGTCACGGCTCCGGCCGTGGTCGACCCGGTAGAAGCGCTCGAAGATGCGCTCGAGGTCGCGGGTGGGGATGCCGACGCCGACGTCGATCACGGCCAGGTTGACCTCGTTGCCGGACTGGCTTCCCACCACCCGCACGGTGGAGTCCTCGTAGGAGAAGGTCACGGCGTTCTCGAGGAGACTGTGCATGGCCGACACCAGCTGGCGGCGGTCGCCCAGCACGTGCACCGGCGGGTCGGGCTCATCGAGCTCGATGGTAATGCGGCGTTGATCAGCGGCAGACTTGACCCGTTCCACGGCCTCGGCCATGACCAGGTTGACGTAGATGGGCTCACGGGGTGGGGCCTCTTCGGACTCGATGCGACTGAGGTCGAGCAGGTCGTCGATGATACGGCTGACCCGGAAGGCCTCGGTGTTGATCCGCGAAGCCAGGCGCTGGGCCACAACGGGGTCGGGCTCGACGGTGAGCGTCTCGGCCAGGAGACCGAGGGCACCGATCGGGGTCTTGAGCTCGTGGCTCACGTTGGCCACGAAATCCCGGCGGATCTCCTCCAGCCGCCGCCGCTCGGACACGTCCTCGATGATGGCGATCACCCCGAGCGGCCGCCTCCCGTCGTCGACCAGCCTCGTCCGCACGGTCAGCGTCTGGCGGGGCGGGCCGTAGAGATCGAGCGTCCGCTCGGCCGATCCGTCCTGCCAGGCGTTCTCCAGCAGCTCGGTCACCGCCTGGGCGGCCAGGGCGTCCCCGTGGCGGTTGTTCATCAGGGCCACGGCGCGGGCGTTGCGGAAGGCCACGTCGCCGTTCTCGTCGCAGACGATCACCCCCTGGGGGAGCGTGTCGAGCGCCCGGCGCAGCCGGATGGAGTCGGAGCTCGCCTCGGTGACCGCCTCGGCGGCCTCGCCGGTCACCCGCTCGAGGTGGCTGAGCAGGGGCTCGATGCCGCGCTCGTCGGGTGGCTCGACCCCCAGGCGGTTGGACAGGGCCGTCAAGCGTTGTTGCAGGCTGCGACGCCCGGCCCGCCGCCCCATCCAGTTGGCGAGGATCACCGCGCCGACGGCGACGACGCCCAGCGCGATGTACCCGATCACATACGGCTTCACCGCCTAAGCATGACAGGCCGGTGACTGGGCCGTGACGCTTCGCGGCTGGTGAGAGAAAAATCATGAAAAAGCATGAAAGGTATTGAAAGGGAAGTGGGTGTTACGTACTGTGGCCCTCCATGAGATCCGCCTCCGTCGCCGCCCGTTTGTCCACCCAGCCGATCCCCCGTCCCGGCCATCTGGGTCTGCTCCTCGGCCATCCGATCCCCCGCCCCGGCCTTCTGGGCCTCCTCCTCGGCCATCCGGTCCCGCTGATCGGGGGACGCGGATTGCTGGCCAGCTCCGCCAACCTCCAACTGAGCCCGGATACCAGTGCCCTTCCTGGTGGGAACGTCCTCCAGCACCTCATGAACGGGCTCGACGGGTGGGCGCTGGCGCTGTCACTGGTCGGACTGGTCGTCGGGGCCGCAGCCTGGGCGCTCGGATCACACGGGCAGAACTATCAACAAAGCTTCGTCGGCCGTCGTGCCGTCCTCATCTCCGGATTGGCCGCACTGCTGATCGGTGCCGGTCCGGGGATCGTCAACTTCTTCTTCAACACCGGACAGGGCGTGCACTGAAGTGGTGGCCGTCGGGGGCCTACCGGTCATCGCCGGGGTCACCTGCCCGCCGACCGCCGCAGCCCTCGGAAGTGCCGGTCTCGGCCCGGTGTGCCAGGTCGCCTCGGGGGCGAAGCACGTGGTGGGGTCGGCAGCCTCGAGCCTGGTCGGCTTCGGCGCCAACAGCGTCCTCAATGCGCTCGGGAGCTGGGTGTCGGATGGAGCGACCTGGCTCCTGCGCCAGATCGGATCGGTGATGTCTACGACCACGGCCATAGATCTGGGTGCTTCCTGGTTCACCAGCCACTACCAGATCATGGTGGCCCTGGCCGGTGTGGTGATCGTTCCCATCCTCCTGCTCGGGATCATGCAGTCCATCTACCGGCAGAACGGCTCGACGCTCGTCCGGTCGGTACTCGTGAACGTGCCGCTTTCCATCCTGTTGACGGCCGTGGCCGTCAAGTTGGTCCAGCTCGGGCTCGCCATCACCGACGCCATGAGCGCAGCCATCGCCCAGGGGGCCGGCCTCGACAGCGGACACTTCCTGGCCTCGGTCACCGTGGGATTGTCAGTGACCTCGGGCAATGAATCGTCGGCGCCTGCGTTCGTGATGTTCGTGGGTGGGCTTGCGGTGGTGTTCGGCGCGTTGATGGTGTGGGTCGAGCTTCTGATCCGGGCCGCGGCCGTCTACGTGGCTGTTCTCTTCCTGCCCCTGGCCCTCGCCAGTCTGGCCTGGCCGGCCATCGCCCACTGGTGCCGGCGACTGGTCGACACCCTGGTCGCTCTCGTGCTGGGAAAGTTCGTCATCGTGGCGGTCCTGAGCCTGGCCGCCGGCGCCCTGGCCGGGGGGACCGCATCGGTACCCGGAGGAGGGACCGGCGCCGGCGCCGGTGGTTCCGGGCCCGGGAGCCCGGGTGGCGGGTTCGCGGCCGTGCTCGGCGGCGCGGCGCTGCTCTTGTTGGCGGCGTTTGCCCCCTGGGCGCTCTTCCGCCTGCTGCCGTTCTTGGAGGCGGGAGCGGTCAGCCACCTCGAATCTGTCAGCCATCGGGCCCGTCAGCGCTCCAGCGCTCCGGTCAAGGGCCTGGCCCAGGTGGCCATGCGGGCGGCCACCGGGTCGCTGGCAGGTGGCGCATCGGGCTCGATGGGCGGACTGTTGGGCGGTTGGTTGGCCGGATCCGGCTCGGGCGGTCCGGGCTCGGC
>JBEKOI010000136.1:0-12277 GCA_049521915.1 Acidimicrobiales bacterium | reverse complement strand
TGTCCGCGTGCTGGCGTCGGGCCCGTTCGGGCCACGGGACCGCGATACTGATCACCGGCGAGCAGGGTGTGGGCAAGTCACGATTGGCGCTCCATGTTCGCGACCTCGCAGGCGACGATGATTGCCTCCGGCTGGAAAGCTCGTGCTCTCCGTACGCCCACATGAGCGTGCTCCGGCCGCTGGTGGCACTCATCGAGAACGCGCTCTCCCTGGCCGGCGAACCCACACCCGGGGCCAAGCTGGTCCGCATCCGCAGGGAGCTCCGAGACGCGCAGATCATCCTCCCCGATGGCGCCGAATTGGTGGCCGCTCTGCTCGGGATCCCGGGGGTATCCCTTCCTCCGATAAGCGGCGAGCTCCGGCTCGAGCGGACGATCGAGGTACTGGTCAGCTGGATCTGCGCCATGAGTCGACGACGGCCGCTGGTGATGCTGGTCGAAGACCTGCACTGGTGCGACCCCACGACCATCGACACGCTCGACCGGCTCCTCGCCCGACTCGGCGACTTTCCGATTCTGCTCCTCCTCACGGCACGCCCCGAATTCGAACCCCCGTGGGAAGGGAGCGACCTGACAATGCTCGGGTTGGAGCCGCTCGGGGAGAACGACGTCCGAGAGCTCGTCCACGTGCTGGCCGGGGGCAGAAGCCTGCCCCAACCCGTCGTCGACCGCATCGTGACCTCGGCTGCGGGGATACCTCTGTTCGTGGAAGAGGTCGAGCGGTCCGTACTGGAGTCGGGCCTGCTGGTCGGGGCCGACGACGCCTGGGTCCTGGCCTCGCCTCTGATGGACCTCGAGATCCCGAGCACGCTGCAGGGATCACTTCTGGCCCGGCTCGACGCGCTGGGTCCGGCCAAGTTCGTCGCTCAGCTCGCCTCGGTGATCGGCCGAACCTTCTCGTTCGAACTCCTGGTCAAGGTGTCGGGCATGGATCCGGCTGTCCTCGCCGGCTTCCTCGACCGGGTGGTGGCCAGTGGGCTCATCCGTCATGAACCGGACCAGACCGACGACAGGTTGACCTTCAAACACGTCCTGGTCCAGGAGGTGGCGTATGAGTCGCTCCTGCGCCGCAATCGGAGAACCATCCACGAGCGGGTAGCGCGCGAGCTCAATGGACGCATCGCAGCCGGTTCGAGTGCCCCGGTCGAAGAGGTGGCCCGGCACTTCCAGGCTGCCGGTCTGCTCAAGGAGTCCATCGAACAGTTTCAACTGGCAGCCACCTTGGCCACTGAGCGCTCTGGCCACCGTGAAGCGATTGCGTTCCTGCAACAGGGCATCGCCCTCGCCCGTCGTCTGCCCGAGGTCATCGAGGGTCGGGAGCTGGAAGTGGAGATGCAGCTGGCCCTGGGGTCGGCCATCGCCACCCGTAGCTACTCCGATCCGGAGCTGGAGGCCGCCTACGACCGGGCGCGCCAGCTCTGCGAGTTGTTGGGCAGTGATCTGAGGGTGGCCCATTCCCTCGGCGGCCTGTCGGTCTTCTATATCAACAGGGGTGAGCTGGCCCTCGGGGTGGAGCTGTCCGAACGGGTCCTGTCCGTCGCTGAGGCGCATCACGACGAGGTGCTCGAAGTGCTCGGGGCGGTCCAGCTGAGCTTGGCCCGCGGCTGGCAGGGAAGGGCTGAGGAGTCGTTGGCGCTGGCCGAGCGGGCGCTCGCCTCGTACCACCCCAAGCGTCATCGGGCCTTGGGCCACCGCGTGGGTACCGACCAGGGCGTCGCCGCCCACGTCTTCGCCGGCTGGGGTCACCTGGTGCTCGGCCATCTGGACCGGGGCCTCGATCAACTGGTCCGGGCCGTCGAGTTGGCCGAGGATATCGGCCAGCCGTTCAATCTTGCCTTTGCGTTGACCTTCCGGGCGACCGGCCATTGGGAACGAGGGGAGGCGGCGGACACCTTGCGCTTCGCCGAGCGGCGCGGCGGGAGCTCCACCGTCCTGGCCCGAGCGGCCGAGGCGACCCGGGCCGTCGGGGATCTGGGCACGACCTGGGCCATCCTGGAACTGGCCCGATCCGTGTCGGAGGACACCGGACAGCCGTGGTGGGACTCCTCGCTGCACCGGATGCGGGCCGAACTCAAATTCGACGAGGCGGACGCAGGCACTGGTGCCGACCTGGGCGACCCCGGGCATCCGTGGAGCGGGGCCGCCCAGGAGTGGGAGCGATCCTTGGCGGTGGCCGAACGGTTCGGGTACCCGGTACACGGAGCCCGGGCGGCGGCCGGCTACTCGCGGCTTCTCGAGCGAATCGGCCGGGTCGACGAAGGCTGCCGGCTGCTCGAGTCCTGGTACGGCCGCTGCACCGAGGGGCACGGGACACCGGTTCTCTCGGGCATCCGGTCCGGACTCGAGCGGCTCTCGACGGGGTAGCCGGCCGAGCCATGTGCAGGCCCAAGTCATGCCTGAACCGCGCCGAAGACGTACTGGACGAAGCCGTACTGGACGAGGTACTGGACGAGGCCAGGGGTGGACGGCGAGCGAAACGATGGCACCGGCCTTGTCCGGGGGCGAAGATGAGCGGATGACTCCAGCGGGCATCTCCGGCCTGTTGCTGACCCCGGGGGCCGGTGCCGGTCGGGACCAGCCCACGCTGGTGGCTGTCGACGCCGCGGTGACCGGGCGTGGTCTGGCTGTCGAGCGGATCGAGTTCCCCGGACGGACGGCGGGCCGTCGTCGACCCGACCCGCCGGAGGTCTGCATCGACACGGTGCGGGCGGCCACCTCGGGGCTCGCCGAGCGGCTGGGCGTGCCGACCTCCGCCATCGCCGTGGGGGGTCGATCGATGGGCGGCCGGATGTGTTCCATTGCGGCCGCGGACGGGTTGCGGGTCGCAGCCCTCGTCCTCATCAGCTATCCGCTCCATCCGGCGGGGAAACCCGAACGGCTCCGCACCGGCCACTTCCCCGCGCTGCAGGTGCCCTGTCTCTTCGTCAGCGGGCGTCGGGACGCCCTGGGCGCCCCCGACGAAGTCGAACGCGAGACCGCGGCCATCCCCGGCCCGGTCACGCTGGTCTTCCTGGACGGCGACCACTCCCTCCGACGGCGCGACGCCGAGGTCGCCGACATCGTGGCCGGCTGGCTCGTCGACACCGGCGCGACCTGAGGCATCGGTAGGCGTTCGACGCTGCTCCCCTCGACCGGGCCGGGTTCGGGGACGACCGGCCGTTCATACACTGATCGGGTGGATCCCGGCCCGGCGACTCGCTCGAAGCAGCCGCCGCCGGCACCGCGTTCCCGCCCGGCTGCTGCCTCCAAACGGAGTGCCCGTGTCAAGCAGGAGGCGGTCACTAGGGCACTCCTGGAGTTCGGACGAGAGCACCACGCCACAGAGGATGCCGCGGTCCTGGACTTCACCGACAACCCCGAGGCCAACGAGTTGCTCAGGTCCGACCCTTTCGCCTTCCTCTGCGCCGTCATCTTCGACCAGGGGATGCCCTCGGAGCGGGCGTGGCTCGTGCCCTGGCAGCTCAAGCAACGCCTTGGACACCTCGACCCGGCGCAGATTGTCGGCGACCCGGATGCGGTGGCCAACGCCATGCAGGAGGTGCCCAAGCTCCACAGGTACGTCAACAAGATGCCGGATTGGATCGTGCGGGCCGCACAGCGGGTCCTCGACCGGTACGGGGGAGACGCCTCGACGATATGGTCCGACAACCCCACCGCCGATGATCTCCAGAAACGCTTCGACGACTTCGTCGGGATCGCGCAGAAGAAGGCAGCCATGGCGGTGGAGACCCTGGAGCGGGACCTCGGAGTCCCCGTTCGGGATCTCGAGAGGAGTGACATCGCCTACGACGTCCACGTCCGCCGGGTCTTCCTCCGCTCCCGGCTGGCAGACCGGGATGACCGGGCCACCCTGCTGGGCGCCGCCCGGCGCCTCCACCCGGATCGCCCCGGGGAGCTCGACCTCCCGACCTGGCTGATCGGTCGGGGCTGGTGTCATGCCCGGGTCCCGGACTGCGGGTCTTGTCCACTGACCGAGGTGTGCCCGAAGCAGATCGAGCGAGCGACCCTCGTCGCCTCGGCATAGCCGGCCGCCTGCCGGCGATCGTCCTCAGCCGATGTCGTTGGCGGACAACCGGGCGCTGAGCAGCGCCCGGTCCTCAGGCTCCGATGTCGAAGGCGGCGTAGTACGGGGCGAAGCGGTCCCGGATCTGATCGGGCTCCAGGCCGAAATCGGAGAGCTGGTAGGAATGGGTGCCTTGAGCGCCGGGCTCGTGGGTGCCGGCCCACTCGGCCACTGCGGCCCGCGAGCGATCGTCGAACGGGAGACCCAGTCGGGTCAGGCCCTTGGCCAGGGCCCCCACCGGATCAGTCTGGAGCTCGGCGAAGGAGAGGTCGGCGAACCGGTCGGCGCCCGTTCGCTGGCGGAAGTCCATGGCCCGCTGCACTGCGACCCACCACCGGTCGAGCTGCTCAGCGCCCAGTTCGACGGAGTCGTCCCGGTCGCTGCTCCAGCTGCGGGTGTAGTGGATGAGGCTGCAGACCGAGCCCAGGACCTTGGTGGGATCCCGGTGGCTCCAGAGGAATCGGGCGTTCGGGTAGGCCTCCACCAGGGCATCGAGGGCGAACATGTGCACCGGCGTCTTCAGGTGCCACAAGGTGGGCGGGCAGTGCCACTGGAGCAGGCGGAGCACCCGTCGGTGGTAGCGATAGGTCTCCTCCATGTCGGTGTCGATGACCCATTCGAGGTAGGACGGCACCCGGGCGAAGCCGTCGAAGTGCACCGTCCGAAAACTCATGCCCATGAGGTCCTGGCATTCGGTCGCCGTCGTGGCCTCCGCGTGGTGCATGGTCTGCATGAGTGGGAAGGCCTCGTTCATCATGGCGATCCCCTGCTCGGTGGCGGCAATCCGCGGGTCGGTGTGCTCGGTGTCCGTCTCCGGCGGTGGGACAGGCGAGCCCGACTCCCACGTCCGCAGCGACCGGAATTGGGGGTCGGCTGCCACCAGCTGGCTGAGGGCGGTGGTGCCGGTGCGGGGCAGGCCGATGACGAACACCGGTCCCTCGACGACCTGGTCGTTGATCTCGGGATGGAGGCGGTAGGTCTCCTCGACCCCCAACCGGGCGGCCAGCAACATACTCAGACGCATCTGCTGCATGGTCTCGCCCATCTCGGTCAGCCCGCCCTCTGCGTTCATCGACGCCACCAACCGTTCGAGGCCCTCGCGGTAGTAGTCACCGCCGGTGTCGTCCAGCCCCGTCTGGGCCCGGGCGTCCTTCTCGATCTGATCGACGTCGAGGCTCATCGGGAGAACCGCCTGCTCACGGCCTTCTGGCGGATGGCGATGGCCGCCGCCCGTTCGCTCGGTGACACCCGCCGGGTATCGGGCAGCTCCTCGGCCAGCCGGTCGAACGGCACCACTCTGGTGGTCGGCACCGGGGCGGTGTCCGTGCGGACGCAGCGCAGGATGATCGGCCCCTCGCTGTGCCCGCCGGTGTCGAGCCAATTGGCGACGCCCGGATCCTCGTGGGCCACCACCACCCGGACCTTCCAGTCATCGTCCACCGCGGCCTGATAGCCGTTGAGGCTCGACTGGCGATTCCCGTAGTCGACCGTCTCCCACCAGATGTTCCCCAACGAGTAGCTCCAGTACAGGCCTTCGGGCGGCTCGACCTCGATGATCAGGGCCTCGTCGGGGCCCAGCTTCCACGAACCGATGACCGGACGGTTCTCGGCCGCCGCCCCCATGGCCGTTCCGTCCAGAGGAGGGAGGAACGTGTTGGGTGCCTCGGGATTGGAGAAGCCGAGGAAGAAGTTGAGATTCTCCTCCAGGAAGTCGCCCAGCGCGATCACCTGACGGGCCATGGCTGTCTTCGGCTCCACCGGAGTGTGCTCTTCGAGACCCGGGGGGCCTGAAAGTGTCTCGATGGACATGGTCACGGGCACCTCGTGTTCCCAGTCGTAGAAGAAGTGACGGACCACCAGTGTGGTGGCCCCCGCATCGAGCGGGAGCCAGTTGCCCTCGTGCGGCTCGGCCGAGAGGATGATCTCGAACTCACCGTCCGGCCCGAGCTCGAAGTCGTCGATCAGGGCGTTGGACGTGGACCCCATGCCCGCCATGACCTGCAGGCCGACGTACCGTGCCGAGCCCCGCTTGCCCCACAGTCGGTAGGTGGAGCCGCCCCTCAACGCCGTGCCCACGTAGATGCAGTCGGGGCACTCCATGCCCCACTTGTAGGCGGCGTCCATGCCCGAGGGCTTCACGGCCGGTACCTTGTCCAAACCCCGCCGCAGAAGCTCGTCGATGCCCACACCCAGGAGGACGAGCAGGTGACGGAAGCCCGAGGCCATGTCCACCGGGTCGTTGGGGACTGCGTCGGACAGCACGACTTCGCCGCTGCGTCGCAGGGTGTCCAACAGATGGTTCCACGCCTGGCCCGACTCGAGATCCTGGCCGGTGGCATCGCCGGCGGAGGCTGCCTCGCTCACCGAGAAGGGAAGCCAGGCCGGATTCTTGAACGAGCTCATGATCGGATGGCCGATGGTTGCCCAGTTGACACTGAAGTCCTCCCCTGTCTCTCCGTGCAATGGAACCGGTGGGAGTGATGCTTTCACAATGTCCGGGGGCACGGACGAGTGGACCGAGGTGGGTCTGTACGAGAACCCGGGGCCGGGGGCGCCACCGCCGGGGCCCGCGCCGCCACCGACACGGACCATGGGAGTGGCCATGCCCGACTGGGTACATTTGGGAGATGAAGTCCCTTCGGCTCGCACGGCGGTCATGGCGCGCCGTCGCTCCGGCCGTCGGTGTGATCGTCCTCCTTGTCGGCGGCGTGGCCCCGGCGAGCGGCGTGACGGCAGCGTCGGCCCACACCTCCGTCGGGCACGTCGAGTCCGGCACCCCCGGCCCGGATGCCGTGACGGCGTTCGGCGCGGCAACTGCCGTGCCGGGGACGACGTTGAGCGGTTTGGCCGCTCCCGTGGTGGGGACGGCGGCCACCCCGGACGGGCTCGGGTACTGGGTGGTGGCCGCCGACGGTGGCGTCTTCGCCTACGGCGATGCTTCCTTCGAGGGATCCACGGGGGCAATCCATCTGAATGCACCGGTGGTGGGCATGGCCGCCACCCCCACCGGCCACGGCTATTGGCTGGTTGCCTCCGACGGGGGCGTCTTCGCCTTCGGGGACGCCGTGTTCGCCGGCTCCATGGGTGGTCGTCCGCTCAATCAGCCGGTGGTGGGCATGGCCGCCACCCCCACCGGTCACGGCTATTGGCTGGTTGCCTCCGACGGGGGCGTCTTCGCCTTCGGGGATGCGTCGTTCGAGGGTTCGATGGGCGGCACGCCGCTCAACCAGCCGGTGGTGGGCATGGCTGCGTCCCCCGGTGGCGTCGGCTATTGGCTGGTTGCGTCGGACGGGGGCATCTTCGCCTTCGGGGATGCATCGTTCGAGGGTTCGATGGGCGGTACGCGGCTCAACCAGCCGGTGGTCGGCATGGCCCCGTCCTCCGACGGGCTCGGCTACTGGCTGGCCGCCGCCGACGGTGGGGTCTTCACCTTCGGGGACGCCCCGTTCGAGGGATCCGACGGGGGCACGCCGACGAACGCTCCCGCCGTCGGTATCGCCGGTCGGTCAGGTGGCTATTGGATCGCCTACGGCACCGATCGGGGTGCGCAGATGATCCCGGCCATCGCCAGCTATGTCGCCATCCGGGCCGACAACGTGACCGTGGCCGTGGAGGACCTCACGACGGGCCAGATCTACCAGTTCCGGCCCGGAGTGGTGGAGAACACGGCGAGCGCGGTGAAGGTCGACATCCTGGCCACCCTGCTGGCCCAGGCCCAGGCGGCCGGGCAATCGCTCACGCCCGAGGAGCAGAGTCTCGCCGTGCCGATGATCGAGGACAGCCTGGACAGTGCGGCCGATGCCCTCTGGTCAGCCCTCGGGCCCGGTGCCGTCGGTGCGTTCGAACGAGAGGCGGGGATGACCTCGACGGTACCGGCCACCGATGGCGTGTGGGGGACCACCACGACCACCGCACTCGACCGGCTGGCCATGATCCGGACCCTGGTGGAGCCCAGTCCGCTGCTCACGGATGCCTCCCGGGCCTACGTCCTCGGCCTCATGGAAAACGTCACCCCCTCCCAGGACTGGGGGGCGACCGGTGGTGTGCCCCCCGGGGTCACCGTGGCCCTCAAGAACGGGTTCGCCGTCATCGACGGGTGGCAGATCAATACCACCGGCTGGGTCAGCGGCGCCGGCCGCGACTACCTGATCGCCGTGCTCACCAACGGAAACGTGTCCGAGCAGTACGGCATCGACACGGTCAACGGTGTGTCCGCGCTGGTCTGGAACGCGCTCGGGCCGTGACCGGCGGGATCCGGAAGGCTCCTGCGTGGCCATCAGATCTACGGGCCCGTTCGGTCTGACCTCTCCGCGCCGCGGAGCGGCCCGTCCCGGGCAGTCACCGGGCCGTTGGTGTCGGTCCCATCGGGCTCGCTCTTCGCTTCCTGCCGCTCGGTTGCAGCCTCGCGATCGCGGAGCACCGCCTCCGCGGCGGCCAGCGTGATCTCTTCGGGGCGGGGCCCGTCCCAGTCGAGATACCAGTGCCGGCTCAAGCCCGCCAGCCACGTGTCGTTGGCGGGGTTCAGGTTGAACCGCGAGATCGTCCGCTGACGGCCGACCTGGTCGGAATAGAGCAACTCGACTGTGATCGGCTGCCCCGTCTTGATGGCTTCGACGACCTCCGCCCGAATCGGATCATCCGGATTGCGCAGCGCTCCCTGCCACATGCCGATGTCGCCGGCCGGGACGTACAGATCCCGCGATTGAAGGCGGAACTGCTCCATCGGGACGTGAGCGGGAGCCTCAAGGGATGAACCCGCACCCGGTATGACCGCCCACCCCTGACACACCGCGATTCCGCTGCCGACGTTCCTGAGGCTGATGGCGAGATACACGATGCCGTCGGTGTGCTCAACTGCGCCGTGCCCCCCCGAGGCGTTGACCCAATTTCCCTCGAGGAACATGATCTTCTGCTTAGGATCCTCCAGGCGGGACGGAGCCAGAAGAGGTCGTCGTTGCTCCTGCAGCGCCATCTCGGCGATGCGGGCCGACCGATTGGAGGATCGGACCGCCGAGAAGGTGGCGATGGCCAGCACGAGGGTGCCACCGGCGGTGGCCAATGAAGAGATCGTCGTCCAGTCGACTTCGCCGAACATCATCATTCGCCAGTCTGGCAGCCCACTCCCGTGCCGGTCACCTGCGTGATCGGCACGGGGTCGGTCATTGCATGGCCAGGATGGCCGCCACCTCCAGGACGGGGTCGACCACCATGGGGCCCGTGGACGTGACGACGGCTCGTGAGATGGCCCCGTTGAAGGCAAAGGGTGCCTCATAGCCCTCGCCGATGGCCGGCCCCCACTCGTAGCCGCACGTCAGTCCGATCCCCACTTCGTTGAAGACCGCCGGCGTGTACCGATCGATCGACCCCTCGGCCACCACGTCACCGTCCTGTTCGAGGACCGCGATTCCTCCGGTACCAGCGTCCTTCTCGAAGGCGAATTTCACATGATGGCGGCCCGCACCGAGGGGTCGGTCCGCTCGGATGAGCGACCGGGTCCTGCCGTAGAGGTTGTGGACATAGCGGAGCTGCCCGTCCACCAGGTGAAGCGACCAGCCGCCGAGGGTGCAACCCAGGGCGATGAGGACGCCGTTCGGCACCAATGGGTCAGGCACTTCGAGCGTCACCGCGATCTCGTGGGACCGGTTGCACAGCTTGATGGCGGCCGACTCGGGGACAGGGGCACCTCCCTGAAAGTAGCGATAGCTGTTCCGCCGGCGACGGCGATCGGGTTTCGGGTGGGCCATCGCTTCCAACGGTCGATTGTCGAGCGGTAGGACGTCATTGCGGCGGGCCTCTTCCCACCACAGAGCGATCATTTCGGACAGCCGCTCCGGGTGCTGCGAGGCGAGGTCGACTGTCTCCGACACATCCTCGGCCACGTGATAGAGCTCCCACACGTCGTCGTCGAACGGCGCGTTGGCACTGAGCCCGTCGTCGTAGAGAGGACCCACGGAGTGGAAGGTCACGGCCTTCCAGCCGCCGTGATAGACGGCTCGAGAGCCGAGCATCTCGAAGTACTGGGTCACGTGCCTTCCGGGCTCCGCCTCGCCCTCGGCCTCCAGGAGGTAGGCGAAGCTTGTCCCGTCCAGGTGGGACTGGGGAACGCCGTTGATGGCGCTGGGCACGCCGAGTCCGACCAGTTCGAGCACTGTCGGCAGGATGTCGATCACATGGGCGAACTGCCGGCGGATGCCGCCCGCGCTCTGGGCGAACCTGCCGGGCCACGAGACGATGCAGGGAACGGCCACACCGCCTTCATGGACCTCGCGCTTCCAGCGTTTCAACGGCGTGTTGCCGGCCATGGTCCAGCCCCACGGATAGTTGTTGTGGCTCAGCGGTCCACCGATCTCGTCGATCCGTCGGTACATCTCGCGTGTGCCGGCCGCATTGAAGTTCGAGAGCCGGGCTTCGTTTATCGTCCCCTCCTTCCCACCTTCCGAGCTGGCCCCGTTGTCCGACACGACGATGACGACCGTGTCGTCTTCCTCTCCGAGGTCGTCGATGAATGCCAACACCCGGCCGATCTGCTCGTCCGTGTAGGACAGATAGGCTGCGAAGCACTCCATGAAGCGTTCGCCCAGAGCCCGCTCCTGGTCATCGAGGTCCTCCCAGGGGGGCACCCAGGGTGGGCGTGGGGGCAGGCGGGTGCCCTCGGGGATGATTCCGATGCCGAGTTGCCGCTCGTAGGTCTGTTGGCGCCACCGATCCCATCCCTGGGCGAAACGGCCCCGATAGCGGTCGATCCACTCCGACGGCGCATGATGCGGGGAATGGCAGGCGCCCGTGCAGAAATACAGGAAATAGGGTTGGTCGGCGTCCACCGCCCGCAGATCTCCGAGGAATTCGATGGCCCGGTCGGCAAGATCGGCGCTCAGGTGATAGCCGTCGTCCGCTGAGCGGGGTGGCCTGACCGCGTGATTGTCGTGATAGAGCGCGGGCACGAACTGGTGGGTCTCCCCGCCGTGGAACCCGTACCACCTGTCGAACCCGCGCCCCAAGGGCCAGGTGCTGCGCGAACCGGCCATGTTGGCCTCGTCTTCGGGGCTGAGGTGCCACTTGCCGACCGCGTAGGTGGCATAGCCCTGCGCCTGCAGGATCTCGGACAAATAACCGTTCTCACGGGGTGGCTTGCCCCAGTAGCCGGGGTACCCGATAGCCAGGTCCGGTACCCGGCCCATTCCACTGCGGTGGTGGTTGCGCCCGGTGAGCAGGGCAGCCCGGGTGGGGGAGCACAGTGCAGTGGCGTGGAAATTCGACAGCCGGATCCCCCCGGCGGCCAGGCCGTCGAGCACCGGGGTGTCGATATCCGACCCGAAGCAGCCCAGTTGGGCGAATCCGACGTCATCGAGGACGACGAGGACGACGTTGGGCGCTCCTTCGGGTGGAGCCGGCTGCGGGGGCCACCACGGCTCAGAGCTGCGCCAATCGTCCCCGATCCGACCGCCGAACTCTCTTTCTGTCGTCATTACACCCCCTGTGAGAACACGCGAGGCGGCCAGCATGCCATCAGGAGATCGAGATGCCCCGTCTCGAGGCCGGATCGTGCTCGGGCTGCGTGGCTGAGGGACCGCTGGAATCTTCGGGCACGGCAAAGATGCAGGTCGGCGTCCCCGACTGAGGTCCCGACGCCTACCGACGGGAACGGCGCGGCGCCCTGCATCTCTGGCGTGTCACGTCCGCGTCACCTGGTTGTTGCATAACGTTCACTTTCATAGAACGCTCTGGGTGCGGCCGGGGGAGGCCGGGGGAGCGGAGTGAGATGCCAAAGAAGTCAGACAACCGAGCAGGCGGACCTACGTTCAACCGCCGGCTCTTTCTCGAGGGGGCACTTGCCGCGAGTGCCACGGCCATCGCTGCCGGATGCGGATCGTCAGCCACGGTCAGCCGGGCATCGAAGACGGCCCCGGCGGGGTCAGACCTCGGAGCGATCGAGCACGTGGTCTTTCTCATGCAGGAGAACCGGTCGTTCGATCACTACTTCGGCTCCTACAAAGGAGTGCGAGGATTCGACGACCACCCCGACGGCCACCTCGGCGCCTTTTCCCAGCCGCTGGCGGGCAACACGACCCGACCGCCGATCGGAAGGCAACTTCCCTTCCATCTGGATACGACCACCGGACTCGGCGAGTGCACCCACGACCTGACCCACAGCTGGTTGCCGCAACATCTCTGCCGCAGCGACGGCACCATGGACGCCTTCGTAAAGACGCACACG
>JBEKOI010000135.1:0-10419 GCA_049521915.1 Acidimicrobiales bacterium | reverse complement strand
CGGCGACACCGCCACCGACTACAAGGCCACGCCGATCGACTTCACCGAGGCCGAGTTGGAGGCGGTGGCCTTCAACGCGGACGGGCTGGTCCCGGCCATCGTCCAGGACGCGTCCGACCACGCCGTCCTGATGCTGGCGTGGATGAACCGCCAGTCGCTCATCAAGACCCTCGAGACCGGCCGGAGCTGGTTCTGGAGCCGGAGCCGGCGCGAGTTCTGGTGCAAGGGCGAGACGTCCGGCGACCGCCAGTACGTCCGGAGCGTGCGCTACGACTGTGACGGCGACGTGCTGTTGCTGGTCGTCGACCAGCAGGGCGCCGGCGCCTGCCACACGGGCAACCGGACCTGCTTCTACCGCGCCTTCGGCGACCCGACGACCGGGGCATGACCATCCCGTCCGGCACCGGGCCCGAGGGGCCCGGGAGCACCGGGTTCCACACATTGGCCGCCAAGCACCGGGTGGTGCCGGTCTGGCGTGAACTGGTGGCCGACACGCTCACCCCGGTGGCTGCCTATCTCCAGATGGCCGAGGGCACCGGCGCCGGGTTCCTGTTGGAGTCGGTGGAGGGTGGCGAGCGGTGGGGCAGGTACTCCTTCGTGGGCCGCAATCCCTTGGCCACGGTCACCGCACGCGGCGATCTCGTGACCACCGAAGGGGATGTGGATCTGGACACACTCACCGGCGACCGGGTCAGCGGGAATCGGGGGGTGCTGGCCGCGCTCGAGGCCATGCTCGACGCCTTCGACTCCCCAGACCTCCCGGACCTGCCGCCGCTCCATGCCGGGCTGGTCGGCTACCTGGGCTACGACGTGGTCAGGGAGGTGGAGCACCTGCCGAACACTCCACCCGACGATCACGGCCATCCGGATGCCGTCCTGGCCATGATCGGGCAGCTGGCCGCCTTCGACCACTGGCGTCAACGGGTAGTGCTCATCGACAACGTGGTCATCGACCCGCGGTGGGGGCCCGAAGAGCTGGACCTCGCCCACCGTGACGCGCTGAGCCGTCTGGACCGGTTGGCCGCCGACTGCTTCCGGCCCCTCGAGCAACCGGCGAGACTGTTGCCGGAACGGACCGGACCTCCCCCTGACGTGCGCCGGACCATGACCGACTCGCTGTACGAGGACGCGGTGCGGGCGGCCAAGGAGCACGTGACCGCGGGCGACGTGTTCCAGGTCGTACTGTCCCAACGGTTCGACCTCGGTTCGCTCGGGGCCGATCCGTTCGACGTCTACCGGGTCCTACGGCTGGTCAACCCGAGCCCGTACCTGTACTTCCTCCACTTCCCGGAGATCACCGTGGTCGGTGCGTCGCCCGAACCCATGGTCCGGCTCCGCGACGGGACCGTCGTATCGCGGCCCATCGCCGGCTCGAGACGGCGGGGCGCCACCCCCGAGGACGACGCCAGGCTCGAGGGGGAACTGGTCGAGGATCCGAAGGAGCTGGCCGAGCACGTGATGCTGGTCGACCTGGCTCGCAACGATGTAGGTCGCGTGGTCAGCTTCGGTACCGAAGTGGTCGAGGAGATGATGGTGGTGGAGCGCTACAGCCACATCATGCACCTGACATCCCAGGTGTCGGGGCGCCTGGCTCCGGGGAAGGGACCCATCGACGTCCTGCGGGCCACGCTGCCGGCCGGGACCCTGTCCGGCGCGCCCAAGGTCCGGGCCATGGAGATCATCGACGATCTCGAGCCCACCAAGCGTGGGGTGTACGGGGGGGTGGTGGGCTACCTCGACTTCTCGGGCAACCTCGACACCGCCATCGCCATCCGGACCATGACCGTGCATCCGGACGGATCGGCGTCGGTGCAGGCCGGTGCGGGCATCGTGGCCGACAGTGACCCGGCTGCGGAGAACGCCGAATGCGGGGACAAGGCCGCAGCCATGCTGTCGGCGGTGGCCATGGCCCGGGCTGCCGCGGCCTCCCGGGCCTCGGCGATCTCGGCCACCACGACGACATCGGGAACCCCGGCTACGGGAACGACTTCGGCGACCTCGGCGACCCGATGAGCGGGACCGAGCTCATCGCCGAGATCAGGCAGGGCTATACCGCCCTTCGCCGCACGGCAGCCGCGCGCCAACTGGCGCGGGACGTGTTGTCGGTGTCCGGACCCGATGCCACCTCGTATCTGCAGGGCCAGTGCAGCCAGGATGTATCGGCCCTGGGTGAAGGCACCGCCGCCGAGTCGCTCCTCTTGAGCCCGCAGGGAAAGATCGATGCCTACCTCCGGCTGACCCGGATGGCCGACGATACCTTCATCGTCGACACCGACCAGGGGTTCGGGCCGGTGGTGCAGGCCAGACTCGAGCGGTTCCGGCTGCGGATGAAGGTGGTCATCGAACCCGTCGACTGGATCTGCATCGGCTTGCGGGGCCCCGATTCCCTCCGGGGCGTGACCGGCATGCCCGATCTCGTGGCTGCGGTGGACTGGCCGGGTCTGACCGGGGTCGACCTGCTCGGCCCGGCTCCGGCCCGCGGTCTGTCGGGATGGATCGGTGACCAGGTCGTCCGGTGTGGCGAAGACCCCTGGGAGGCGGCCCGGATCGAAGCCGGCGTGCCGGTCAACGGTCGCGAGATCGTGGAAGGCTCGATCGCGGCCGAGCTCGGTCTGGTCGATCGCACCGTCTCGTTCACCAAGGGCTGTTTCACCGGCCAGGAACTGGTGGCCCGCATCGACGCCCGCGGATCGAACGTCGCCCGGCGGCTGTGCGGGGTGGTGGTCGATGGGCGGCCCGGCCACATCTCGGCACCGGTGGGTGCCGCCGTACTGACCGCTGACGGGTCACGCGAGGTCGGGCACCTCTCCTCGGTGGCCTGGTCCCCGGGAGCGGAGGCCACGGTGGCGCTGGCCACGCTGCACCGGCGGGTCACCCCTCCGGAGGCGGTGCTGTTGACCTGGGACGATGGAGACCGCACCCACACCCTCGAGGCCGACAGCCGGCCCCTTCCGATGGCGGGACCTCCATCGGATCTCGCCGGCTGACGGGCCCCCGGGTCTGTCCCCAGCGGCGAGCGAAGTGCTAGACCATCTCCCGGGCCGATACAGGTGACACCGGTGGGGAGATCGGGGGAAGGTTGCCGCGGATCACCGTGTGCGCTCATGGTTCCGTCGAGCGCGACCTGTCCCGGGTCCGAATTGTTCCGCATGCCTGCGAACCGACGACACCGGTGGCCACACACGGGACACAACGACCACATCGGAGGCAGGGATGAGCACAGACCGAACGGCGCCAGCGGCGGCAGCCCGGGAGAACGCGGTCGAGATGGACGCCGAGCACATCACCACATCGACACGCGACCCGGCGGAGTTGGCCGAGCGGCTCCGGGTGTGGCTGGGTGACCGGCTCGGTCCCGGCAGCCCGCCGGTCATCAGCGAGGTGTCCAGCCCCGAGAGCAACGGGATGTCGTCCGAGACGCTCCTGTTCACCGCGGTGTGGGATGAGGACGGGGAGCCGACCGCCCACCGGCTGGTGGCCCGGATCGAGCCACCGGCCACCGACTACCCGGTGTTCACCACCTACGACCTCGGCATGCAGTTCCGGGTGATGCGCCTGGTCCGCGAGCACACCCGGGTGCCGGTACCCGAGACCTTCTGGTACGAGCCGGATCCGTCCGTCCTCGGTGGCTCCTTCTTCGTCATGGCCAGGATCGAGGGGCTGGTGCCCCCCGATGTGCTCCCGTACACGTTCGGTGACAACTGGGTCTTCGACGGGAGCGACGCCGACCGCCGGAAGGTGCAGGAATCGGCCATCCGGGCCATGGCCGGCATTCATTCGATCACTCCGGACCGTTACGACCTCTCCTTTCTCGAGCACCCGGCCCCGGGCGAGAGCACCCTCTGGCGGAGCTTCAACCACTGGCGGACGTACTACGAGTGGGTGGTGAGGGAGGCTCCGTCCCCCCTGCTGGCCGAGTGCTTCGACTGGCTCGCCGACAATTTCCCGACCGAGGCCGGCGCCGACGCCCTCTCCTGGGGAGACGGCCGCATCGGGAACATGATGTTCCGGGGCAACGAGGTGGTTGCCGTCCTCGACTGGGAGATGGCCGGGGTGGCCCCACCCGAGGTCGACCTCGGGTGGATGTCCTATCTCCACCTGTTCTTCCAGGACCTGGCCGTGGACCTGGGTGCTCCCGGGCTGCCGCTGATGTTCCGCCCGGCCGACGTGGTCGAGTCCTACGCCAAGGTGTCCGGGCACCAGCCCGCCGATCTGACCTGGTACATCGCCTTCGCCGCCATCCGGCACGGGGCCATCATGCGACGGGTCACCGAGCGGTCGATCTTCTTCGGCGAGTCGGAACCGCCCGACGACATCGATGACCTGATCATCCACCGGGCCACGCTGCGCGGCATCCTCGACGGGAGTTACTGGGCAGGGGTCGCTCTCTGACCGACAGCGAAGCGGCAGGGCCAGGTACGGCTCGCCGTGATTCCGATCGTGATTCCGATCGTGATTCCGAGTCCGGCCCGCGCCCCTGCGCCCGGTACGGCTACCAGAACGACGAGTCGGCGTCGAGGCCCAGCGCGGGATGGTCGCCGGTGACCATCGGCTGGCAGTTGCCCTGACCCACGGCGCCCGAATCGAGGTCGCGGACCACGACGAAGGTATCCCGGATCTGGTGGAGCTGGCGGGCCACGGCGGGCAAGCGGCAGTCCTCGATGCGCTCCCCGTCCACGTGGAGCTCCCCGCGCCATTCGCCGTGATGGTGACCCTGCCATCCGAAGTAGAGCCCCGTCCCCAGGTGGAATCCGGTGGCGGTGGGGACTTCCATCAGGAACGAGCGCACCGACCCGTCGTCCATGGTGACGGTCACATCCCCGCCCAGCAACCTCCGGTTGGCCGGGTCGAAGGCCAGGTTGGGTCGGATATCGGTCATCCGCTCGACCCGCCCGTCGTCGTACTCGACGGCCCCGGTCACCGTGCGTCGGTGGTGACCGAACCCGGTCATCTCGATCAGGTGCATGAACAGGCCCCACCGGGCCCCGTCCGGGTCGGTCATCAGGATGGGGCTCCAGATCATCTGAAAGTTCATCTCGGCCACCGGATTGAACGGGTCGGTGTCGGTCGGCGGCGTTCCCACGTCGTAACGGACCCCCCACGAGTGGTCCCGGGTCGACACCCACTGGTCGGAGGTGATGTCCTCGCGCACGCCGTCGACCTCGACCCAGCCTGACGCCATGCCGATCTGGTGGTACCGCACCAGATCGGCACTGACCCGGTAGCCGAGCGGTGTCCGCTGGTGGGTCCGCTCCTCGGTGGCCGGCGGTAGCACACCCTCGAAGACCCAGTCGAACGCCAGCGGTTGACACGGGTTCGGTTCGAGGACGAATCGCACCCGCTTCATCGGTTCGAGCACCTCGTAGTGGACGGGTCCGACCGATGAGTCGTCGAACCGGGGGAAGAGCCGGCGGCTTCCCCGCACGGTGATCTGCTCTGTGCCGCGTGACAGACCGGCGTAGCCGTCGAGCACGTTGCGGTTGGTGTACTTGCCCATGCCGAACCCGAGCTGCAGGCTGCCGTCCCGTCGCGCCGCCATGGCACAGACCTTCTCCGTCCAGGACGGGTCACTGAGGCCGACGGTCGCGAACGTGTCGGCGATCTGGTGGTCGAAGCGCTCGTCTGCGGGCCCCAGCGGGCCCAACGGGTTGGCCATGCCCTGCCTCCTTGCCCACCTCGTCCTCGGTGACAGAGGCGTCAGACGCCGAGGCTAGCCTTGGCCGCTCGCTCGAACAGTCGGTACGGCAGCAGCCGCTTGCCCATGATCCCGATCCGCTCGTCGAGCTTGCCCACCGACATCCGCCGGGGTGCGCGTCTGGCCTCGAGCGCACGTTGGACGACCGCAGCCACGTCGTCTGGTGGCACACCGTTGGCCTCGTCGTCGATCATGGTCCCCACCGCTTTGGCCGTGGCCGTCCGGTAGGCGTCGTCGTCATCCGTCACGACCACGTCGCGCCGGTTCTGGGTGAAGTCGGTACGGACATTTCCGGGCTCCACCAGCGTGACCTGGATGCCGAACGGCTCCACCTCGTAAGCCAGCGATTCGCCGTAGCCCTCCATGGCGAATTTGCTGGCGCTGTAGAAGGACTGGAAGGGGATGCCGATCATCCCACCGATCGAGCTGACCAGGATGATCCGGCCCCGGCCCTGCCCGCGCATCACCGGTAGTGCCTGTTGCACCACCCGCACCGCCCCCCAGAAATTGGTCTCCATCTGGTCTTTGGCGTCAGCGATGGGTGTCTGTTCGGCCGCCCCGGCCAGCCCCCAACCGGCACAGGCCACCACTGCGTCCAGCCGGCCGTGCTCGCCCAGCAGCGCCTCCACACCGGCGGCCACCGAGGTGTCGCTGTCGACGTCCATCACCAGCGGCGCCCAACCTCCCGAGGAGATGCCCCGCCTGCTGGCCCCGATCACCTTCCATCCCCGGGCGTGTTGGCGGTCGGCACAGGCTCTGCCGATTCCCGCCGACGCCCCGGTGATGAGAAGCACTTCATCCATTGGATCTCCCGTCGTCGTGATCTCGGCCCCGCCCGGAATCAGCAGGCCCCCGGGAACCAACAGGTACCAGGAAGCAGCCGGGCCCGGGGGAGACCGCCACACGACCAGTCTGACCTCGTCGTCACGGGCACGGGTGGCACCGGGCCGTCACCGGGCCGTCACCGGGCCCACCGGGGCCACCCGGCGCTCACCGGGCCGTCACCGGGGCCACCCGACCACCCCGGTAGGCTGCAAAGGCCATGCCGGCGTACCTGGACTCCATCCTCGCCGCCCACCGGGCGCGTGCGGCCACGGACCTCCGCGACCTCGATGCGGCCGTTGAAGCCGCCGGATCCGCCGGGCCCATCCGGTCGTTCGACGATGCCATCAGGACGGCGTCGGCCCGCGACGGGATGGCGGTGATCGCCGAGGTCAAGCGCCGGTCGCCGTCCAAGGGGGATCTCGATCCCGATCTCGATCCGGCCGCGGTCGCCATCGAGTACGAAGCCGGTGGCGCGGCCTGCCTCTCCGTGCTCACCGACCGGGAGTTCTTCGGAGGTAGTGCCGCGGACCTCGGATCGGCTCGTGCCGCCTGCTCGCTTCCCGTCCTGCGGAAGGACTTCACGGTCAGCGCCCTCGATGTGTGCGATGCCCGCACCATGGGCGCCGATGCCGTCCTGTTGATCGTGGCCGCGCTCAACGATGTTGAGCTCAAGTCCCTACTCCTCCTCTCGGAGCGGTTGTCGCTGACGGCCCTGGTCGAGGTGCACGACGAGCTCGAGCTCGAGCGGGCCCTGGGCGCCGGGGCCCGCATGATCGGCGTGAACCAACGCGACCTCCGCACCTTCGAGGTCGATCGCCAGCACGCTCTGGCCCTCGGTGGGTCGATCCCGGCCGAGGTGGTGGCGGTGGCCGAGTCGGGGATCCGCAACGCCGACGACGTGGCATCTCTCGCCGGAGCCGGGTTCCGGGCCGTGCTGGTGGGGGAGACCCTGATCCGGTCGCGCTCCCGGCCGGACGCCATCGCCGGCCTGCTCGGGGCGGTCCGGTGATCTCTCTCGACGGGGATGCGGAAGTCGGCGACGTGTTCGTGAAGATCTGCGGGGTGACCACCGAGGCCGACGCCCTGTTGGCTGTGGGCATGGGAGCCTCGGCGGTCGGGTTCGTCTTTGCCCCGTCGCCGCGCCAGATGGCACCGTCGGCGGTCGCCGACATCGTGAAGCGCATCCCGCACGAGACAATGACGGTCGGGGTCTTCCGGGACGAGGCGCCCACCCGGGTCATCGAGATCGCCAACCAGATCGGGCTGCGGGCGGTCCAGCTCCACGGGGTCGAGTCCATCGACGACACCCGATGGATCGCCGACCGGGTGGGGCTGACCATCAAGGCCTTCCCGGCCGGCAACCGGAGGATCGAGCGGTTCGCCGAGTACGGGGCCCAGGTGTTGATGATCGACGGGGCAAGTCCGGGATCGGGCGAGCTGTTCGACTGGCGCCTGGCCGAGGGGGTGGTCGATCCGCGTCGGCTGATCGTGTCGGGAGGCCTGCGACCGGAGAATGTGGGTGCCGCCATCGCCCATCTCCACCCCTGGGGCGTCGACGTGTGCAGTGGGGTCGAAGCCTCGCCCGGGGTCAAGGATCCGGGCCGGCTGCGCGAGTTCATCTCGGCCGCGCACGATGCTGCCCGGGCAGCTGCGGCCGCCGACCGCGGCTACGGCGGGGGTCCGCTCGACGGCGGAGCCGACAGTGGCGCCGGCGCCGAGTCCTCCGGCCTGTTCGATTGGCAGAGCGAGTAGTGGCCCCCGAGATCATGGGGGATCCCGGCCCGACCGGCCGGTTCGGTCGCTTCGGTGGGCGCTACGTCCCCGAGTCGCTGGTTCCGGCCTGTATGGAACTGGAGGCGGCCTTCCGCTCGGCCTGGGTCGACCCGTCCTTCCGCACCGAGTTCGACGAGGTCCTCCGTCACTACGGCGGCCGTCCGACACCGGTGACCGTGTGCGACCGGCTCTCCACCGAGCTCGGTGTGCGCATGCTGCTCAAGCGGGAGGACCTGGCCCACACCGGCTCGCACAAGCTCAACAACGTCATCGGCCAGGGGCTGTTGGCCCGACGCATGGGGAAGACCCGGCTGATCGCAGAGACCGGCGCCGGGCAGCACGGTGTGGCCACCGCCACCGCGGCGGCCCTGCTGGGCATGACCTGCGTGGTCTACATGGGCGAGGTGGACATGCGACGCCAGGAGCTCAACGTGTTCCGGATGGAGCTGTTGGGCGCCGAGGTGCGGCCGGTCTCGAGTGGCAGCATGACGCTGAAGGACGCAGTCAACGAGGCCTTGCGCGACTGGGTGGCGTCGGTAGGCGACACCCATTACTGCCTGGGTTCTGTCATGGGCCCGCATCCCTATCCGTGGATGGTCAGGGAGTTCCAGCGGGTCATCGGCGACGAGGCCCGAGAGCAGTGCCGGGTCCTCCTCGGCGGTGACGATCCCGACGTGGTGGTGGCCTGTGCAGGTGGAGGCTCCAACGCGGCGGGGATCTTCGCCGGGTTCGCCGACGATACGGCGTCGGCGTTGGTGGCGGTCGAAGCGGCCGGCGGATCGGCGATGACCACGGGCATACCGGGTGTGCTCCACGGCATGCGCAGCGCCCTCATGCAGGACGAAGCCGGCCAGATCCTCGAGGCGCGGTCCATCTCCGCTGGCCTCGACTACCCGGGAATCGGGCCCGAGCACGCCCACCTGGGCGAGTTGGGCCGGGCCCGCTACGAGACGGCGGGTGACCAGCCGGTGATCGAGGCGTTCCAGCGCTTGGCCCGGACCGAAGGGATCATCCCCGCCCTCGAGTCCGCCCACGCCATTGCCTGGGTGATCGCCACTGCGGGCACACCGGCGCTGCCCGCGGGCTCGACCGTCCTGGTCAACCTGTCGGGGCGCGGCGACAAGGACGTGGCCCAGGTCCGTGACGTCCTTCGGTCCGGCTCATGACCGAGTTCGGATCGGCCCCGGGCGGAACCGAGTTCGCATCGGCCCCGGGCGGAACCGAGACGGGACCGGCCCCGGGCCCGGTCCCCGGACAAGACGGTGGTGCCCGCCGCCGCTCGGGCCGCCTGGAATCGGCCCTGGTGGCTCGGCGCGATGCCGGCCACAAGTTGCTGGTCCCGTACGTGACCGGCGGCATGGACGACGACTGGCTGCTCACCGTCGAGGCGCTCGCCGGGGCGGGGGCCGACGCCATCGAGGTGGGGATCCCTTTCTCGGACCCGATGATCGACGGTCCCACCATCCAGGAGGCGTCGCTTCGGGCCCTCGAGCGCGGAACCACGCCTGACGGGATCCTGGCCGATCTGAGACGGATCGACGTGGGTGTGCCCCTCGTGGTGATGACGTACTACAACCTCATCTACCGGGCGGGGCACGCCCGGATCGCCGGGATGATGTCCGAGTCAGGCGTCTCCGGTGCGATCATCCCCGACCTCCCGTTGGAGGAGATCGGACCCTGGTCCGAAGCTGCCGACGTGGCCGACGTGGCCACTGTGCTGCTGGTGGCACCGTCGACTCCCCTCGACCGGATCCGGGCCATCTGCGACCGGTCCCGCGGCTTTGTCTACGCCGTCGGACGCATGGGCGTCACGGGGGAGCAGGCCGTGCTGGCCGATTCCGCCCGTGAGGTGGCCGAGCGGATCGGTGCCGTCACCGAACTGCCGGTGTGCGTGGGGATCGGGGTGTCCACCCCCGAACAGGCCGTCGAGGTGTGCCGGGTGGCAGACGGGGTGGTGGTCGGATCGGCACTCGTGCGGCGTCTTCTGGAGGGGGAGGGCCCCGACGGAGCCGCCGAGTTCGTCTCCTCCTTGCGTCGCGCTCTCGACGCCGAATGAAGCCGCCGGTGTGACGACGCCGGTGTGACGACGCCGGTATGACGACGCCGGTATGACGACGCCGGTCGAA
>JBEKOI010000134.1:0-10860 GCA_049521915.1 Acidimicrobiales bacterium | reverse complement strand
ACCGTCCAATGTGTCCGTACCCTGCACCCGCCCGCGGCGGGAGTTGAGGTCACCGAGGACGTGGCCCTGCATGCTGGCCGGCACCGTCACCTCGAGGAGGGAGATGGGCTCGAGCAGGACCGGGACCGCCTTGGCCATGGCCTCCTTGAAGGCCAGCGAGCCGGCCATCTTGAAGCTCATCTCCGACGAGTCGACGGGATGGTGCTTCCCGTCCAAACATGCCACCTGCACGTCGACCACCGGGTAGCCGTGGACCCCGCCGTTCCCCATGGATTCGAGGATCCCCTTCTCGACCGCCGGGATGTACTGCCTGGGAATGGCGCCCCCCACCACCTGATCGATGAACCGGAAGCCCTCCCCGCGCCCGAGCGGCTCGATGCGGATCGAGGCCACCCCGAACTGGCCGTGACCACCGGTCTGCTTCTTGTACTTGCCCTCGGCCTCGGCCTTGGTGGTGATGGTCTCGCGGTAGGGGATGAGCACATCCTCGGTCTCGATCTCCACCCCGAACTTCCGGGCCAGACGTTCGATCGACATGGCCAGATGGGTCTCACCCGTGCCCGACAGGATGGTCTGGTGCGTCTCATCGACCCGCTCGACGATGAGCGTCGGGTCCTCCTCCTGCAAGCGGTGGAGCCCGGTCATCAGCTTGTCCTCGTCACCCTTCGACTTGGGCCTGATGGCCAGGGACAGCGCCGCCGGCTCCGGAGGTGGCGACGGCACGAGGACGGGCACACCCTTGGGGGCCAGCGTGTCGCCCGTGGCCACGCCGGCCAGCTTGGGGGCGGCCACGATATCGCCCGCCCTGGCCTCGTCCGTCGGCTGCGCCTGCTTGCCCCGCAGCAGCTGCAGGACGTGGAGCCGTTCGTCCCGGTGGGTGCGCGAGTTGGTGAGGACGTTGTCCGGATGGATCGTCCCGGACAGGACCCGCAGGAGGGAGATGTTGCCCACGTAGGGATCGGAGAAGGTCTTGAACACCCGGACCAGCGGCTGGCCGCCGGGGTCGCATGCCACCTCCTGGACCGAATCGCCGGCTCGGACCTCGACCGGGGGGCGGGCATCGGGTGCGGGGCCGATCTCGGCCAGCAGCGAGGCGAGGCGATCGATGCCCACACCGGTGGCCGCCGACCCGCACACGACCGGAAAGACCACGCCCTGGGCCACGCCCTGGGCCAGTGTGGCCTCGAGCTCGGCGCTGGAAGGGATGTCTTCTTCGAGGTAGCGCTCCATGAGCTCGTCGTCACCGACCACGATTCCCTCGACCAACTGCTCGCGGACCTGGTGCTCGGTCTCGGCCAGGTCGCTCGGGATGGGCCCGGACGTCGGCTTCCCGCCCTCGTAGATGATGGCGGTATCGGTCAGCAGGTCGGCGATCCCGCGGAAGCCCGACTCCCCGTCCACCGGCAGTTCCAGCGGCGCGATGCCGGCGCCGAAGCGCTCACGGAGGGAGGCCAGGGTGCGGTCGAAGCTGGCCTGGTCCCGGTCGAGCTTGTTGACGAAGACGAGGCGGGGCAGACCCAGCTCCGCGGCCAGGGCCCAGGCGGCCTCGGTCTGCGCCTCGACGCCTTCGACGGCACTGACCACCACGACCACCAGGTCGACGACAGAACACGCCGCCCGCACCTCGCCGAAGAAGTCGGCGTATCCCGGGGTGTCGATGATGTTGAGCTTGACCTCGCCCACCCGGCAGGGGGCGAGAGCCAGCGAGAGCGACATGTGGTACTTGATCTCCTCGGGCTCGAAGTCGCTCACCGTCGAGCCGTCATCCACCCGGCCCTGCCGGTTGATGGCACCGGTGGCGAAGAGGAGCGCCTCCGCCAACGTGGTCTTGCCGGCGCCGTTGTGCCCGACCAGGGCGACATTGCGGATGCCGGTCGACGAAAGGCCGTGCGCACCGTTGTGGCCGGGCCCTCCCGACTTGGCCCGCTCCGAGCCCGGCTGTTCGGCCGTGGCCACGTGGGTCGTGCTCATGACGGGCCGCCGAACCGTGTGCGGCGACGGAGCACCGTGCCGTCTCCGCCGTTCCCTCCCTGGGCGTTGTGTCGCACAACATCACCCCCACTTCACCCTCAGATCCAATCTGACCACAATTTTCGGCACTGCGCACCCGGCCCGGAGGCCGGCCGGTCAGCGCGGCCCCTTGGGTGGGACTTCGAGCGGCAGGGCCGGTTCCGGCTGCGAGGCGCGGGGCCGGGAGAGGATGATCTGCGCGGACGCCACCAGAAGGACCACGACCGTCACCACCCGCTCACTGGTTGGAATCTCCACGAAGACGGCATAGATCTGGATGCCGATGGCCAGCGCCTGGGCGATGAGGGCCAGGGCGATGGCCCGCATCCCGGTGACACGGTCGCCATCGCCGGCGTGGCTCGGCCTCTGAATCCACGCCGCGCCGGCGATCAACAGCGCACCGACCGTCCAGACGAAGTCGTCGTGCCTGCCTTCGGCGACACCCTGGGCCGTCTTCACGGCGAACTCGGCGTCCCCGATCGACATCGTCACGATGCCCACCCCGATGAGGATCCACATGCCGTCGGGCTTCCAACCGAGGAGCCCGTAGACCCCGAGGACCGACCCGATGAGGATGACGTCGAGCACCGGGTAGGCGAAGCTCACGATGGTGGCCAGCAGGCTCTGCGAGGTGTGGTCCGCCGCCGGCTGTACGACGAGGGCGAAGCCGGCGGCCAGCACCACCAGGATGACGGCGATCCCGTCCAACCAGCGGTGGAGCTCGAACCCCCGGACCCGGAACCGGATCAGGTAGGCGATGCCGGCCATGGTGAACGGGTACCAGAGGAGCCAGAGGACATCGGCGAAGGTGGGGTAGGGAGCGTGAGACCGCCCGCCGTAGACGATGCTCCATGCCACACTCCCGATGGACCACACGGCCATGCCCAGCCCGAAAGCCAGCCAGGCCTTCCGGGTGCTCGGCTCGTACGCAGCACGGGCGAGGATCAGTACTGCCGCGGCGGCGATGACCAGATCGTGGAACCAGACCTCGTAGAGAACGGACGGGCCACCGATGCCGAAGAGCTCGTTGACCGCTTCCAGCCCGGTGAGGATCACGAGCACCGACCACACGTAGATCAACCAGGAGGGTGCGGTGAACAACTCTCCTTCGGCATCGACGCGCACCATTTCCGGATCGTAGGGCGTGGGTCTGTCGGGTTCGTCGCTCTGCCGCCGTCTGCCGGCGTCTGCCGCCGCCGGCCCTGTCCGTCGCGGATCAGGCAGGCGGGGACAGCTCCCCGAGACGTCGGAACGTATTGACGTAATCGATCACCAGGGCCTCGTGCCCGGCCCACTCCTGCCGCGAATGGGTTCCGTAGGCGCCGGCCCTGGCCACCGTGGTGGGGGCCATCTGGCGGAAGGCCGGCTCGGGGTCATCGGTGTCGAGCTCGTAGAGGTGCAGGTAGCGGGCGGGGCCGGCCACCCTGTTCTCGTACGGCGTGATCATGGTGAAGTGGTCAGGCGAGGCGGCGGCGATGTCACGGATGTGGACGAAGTCACCCCAGTCGCGGAGCGCCTGGCCCTCCTCGGGGGACCGCGGGCTGATCAGCACCAGCTCGAGGCCGAGCGTCGGACGATCGGTGATGGTCCCCTGGCCGGGTCGTGGGTAGTGGTCGAAACAGAGCCCGGTGATGTCGTCGGGGAGCGCACCGTCACCGGGGAACGCGCCGTCACCGGTGGGCGGCTCGAAGTCCCGGTCCGCCTCGTAGACACCGAGGACCGAGAACTCCGGCAGGGTGCGGGGAAGATCGGTTCGGAACGGTACGCAGTTGGCCCACCAGGTCGCCCGCTGGACACCGGGGAGCGAGAGCACATCGGGCACCCGGTCCTCGGCATAACGGTCGGCCGGGCGGTCGGTCATCTCCAGGTAGATCACCGGGGTGATCCGGTCCTCCACCGACGATCCCTACTGCACCCGGGCCAGATGGGCGCCGGCTGATCCCATGAGGAACAGGAAGTTGTCCACGTAGAACTTCTGTCGCACCTCGTCAGCGGCATCGCCCAGCGACGCCTCGAACCGCTCGACCGGCTTCCGGCCGCCTTCCACGTGCGGGTAGTCGGAGGAGAACATGGCCAGGTCCTCACCGCCCTGTTCGATGATCCACCCCACGTCCTCGGTGGGATACGGCGTGAACCGGACCTGGCGTCGCACGTAGTCGGACGGCCGCATGGACAGCGATTGCAGCCGCTCCTCGTGGCGGACGAAGGCCTCGAAGGCCGACTCCATCTGCCGGAGCCACGACGGGACCCAGATCGCCCCCTGTTCGATCACCCCGACCCGGAGACCGGGGAACCGCTCGAGTACACCGTCGAAGATGAGCGTGGCCAACGTCTGGGCCGGCGGCACCGGGATGCCCATGTAGTCGACGGAGCGGAAGTTCTCGTCGCCACCGTGGAAGTCATGGGGGACGGGAAGGCCGTTGACGAAGTAGTTCGTATCGATCAACGGCCCGGTTCCGCCCACGTGGAAGACGATCGGGACACCCGCCTCCTCGGCCCGGGCCCACACCCCGAAGAGATCATGGTGGCTCGGTGAGAACGATGGAGGGCAGCCCGATGCCACCAGTAGGGCGGCGGCACCTTGCGAGAGCGCATCGGCGGTTGCCTGCACGGCCCGGTCCGGATCGACCAGGGGCACGTAGCAGGTGGGCAGCAACCGGTCGTCGACCGAGCAGAACTCGAGCATCCCGCGGTTGTGCGCCCGTGCCGCGGCGTAGGCCAGTTCGGCGTCGGGTCCGTGCTCGAGGTCGTGTAACCGGCCGTTGTGGAAGGTGTTGAAGATGAGCTGGCTGCTGAAACCGAGGAGGTCGAGGGCGCGTGGGCGGTCCTCGGCGATGAACCCGCCCGTGGCGGCGAAGTTCTTCCGGTTCATGATCTCGACGTCCTCGACGGCCCGGTACTCGTCGGAGGCGTGCTTGTCCCGCAGCCGGTCGAACGACGCCAGCAGGTCGCGCTGCTGCTCTTGCGGGCTCCCGGTCTGGCGCAACTCGTTGCCGCTGGCGTAGGCGAGAACGGGCAGGCGGGCCCGAAACCTCTGCTCGGCATGGTCACGCAACCAGGTGGGCGTCTCCATGATGTGGGCATCGGCGTCGTGCATGACCCGGCCTTCGGCATATGGCATGGGACCCCACTCCGGGTGACGTTGTCGACAGTCGGCAGGGGAATGCTAACTGGCGAGGCGGACGCCCACCCGGGCCCAGTTCGGCCCATGGCCGCCGACGGTTCTCGATCGCGGCTCGGGGCCGGGGCGTCGGAGGATCGGGGCGTCGGGCAATCGGGGGGTCAGACAAGAGGAGCGGTTGCGGGAAAGGGGGGGAAAGCCGATGGTGCGGAGGAAGGCAGACTCAGGCCACCGCCACCGAGGCGAGCCTGAGGGCCTCACTCCAAGCCGCGGGCGTATCGGCTTTGCTGGCCGTTCCGACGATCTCCCCGAGGGACTGCGCCTTGCGCTGCGCGTCCGCGGCCGCGGTTGCCGCCACCTTCTCGGCCTCCACGAGGGTCGGGACCACCTGAGAGGCGCGCTCGGCTGCTTCCTTGGCCTCGACGGCCCTCTGCCTGGCCCGCTGGGCCGCGTCGGTGGCTTCCTGGGCCGCGCGCTGAGCCTGCTGGACGGCTCGGTCGGCATCGGCCGACTTCTGCGCCGCCGCACGAGACCGCTGCGCCGCCTCCCGTGCAGCCTCGGCCAACTGTGTGGCCGCCCGGTCCGCCTCGGCCGCCGCCTGCAGGGTCTGGCTCATCTCCGAAACGACGGCGGCGATCCTTGCCGCCTCCTGCCACGTTTCGGGGGAGCCCACGTTGGTGGCGCGGGCGACAGCCTTCTCGGCCTCCTTGGCCCACCGGTTGGCTTCGCCCGCCGCGCCTCCGATGACCGGGCCGGAGCCCGCCGATGTCACCTTCGGCCGCGAATCATCCTGATCGTGCCCGTGACCGTCGGGATCCTGCCTGGCCACACGGCTCGCCCTCACCGGGCCGGCCGGGGCCCGGTCCTGTCCACCGGCAATCACCTCGTGGGCCGGGGCCGGGTCGTGTCCGGCGGCGTCCACCTCGTCGGCATCAACCTCGTCGGCCGGGGCCGGGCCGGGTACACCGGCGTCCACCCCGTCGGCCGGGGCCCGGTCGCCAACCACTTGGTCCGGGGCCGAGCCCGCGGACTCCGACGCCGATTCGGGAACGGCCGGCGTCGGCGTCGCCGGTGGGCCGACCAGCGTGAGGGACGGAGGAAGGAAGACGCCGTCCGCCTGGTTCAGAGCGGGCAGCGATTCGACCGATGAGGCGAGCTCCGAGTCCGATTCCCGCGGAAGTTCGGCTTCATGACCGTCAGCCGCGGATCCACCCTCATCGGATGACCGCGAAAGGACGACCCCCTCCGCATCGTCTGCCCGGGAATGGACGTGGAGAAGCTGTCCGGTCAGATGGAAACCATCCCAGTACCGCATCAGACTGGGGTCGCTGGCATCCGGATACCACCCCGAATTCTCGAGGTCTCCGATGACCTCCACCGGTTCCGCGTCCGCCACTTCAGGCGGTTGTGGGTCATCGGCGGGGCGGTCGGCTCGACGCCGTCGGTCATTGGAGAAGAACTGGTCGACTTCGTTCGTCTCGTCCGGAGTGGTCTCTTCTACTTCTTCATCACCCGACTTCGGGTGCCGTGCGAAGGGTCGCAGTGCCATTCCTCCTGGCTCGGCACCTGCCCGACCGATCTTTAGACATTTTCGGGATGTGTCGCCTGCAATTTCGCCGACCGGCTCGACTCCGGCTCAATTCCGCCTCAAGATCGTCGCTCGAGCAGCCGATATGGCAACCGTGAGGCGGCCAAGGGGATCATCTCGAAAAGCAGCACTGGCCCAGGCGACTGAAGAGGAGTTGCCGGAGGAGTCGCCTGAAGGGTCGACTTCGATGACTTCCGCCCCGAAGATGGACCTCGAAGGTGCGCCATCGCTCGCCTTCCAACCGGTGGTGGACCTGGCCACGGGCCGCCTGCTGGGCTTCGAGGCCCTACTCCGATGGCACCGGCCCGACGGCGAGGCCATCCCGCCCGACGTCCTCATTCCCTGGGCCGAGGACCACGGGCACATGAACGAGTTGAACGCATGGGTACTGTCAGAGGCCTGTGCGCAGGCCGTCCAGTGGCCCTCGGATCTGCAGCTCGCCGTGAACTGCTCCGTGTTCCAACTCCAACGCGGGAACGCCGCCCTGGCCGCTGCCGCCGCGCTCGATGCCTCCGGTCTCAATCCCGACCAGCTGACCGTCGAGATCACCGAGTCATCGGTTGCCGACGACGACGCCGCCGCCGACCTCGAGGTCATGACCCGCCTCGGCATCCAGCTCACGGTCGATGATGTCGGAGCGGACTGGTCGGTCCTCAACAATCTGCGGAACTGCGTCGTCAACACGATGAAGATCGACGCATCGCTCATCAAGGACATCGCGGCCGGTGGAAAGAGCCGGAGCACCGTGGAGACGATCACCAAGCTGTGCCGTTCCCTCGGTATCTGCACGGTGGCCGAGGCGGTCGAGACCGCCGAGCAGGTGGAGGTGCTGCGTGAGGTCGGCGTGGAGATCGGCCAGGGCTACTTCTTCTCCGCCCCGATGACGGCGGCGGCGGCCGCCGATCTGGCCGCCATGGTCCCCCACCCACGATTCGCCCTCGCCGTGCCGGCGATGCACTGACCCCGGGACTCCGACACGGCCCGGAGCGCCGGAACCGCCGGCGCGGCCCGTCGCTATGGACCGCGCCGTGGACTCGACCTCGGAGGCCCAGGCCTCACCCGTCGACAGATTGGTTGGCGAACACGGCCAGGGCCTCGAGTTGCTCTGCCGTCCCGATGCTGATGAGGACGTCACCCGACTCCATCGAGTCCTCCGGACTGGGATTGGTGACGAACCGACCATCGGGCCGACGGATGGCGAGCACCAGGGCCCCGGTACGGTCACGCAGATGGGCCGATCGAAGTGTCTTGCCCACCAGGGAAGAGTCGGCTGCCAGGGTCAGCTCCTCGAGGCGGAATTTGAGCGATCCGTCGTGCATGACGACGTCGATGAAGTCGACCACGTGCGGTTGGGTCACGAACGAGGCCATCCGGTCGCCGCCGAGTTGCTGCGGGTTGACCACTCTGTCTGCGCCGGCGCGCACCAGCTTCGACTCCGACGACTCGTTCCGGGCCCGGGCGATGATCTGGATGCCCGGACGCATCGACTTGGCCGCCACCGTCACGTAGAGGTTGTCGGCGTCGGTGTCGAGCGCCGCCACCAGTGCCGCCGCCCGCTCGAGCCCGGCCTCGAGGAGGGTGGCATCGTCGGCCACGTCTCCGCACACCGAGGCGTAGGGGGATCCGTTCAACCGCTCCGGGTCGCGATCGACGACGACCAGAGCGGTGTTCCCGCTGGCCAGGTAGTGGGCCACCTCGCGCCCGACCCGGCCCCAGCCGCAGACGATGACATGCCCGTCCATCCGGTCGATGTCCCGTTCCATCTTGCGCCTCCTGATCAGATCCTGGATGTTGCCGTCGATGAGCACCTCGAGGACAGCCGAGAAGGTGTAGAGGGCAGTGCCCACCCCCACGAGGATGAGGAAGATCGTGAAGACCTTGCTCGCCCCGTCCAGCGGGTGGGGCGAGTTGAAGCCCACCGTGGTGACGGTGACGACGGATTGGAAGACGGCGTCGAGCAGGCTGAACCCGAACAGCAGATAGCCCACCGTGCCGGCCAGCAGGACGAGGGCCAGGGCCCCGAGCCCGATCCTCACGCCCCGGAACGGATTACGCGATCGCTCCACTCACCCTCGCTCTGTCGCGGCCCGCAGTCAGATCTTTCAGCGCCAGAGGACTCCGGAGGGAGGTCATGGTCGGCCGGAGCCGAGCCTAGCGCCGGCCGTCGACCTCGAGACCCGGTTCGGGCAGCGACCCGGTCCATCGCTTTCTCGCACCACGGATGGCCCGGTAGGTTCGTTCTGCACCAACCTGATCAGAGCCTCCCGGAGGAGAGCAGTGGACGAGCGCACGTTTGGACGCCGGTTCGAGGGGAAGGTCGCCATCGTCACCGGCGCCTCGACCGATCCGGGAATCGGGACCGCATCGGCGCGCCGGTTGGCCCTGGAGGGAGCGTCCGTGGTCATCAACGCCCGCTCCGAGCGACGCCTGCGGGCGGCCGAGACGGCCCTCCGTGACGAGGGGCTCGACGTCGTGGCCTGCCCCGGTGCCGCCGAGAGCGCCTCCCTACCGGCCCTCCTGGTGGATACGGCCATCGACCGGTTCGGCCGGGTCGATCTCCTCGTCAACGCGGTGGGCGGCGCCCCCTACATCGGTTCGGCCCTGACCATGAAGGAGGAGGACCTGGTGAAGACGGTGGTCCTCAACACGTGGCCGGCGGTGTCCCTCATCCAGGAGGCGATGGGCAGGGGCCTGGCCGAGGGCGGAGGGGCCGTCGTCAACATCTCCAGCGGTTCGCCGAAGAAGACGACGCCCACGATGGCCGCCTATGCGGCGGCCAAGTCGGCCCTCAACGCCCTGACCCGGACCCTGGCCAACGAGTTGGGGGGCCGGGGTGTCCGGGTCAACGCGGTCAGCCCCGGTCTGACCAGAACCGACGGCACCAGGGACATCTGGGGGGACGACGACGGTCGGGCCGCCGGTCACAACCTGCTCCTCGGACGGCTGACCGAGCCCGAGGACGTGGCCGCCGCGGTGGCGTTCCTCCTGTCGGAGGAGGCGGGCTCCATCACCGGCGTCCTCCTCGACGTGGACGCCGGCAACCACGTGGGCGCAGGCACCTGGTCGCCGTTCAGCCCCGACGCGGTGGGTCAGCCGGGCGGTGCCCCCCATCTCGCCGGTCGCGGGTGACGGGCATGGCCGACGAGCTGCACGGGTGGGGTCCGGCCCTGGACGAGATCGGTCGTCGCCAGGCCGAAGCCCGGGCCATGGGGGGTGAGGCCCGGCTCGTCCGCCAACACCGGCGGGGCCGGCTCAACGCCCGGGAGCGTCTCGACCACCTGTTCGATCCCGGCACCTTCTTCGAGATCGGAAGCCTGGTGGGCACGGTCGACGAGCCACCCGTCCCAGGGGATGCCCTGGTGGCCGGTTCGGGCCGGGTCAACGGCCGACCGGCGCTGGCCGGCGCCGAGGACGTGACCGTGCTCGGTGGCTCCATCGGGAGCGGCGCCTCGGACAAGCGCTACCGGCTGTGCCAGCTGGCCCAGCAGGAACGGGTGCCGCTGGTCATGATGCTGGAAGGGGCCGGGCACCGGGTCACCGAGACGGTGGCCGGCCGCCGGCCGGGCGACCTCATGGGGCTGGCCGAGCTGTCCGGCCTCGTCCCTATGGTGAGCCTGGTGCTCGGGGCGCCGGCCACGGCGCCCTCACCGCGCCGCTGTGCGACTTCGTGGCCATGACGGAGTCGGCCTCGATCTTCGCCGCCGGACCTCCGCTGGTGCGCTCGGCCACCGGGGAGGACGTCACCAAGGAGGAGCTCGGCGGGCCCACGGTGGCCGTCGACTCGGGCGGCGTCGTGCACAATGTGGTGGCTGACGACGTGGAGGCCATCGACCTGGCCCGCCGTTACCTCGGCCACTTCCCCCTCAACGCCTGGGAGCCGGCGCCCCAGCGCCCGGGGCCCGACGCCGGTGAGCGGCGGGTCGACATCCTCGGTCTGATCCCTCCCGACCCCCGCCAGCCGTACCCCATCCGGCCCGTGCTGGCCGAAGTGGTCGACCGCGGCGACCTCCTCGAGGTACAACCCGACTTCGGGCGCTCGATCGTGACCGTCCTCGCCCACCTCGGAGGGCGCAGTGTGGCCATCGTGGCCAACGACCCAGGCGTACTGGCCGGCACCATCGACAGCGACGCGGCCGACAAG
>JBEKOI010000133.1:0-10503 GCA_049521915.1 Acidimicrobiales bacterium | reverse complement strand
GCTGACCCTCGGCGGCTGGGACGCGGACGCGGCCCGGGGGACATTCGAGGAGTTCGAGCTCCGCACGGTGTGGCCCAGGTTCTCCTCCCTGATGGGCGAAGGGGCCTTCGGTCCGCCGAGTGGGTCGAGCGGGTCGGGGGTCGAGAGTGGCGGCTCTGCGGCCGGAGCCGGTTCGGCCGGAGCCTCTTCCGGTGGGCCCGCCCGCGGGCCCGGGGTCGGGCCCGGGGGTGGAGAGGCCACCGGGGCACCCGGGTGGCTGGCCGAGCCCGAGGTGGAGGTGCCGACAACGACGACGGCCGCCCGTCAGGCTCTCGAGCGGATCTTCGCCTCGGCGGCGGCGTCGACCGGCAACGTGGCCGTCCTGGCCCGATGGTCGGGGGATCCCGGTCGATCGCCGATCGTCAGCCTCACCCTCTCGTGCGAAGCCGGGCCCGGTGATCCGCCGACGGCCATCGTCCACATCGGCCCCGATGCCGACGGCGTGCCCGCGCTCCTGGGTGACCCCGCTGTCCTCGAGGCGCTGGCCTCCGGGTTCGGTCCCGGAGGGGCGGGCGTGGTGGCCCACGACGCCAAGGAGATGATGCGGTCGTTGCTGCCTCTTGGTGTCGACATCGTCGGCCTGACCATGGACACCGCGGTGGTGGCCTATCTCCTCGACCCGTCCGTCGACCGCTACCGCCTGGCCGACCTGGCCTCGCGCTTCTTGGAGGTGACCGTCGACGACGGCACCGGCGGGAAGGGGCAGGGCACCTTCGCCCTCGACGAGCCGGCCGAGCCACCCGAGCGGGACGACGGCATCGGGGAGGAGGACCTGCGGGCCATCCGGCTCACCGCCGTGCTGGCCCGGTTGCGCCCACCGTTGGCCGAGGCGCTGGACGCGGTGGGTGAGGACGCGCTCTACCGGGACATCGAGCAGCCGCTGGTCCGGGTGCTCGCCCGCATGGAGGTGGTGGGCATCCCCGTCGACCGGGTGGTCCTGCGGTCGATCGCCGCCGGGCTGGCGGAGGAGTGCGTCTCCCTGGAGCTGACCATCCAGGACCTGGCCGGAACCCCGTTCAAGGTGAACTCGGTGCCGCAGCTCCGCATCGTCCTCTACGAGACGCTCGGCCTCACCCCGGTGCGCAAGACCAAGACGGGATTCTCGACCGACGCGCGGACCCTCGAGCTCCTGCGCGGCCAGCACCCCATCATCGAGGCGTTGCTCCGCTACCGCGAGGTCGAGAAGCTCCGCTCCACCTACGGCGAGAGCCTGGCCGCCGAGGTGGCCGACGACGGGCGCATCCACGCCACCTTCCGCCAGACGGTGGCCCGCACCGGGCGGCTGTCGTCCGACCGGCCCAACCTGCACAACATCCCGGTCCGCACGGTGGAGGGCCGCCGGTTCCGGGAGGCGTTCGTGCCCTCGCCCGGCCGCCGTCTGCTGGTGGCCGACTACGACCAGGTCGAGCTCCGGGCCATCGCCCACCTCTCCGGTGACCCCGGGCTCAGCGCCGCCTTCGCCGCCGGCGAGGACATCCACCGCACGGTGGCGTCCCAGGTCTTCGGCGTCGAGCGCGACGAGGTCACCCATGCCCAGCGCTCGACGGCCAAGATGGTCTCCTACGGCCTGGCCTACGGCATGGAGGCGTACGGGTTGTCCCAACGGCTCGGCGTGCCGGTCGATGAGGCCCAGGCCATTCTCGAGGCGTTCTTCACCGCCTTCCCCTCTGTGCGCGAGTACATGGAGCGGGCGGTGTCGGAGGCCCGTACGGCTGGCTTCACGGTGACCGCCTTCGGGAGGCGGAGGCCGCTGCCCGATCTGATCTCGACCAACTACCAGGTGCGTCAGGCGGCCGAGCGCCAGGCCATGAACGCGGGCATCCAGGGTCTGGCCGCCGACCTGTTCAAGGTGGCACTGATCAGGTTGGACGCCGGGCTCGAACAGGGCCGGCTGGCTTCGGACCTGGTACTCCAGGTCCACGACGAGGTACTGGTCGACGTGGTTCCCGACGAGGCGGACGAGGTGGCTGCCCTCACCGAGCAGGCGTTGACCGGGGCGGCCGATCTCAGCGTTCCCCTGAAGGTGGCCATGGCCTGGGGATCCTCTTGGGCCGAGGCCAAGGAGGGCTGACCGGCCCGGAGCGAGATCGGGCCGGGCCTGGATACGGGCACGGGGCAGGTGGTTCGGCCGGAACGGCCGGAACCGCCGGAGCGGCCGGAACCGGTCCACCCCGGAACCGGTCCACCCCGGAACCGGCGCACCCCCGAACCGCGCCGCCGGAGCCCGAAGGAACGGGTCCACGGAGCCGGGCCCGTTCCGCCAAACGAACTGGTGAAGTATCATTGCCCGCCGGCCACAACGGTTGTGGCCCACCTTCACCTCCGGCGCCCCGAAGCGGGCCGGTGGATCCGTCCGGAAAGCGAGCTACCTACTACATGTCCGATACTCAAGTCGTACCCGAGGGCACCGCCCTGTTGTCTCCCGAGGCAATGGGCAGCTTCGACGAGAACGGCGTCTACATCCCCCGCCCCGTCACCGAAGACGACCTCGGAGGGGCGTCCCTCGAGGATGCCATGGCCGGAACCATCGTCGAGTTCGAGGACGGTGACCTCGTCGAGGGAACCGTCGTCAAGATCGACCGTGACGACGTTCTCCTCGATATCGGTTTCAAGTCCGAGGGCGTGATCCCGGTACGTGAGCTGTCCATCCGGAACGATGTCGATCCTTCGGAGATCGTGACCCTGGGTGAGGCCATCGAGGCGCTCGTCCTCCAGAAGGAGGACAAAGAAGGCCGCCTGATCCTGTCGAAGAAGCGGGCACAGTACGAGCGGGCCTGGGGCACCATCGAGAAGCTCAAGGAGGCGGACGAGGTGGTCACCGGACCGGTGATCGAGGTCGTCAAGGGCGGTCTGATCGTGGACATCGGCCTGCGCGGCTTCCTTCCCGCATCACTGGTCGAGCTGCGCCGGGTACGCGAGCTGCAGCCGTATGTCGGCCGCACCATCGAGGCGAAGATCATCGAGCTCGACCGGAACCGCAACAACGTCGTGCTCTCGCGGCGGGCGTGGCTCGAGGAGACCCAGAAGGAGCAGCGGGGCGAATTCCTCGTCAATCTCAAGCCGGGAGAGCGACGCCGGGGTGTGGTCTCCTCCGTGGTCAACTTCGGCGCCTTCGTCGACCTCGGCGGAATGGACGGGTTGGTCCACGTCTCCGAGTTGTCGTGGAAGCACGTCGACCACCCCTCGTCGGTGGTGTCTGTCGGCGACGAGATCGATGTCGAGGTGCTCGATGTCGATCTCCCGAAGGAGCGGATCAGCCTGTCGCTCAAGGCCACCCAGACCGATCCCTGGCAGGAGTTCGCCAACTCGCACCAGGTGGGCGAGCTGGTCTACGGACGGATCACCAAGCTGGTCCCGTTCGGCTCGTTCGTGCAGGTCGGCGACGGGATCGAGGGCCTGGTGCACATCTCGGAGATGGCCGGACACCATGTCGACCTTCCCGAACAGGTGGTCACGCCGGGCGAGGAGCTGTGGGTGAAGATCATCGACATCGACCTCCAGCGCCGGCGCATCAGCCTGTCCATCAAGCAGGCGGCTGAGGGCGGCGAGGTGTCCGAGGAGTACCGCGAGGCGTTCGGCGAGCACGCCTACGACGAGGAGGGCAACTACGTGGGCCCGGTCTTCGCCGAAGCCGAGTTCACGCCCGAGACGGAGGCACAGGCGGCGTGGGCCGACTACGTGGCCGAGCACGGCACGGGCGAGGGCGCAGCCGAAGCTCCCGCTGGTGCCGTCGCTCCCGCAGACACGGCTGCGCTCGATGCGCCCGCAGCATCGCCGGCGGCCGATGGTGCCGCAGCGGCTGCTCCTGCGGAGCCGGGCCCTGCGGAGCCTGGTCCTGTGGAGCCTGCTCCGGTCGAATCCGCTCCGGTGGGGACGCCGGTCGCCGCGGCCCCCGAGCCGCAACCCGTTCCCGCCGAGGTCGTCGTGGACCACGGCGATGAGGGCGCCACCCACGCCGGCTGACCGGCCCGGCTGATCGGTCCGGCCCGCCCCGTTCGTCTGAGCGGTCCGGCTCACCCCTGTCAGGAGTTCAGGAGTGGGTCGGCTCCGGGTCCTTTGTGTCGGAGCCGACCTTGAACTCGGTGAGAGGGAAGTGGCAGGCCACCTTGTGTCCGGGAGCGATCTCGCGCAGGAGTGGCTCCTCTTCCGCGCAGCGGTCCTGAGCGTACGGGCACCGGGTGCGGAACCGGCATCCCGAAGGTGGGTTCAGGGGTGACGGGAGCTCTCCGGAGAGCCCCTTGTGGTCGGTGCGCAGGTCCGGGTCCGGCTCGGGAATCGACGCCAGCAGCGCTTCCGTGTAGGGGTGGGCGGCGAAACGGTACAGGTCGTCCGAGGGGGCGATCTCGACCAGCTTCCCGAGGTACATCACCGCCACTCGGTCGCTCACGTTCTTGACCACACCGAGGTCGTGGGCGATGAAGACCACGGTGAGGCCGAACTTGACCTTGAGGTCGGCCATCAGGTTGAGGATCTGGGCCTGGACGGAGACGTCCAGGGCGGAGACGGGCTCGTCACAGATGAGCAGCTCGGGGTCGGCCATCAACGCCCGGGCGATGCTGATCCGTTGGCACTGGCCGCCGGAGAATTCCCCCGGGCGGCGATCCCCGGCGGAATCGGGGTCGATCCCGACGGCTTCGAGCATCTCGTTGACCCGGGCCGCCCGTTCCTTCTTGGTGCCGCGCCCCCAGATGACGAGTGGCTCGGCCACGATGTCCCGCACCCGCCGGCGCGGATTGAGCGACGAGATGGGATCCTGGAAGATCATTTGGATCTTCGTCCTGGTCCTCCGGAGCTCGCGGGAGGACAGGGAATTGAGGTTCTTGCCCCGGTAGGTCACCGTTCCCGAGGTCGGCGGCTGCACCTGCACGAGGGCCCGGCCGGTGGTGGACTTGCCACAGCCCGACTCGCCGACCAGGCCCAGCGTCTCCCCGACCTTGACCGAGAAACTGACACCAGAGACCGCATGGACGGTCTGGCGACCGCTGCGGAACTCGACGACCAGGTTGTCCACGTCGAGGACCACGTCATCGCCGGTGCCGTCGGGCGGAGCGGATCCGGTTGCCACCTCGGTCATGGCGTGGGGCCCTCTCCGGTGGAGGGGGTTGTGGCCGCACCGGAAGCCGCCTGGCCGTTGCCGGACGGAGCCGCGCTGTCACCGGACGGCGCCGTACCAGCACCGGACGGCGCGGTGGAGACTCCGTTGACCAGGGGGAACCAGCAGGCGAAGAGATGGTCGGGCGAACCGGCGGTGCGCAGCGGCGGCTCGCTCTCCCGGCACTTGTCCTGCACGTAGGGGCACCGGGGGGCGAACCGGCAGCCCTTGGGTGGGTGGATCAGGTCCGGGGGACGGCCGGCGATGGCATGCAACCGGGTCCCGCTCGGATCGGACAGCCGCGGGATGGAGTCCATCAGCGCCTGGGTGTAGGGCATGTGGGTGTCGTGGAAGAGCGTGTGGGTGGGGGCGCGCTCGACGACCCGGCCGGCGTACATGACGACGATGTCGTCGGCCCGGGTGGCCACCACCCCGAGGTCGTGGGTGACCAGGATCACCGCCATGTGGCGCTCGCGTTGGAGGTCGGCCAGCAGATCGAGGATCTGGGCCTGAACGGTGACGTCCAGCCCGGTGGTGGGCTCGTCCGCCATGACCAGGCGCGGCGCACAGGCCAGCGCGATGGCGATCATCACCCGCTGGCGCATCCCCCCTGACAGCTGGAACGGGTACCACCTGATCCGCTGCTCGGGCGAGGGGATGCCGACGGACCGCAGCAGTTCGATGGCGTTGGCGTTGGCCTCGGATCGGTCCATCCCGAGGTGCAGGCGGAGCGACTCGGTGATCTGCTTGCCGATCCGCTTCACCGGGTTGAGGGCGGTCATCGGGTCCTGGAAGATCATGCTCAACTCGGCGCCCCACACCTGGCGCAGCTCGTTCGGGGTCATGGCGGTCAGGTCGTGACCCGCGAATTGGACCGTCCCGCTCCTGATCACGTCGCGAGGGGGGAGCAGGCCCATGATCGAGCGCGACAGCACGGTCTTCCCGGATCCGGACTCCCCGACGATGCCGAGGGTCTTCCCCCTTCCCACCGACAGCGAGACCCCGTCCACGGCCCGCACCGTGCCCCTGCTCGTCCGGAACGACGTGTGCAGGTCCTCGACCACGAGGAGCGGTTCGCCGGGCACACCCACGTCGGCGAACTCGAAGGTCTTGTGTCCCCGCCCCGTGCCGGTGATGCTCCTGAGGGGCGTCACAGGAGTCCCTCGCGGATGTCGAAGCGCTGGCGCAGGCGGTCGCCGATGAGGTTGATGGACAGCAACAGGAGGAACATGGTCAGGACGGGCCAGATCATGATGTAGGGGTTGGTCTGGAGATTTCCGTTGGACGCACCCTCGGAGATGATGTTGCCCCACGACGGGGTGGGCAGGGGCACCGACAGACCGAGGAAGGCCAGCGACCCCTCGATCACGATCACACCGGCCACCGTGATGAGCCCGAAGGTCACGGCCACGGGCACGACGTTGGGCAGGATCTCGCGGAAGATGATCCGCGACGTGCTCGCCCCCATCGTCTTGGCCGCGATCACGAAGTCCCGGTTGGCGAAGGCCAGGCTCGAGGCCCGGACGACCCGGTACAGCAACGGGATGACGGCCACCCCGAGGATGAGGGTGATCTTCGCCAGCGTCTGCCCCCAAAAGGCCACGATGGCGATGACGGCCACGATGGCCGGGAAGGCGAGCAGCACGAAGGAGCCGGCGTTGAGGGCCACGTCCAGTCTCCCGCCCTTGTAACCCGAGATGAGGCCCAGTGTGCCCCCCACCAGCAGGCCGATGGCCACCGAGACGAATCCGACGATGAGGGACACCCGGGCCCCGTAGATCACCCGGCTCAGCAGGTCACGTCCGAGATCGTCGGTGCCCAACAGGTGGTGGATGCTGGGCGGCGCGTTGACGGCCGCGTAGTTCTGGAAGTCGGGATTGGGCAGGGGGAGCAGATTGGCGATGATGGCCAGGATCACGATCAAGCCGACCCATCCCACGGCCAGCCAGAACAGGATGCCGACTGGCTTCTTGGCCCGGATGTCCTGCTGGTCGAGGGACGCGTCCAGGGGCCGCTGGACCGACACCACCATCTCGTCCACGGCGGCCAGGCCGGGGGTCTGGTCGCGCATCAGCCGGCCCGAGGACCGGGTGTCGCTCAACTCACGATCGTCAGGCACGGATCACTCCCTTGTCACCCTCGGATCGACCACCGTGAACACGAAGTCGATGATGAACTGGAGCACGACGTAGGCGATGGCCACCACCAGCGAGATGCCCTGGACGACCAGGTAGTCGCGCTGCTGCACCGCCTGGACCAGTGAGTACCCGAGCCCGTCGATGGCAAACAGGTACTCGACGATGAACGTCCCGGCGATGAGGGCACCGATGTTCACCCCGGCCGCGGCCAACAGCGAGTAGGACGACGGGCGGAAGGCGTGGCGCCACATGATCCGGCGGTTGGACAGGCCCTTGGACCGGGCCATGGTGATGAAGTCCTCCTGCAGCGTGCTGATGAGGTCGGACCGGAACAGCCGGTAGTAGACGGCGATCGAACCCGCGGTGATGGCCAGCGAGGGCAGGATCATGTCGTGGATGTTGGTGGCCAGGTCCTGGGTGATGGGCACGTACCCGGTGGCCGGGAACCATCCGAGGCCCACGGCGAAGACAGCCACCATGACGGGCGCGATGACGAAGGGCGGCAGGGCCAGCAGCCCGAAGGTGGTGGTGGTGGCCACGTTGTCCACGGGCCGGTTGGGCCGGCGGGAGGTGATCAGGGCCAGCGGGATGGCCACGGCGAAGGCGATGACCTGGGAGATGACGATGAGCTCGACATCGATGGGCCATCCGGTGGCGATGATGTGGGTGACCGGCTCGTGGTCGAGATAGGACTGGCCCAGGTTCCCGTGGAACACCGCGCCCAGCCAGGTGAGGTACTGCTGGAAAAGCGGTTTGTTGAGCCCGAGCTGCTTGAACAGGATGGCCCGGTTGTGCGGGTTGTCGTTCGGCCCGAGGATGACGACCGACGGGTCGCCGGGGAGCAGGTGGACCAGCAGGAAGGTGAGCACGGAGATGATGAAGGCCACCACCACCAGTTGGATGAACCGTCGAAGGAAGTACTTGCCCATGGGCTGTCGATGTCGATCCGGTCGCCCGACCCGCTATCGGGCGAGCCAGGTCTCGACGGGGAAGAACACACCTTCGTCGAAGCTGTATCCGGGCATTCCGTTGGGCAGGGTCAGGTGGTTGAAGTTCTGGACCCGCTCCGACGCCACCTCGGAGAACAGGTACTGCCTGATCCAGAGGTAGGGCAGGTCCGCGGCCAGCCGTTCGTTGACCGTCCGGTACGCGCTCATCCGGGTGGCCTGGTCGGTGGTGTGGCGCCCCTCGAGCATGGCCGTCTCGATCTGTGGGTCGTCGAGCCTGGTGAAGTTCAGCCCGATCTGTCCGATGGGGGAGATGGTGGTGGTGCTCCACCACACGTAGTTGAGGTCGGGATTGACCGCCCCGAACTGGTACGAGGTGACGGCCTGGAACTTGCCCAGCACGAAGTCCTCGATGATGGTCGCCTGCTCCACCTCGGACAGGGTCACGTCGAACCCGACCTGTTCCCACATCTGCTGGATGGCCTGGACCACCTTGACCTCCAGCGGGTCGGGGATGGTGAGCAGGTTCACCGTCGGGGTCCCGTGTGCGGCCTTGTACGTGTTGACCAGCTCCTTGGCCCCGCTGGGATCGTAGGTCGGGTAGTGGGGGTCGCTGTAGTAGGGCGAGCCCGGGGTGAAGATCCCGGTGGCCGGCTTGGCCGGTGGCCCGCCGATGATGTTCTGCACCTCGGCCTGGTCCATGCCCTTGGCCAGCGCCTGGCGGATACCGAGGTCGTCGGTCGGGGGGACCACCGTGTTGAGCATGATGAAGGCGAAGGTGGGCTGGCCGATGACCCCCGTTTGGCTGTCGACCAGTTGGAACCCCGAACCGCCCGAGCCGGAGAAGTTGGTGATCGTGGTCGGGTCGGCCGACTCGATCATGTCGACCCCGCTCGTCCGGAGGGTGGACTCCCGCTGGCCCGTATCGGGGATGGGCTTGAAGGTGATCGAGTCGAGGTAGGGGAGACCCTCGCGCCAGTAGTGGGGATTGCGGGTGGCGGTGAAGAAGTCGTTCGGCTGCCACTGCGAATAGATGAACGGCCCGGTACCCACGGGGACCAGGGTGCCGGACCCGCCGGCGGCGGCATTCTTGATCATGGCCTCACCGACCGGGTAGCCGACCTGGGAGGTGAGACCGGAGGGGAAGGTCGGGTTGGGGCCGGTGAGGGTGAAGACGACGGTCATGGCCTCGGGGGCGGTCACCGACACCACCTGCTTGAGGGCCGGCCCGCTCAACGGCGAGGCCAGCAGGGCGTCGAAGTTGGCCTTGACCACCGCCGCCGTGAGCAGGGACCCGTCGCTGAACTTGACGCCCGGCCTCAGGGTCATCGTCCACACCTCGAAGGTGGAGTTGTTGGTCATCGACTGGGCCAGGTAGGGCTGGATGCTGCCGTCGGCGGCCACCGCCATCAGCGGGTCGTAGACGGTGTTGGCGTAGAGGAAACCGTTGGTGTCCCAGTGGTTGGTGGGCGGGTAGAACCCGTCGATCTCGGCGATGGTCCCGACGGTGAGCGAACCGCCGCGCACCGGCGGTCCCGTCCCCACGCCGGCTGATCCACCTGCGGCCGTGGTGCTCGTCGACCCGGTCGATCCGGAGGAGCAGCCGGCCAACAACGACGAGGCACCGGCTCCGAGAGCCACGGCTCCGCCGGCGGCCATGCTGCGGGACAAAAAGGTGCGACGGCTCAATTCATTGCCCAATGTCACAGGCGTCCCCCATCCTTCTTCCCCTGCCCAGTTGGCCAGAACTGCTGCTCACAAGACGGATGCACTCTGCCACAGGTTGACGTCATCGTGCGGGCACGTTACCGCCACGGGGTGCCTGGGTCCATGGATGGGTCGAGCCCGGGAGGACGGACCCGCACCCTGTCCGCGCCGCTGGGTACCATGCCACCCATGGATGTGGCTCCCCCCTCCGCCTCGGTCGTCGAGACCGAGGTGGAGACCCCTGCGCCCGGATCGGAAATCGAGGTCGACAAGACCGGTGAGACCGGCGAGGTCGGCCTGACCGACGCGGGCGGCCTGACCGACGCGGGCCGGGCGACCGACGCGGGCGGGGCGCCGCCGCGCTCGGGTGGGGCGAGCTCCCCGCCGCCCGCCTCCCGTCACGGTCGGCAAGATCCGCAAGGACCGCCCTTCAGTCGCACGACCCAGCGACTGATGGCCGTGGCCGTGGCCGCGGTCCTGGTGGTGGCGGTGGTGCTGCGCTTCTGGACCAGCTCGGATCTGTGGCTCGACGAAGCCCTCACCGTCAACATCGCCCGCATGCCGTTCCACGAGATCCCCG
>JBEKOI010000132.1:0-18732 GCA_049521915.1 Acidimicrobiales bacterium | reverse complement strand
CGGGCATTACCAGGCAGAACTCCTCCCCTCCGTAGCGGGCGACGAGGTCCTGCCCGCGGATATTGGAGACCATCAGGGCGGCAATCGACCGCAGGAGCGTGTCCCCGGCCACGTGACCGTGGCGTTCGTTGTAGTCCCGGAAGTGGTCGAGGTCGATCATGGCCACGCTCAGCGGTGTCTCCGAGCGGAGTGCATGGGCCATCTCGATCTCGATCCGCTCGTAGAGGGTCTGCCGGTTGGCCAGTCCGGTGAGAGGATCGGTGCGGTTGCCGGTGAGGAGCCCGCTCATGAAGTTCGCCCTGCTGGTCATCCGGAGGAAGGCGGCGGCCAGCAGCTCGGCTGTCTCACCTGTCCGCCGGTCGATTCGCCGGTCGAATTCGGAGCGCCGGACCACCATGACCAGCTCTCCGTCGGAGCAGTACCCGACGGGGATGACGCAGAAGGCCTCGTCGAGCACGACCGCGTCGGAGCGAAGGGCCTGATCGAGCTGGGGGAGCTCGGTCAGGGTCGAGACGTCCTCGCCCGGATCTCCGGGCCAGGCGAGCAGGGGAGTGAAGCGGTTGAGCCGCTCGTTCCGGGTGAAGACGGCGATCTGGTCGGCAGGGAGGATATCGGCGACCAGGGGGAGGCCGCGGTGGAGCATGGTCACGATGATGTCGGTGCCGGAGTCGTTGACACCGGGCCCGATGTCCTCGAAGACCTCATTGAGCACATCGACGGACGGTCTGAAGTCACGCCGCCCGGTCAGCGATCCCATGGCGCGGGAGACGATCCATGTCACGGCCACGACGGTCGAGGTGTAGACGAGGCTGACAGCCACGAGCTCGGACCCCCGGATGCCCGCGGCCCAACTGGTCATGGTCACCAGCGCGATGGCGAACACGTCGATGCCGATGCGCATGGGCCGGTCGCCGATGATGGAGACGAGTGTGACGCCGACCAGGACCGCAGGGGTGTAGACGTCCAGTTTGTTGCCGGACCCCAATTCGATGAATCCCAGCGTGGTGAGGGCGAGGCAGACGAGCACGAACCCTGCGTTGGCCTTGGTGCTGAGGTCGGATCTTCCCTTGGTGACGACGACGAAGAGGGCGACGAAGACCACCGAGGCGACGATGCACGCGACGGCGCCGACGACGTACCACCATTTGACCGGATCTTGGTTGAACAGGATCACCATGAAGAGGAGGGGGATGGCGATCGACTCGGCGATGACGCCCGAGATGAGAACATCGCGGACCTGTCGCTGGGTGGGGTGAGCGCGGTCGGTCTTCACCGTAGGGTTATCGGCCCCCGTCGACCGCTCCTTTACCCGGGCCCTCGGCTGGTGCCGGTCGGGAGGAGAACGTGCAGTTCAGGGACCATCTATTCCGTCCATCGGCCGCCCCGTTCCCCTCGACTCCCGGCCGGAGGTGGTCAGGCGGACGTGGGTGCCTCCCGTGCCGCGCCGAGCGCTCGCCGCGGAAGCATGCCCGTGAAGAAGAGACTGAACACGGTGAGCAGGGCGACCAACCACAGGGCGCTTCGCAGTCCGATCAGACGGGCTGAGGCGTTCTCGGCCACGACCGCCTCCTGGGTGGAAGGAGGGAGCTCGGTCTTGGCCAGGTCGGCCCGCAGATCGGTGTCGGAGACGAAGGGGATTCCACTTTCCAACTGCACGGTCGCCTTGGCCGTGACATCGGCCGGAATCGCCGGGTTGTGGGTCACCCCGGCGATGAAGCTGGTGGTGAGGCTGCCGATGAGGACGGCGCCGACCAAGGCGGTGCCGAGCGACGCCCCGAAGTTGGTGAAGGTGTTCTGGAGCCCTCCTACCTCGGGGCTCCGGTCATCGGGGACCGCGGAGACGGTGACGGCTCCGAGCTGGGAGGCAAGGGCTCCGATGCCCACTCCCATCAGGGCCATCGGGATGAGGACGATTCCGGCGTTGGCGCCGGGGTTGAGCCCCCCGACCATCACCAGGGTTCCGGCCAGCATGCAGAGCATGCCCAGCCGGACGACGAGCCGGGGTGAGGCCCGCGGGGCCAGCCTGGGGACGGCCAGGGCGGTGACGAGGAGGGTGATGGAAAGAGGGAGGAGGCGGATGCCGGTCTGGAGGGCGTTCAACTCGAGCACCACCGACAGGAACAGCGGGATCGTGAAGAAGATGCCTGACTGCACGAGGAACTGGAAGAAGAACGCCACCAGGCCACCGGACAGCTGCACGCTGTGGAACATGGACAGCCGGATCATCGGCTCCCGGCCGAGCCGCTCCAGTCGGCCTTCCCACAGCAGCAGGGCGCCGATGACCAGGAGGCCGCCGACGACCAGCCAGACCACCGGCGAGACGCCGAGCAGGATCGGAGCGCCGGGTTTGGGGCGCACCCAACCCCAGGTCCCTGAGCGCAGCACTCCGAACACCGTCATGGAAAGACCGACCACGGAGAGCACCGCGCCCACCAGGTCGAAGGACACCCGCTCCTCGGGCGGGATGTCCTTCACCCGGCGGAGCGACAACAGGATGACTCCCACGATGACCACCTCTCCGGCGAACACCCATCGCCACGAGGTGAAGGTGGTGACGGCGCCACCGACCAGGGGACCGGCGGCAACGGCAATGGCACCCGCCGCGGCGATCAGCCCGTATGCCGCCGGTCGGCGTTCCTGGGGGAAGTTGCCGGCGACCAGGGCGACGATGGCCGGCATGATGAGGGCGGCGCCGAGGCCCTCGAACCCCGACCAGCCGATGATGAGCACGGTGAGGTTCGGGGACAGCGCCGTGATCGCCGACCCGGTGCCGTACACGACCAGCCCGATGGCAAACGCCCGGCGCCGGCCGATGAGGGCTCCGATCTTGCCGCCGGTGATCATGAACGCGGCCATGACCAACGTGTAGAGCGTGATGGCCGTCTGAATGCCGGTGACCGTGGTCCCGAGGTCGTTGGCCACCGACCGGATGGAGACGTTCATGACCGATGTGTCCAGGGTCATGAGGAATTGCGCCGATGCGAGGATGATGAGCACCGGTGAAGCTGCCTTGGAAGCGACGTCCTGTGAACCCCTGCCGGCGTGCTCGCCCGCGGTACTGCTCAATGTCCTGCCATCAGCCGGAAGGTGGGGTCATGCTCCGACGCCGTGACGGCCGGCCCCCGGGGGCCAGGGCCGGAGATGGCCCCCCCGACGAGCTCACCCTTCCCCCGGCTTGGCCGACGGGTGAAGGGTGCGGAAGAGTCGTGCGCCGTAGCCGGTGAGCTCCACATCGGTGACGGCGCGTGCCGATGCGGCCCGGGGCAAGTTGAGGAGGGGCCCGAGCTCACCGAAGTAACTGCCCGGCTTGACCACGGTCAGATGCTCCTCGGTCCCGTCCGCCCGGACGCGGTAGATCTCCACTTCTCCGGATTGCACCACGTAGACAAGATCGCTGTCGTCACCCTGGTCAAAGAGGACCTGGCCCGCAGTCAACGCCACCGGCTGCGGTTCCCTGGCCGAATCGGGGAGATGGGGGACCAGCTCGACGACCCGGTCGGCCAGCTGGGTGATCCGTTCGTCATGGGTGGCCACCACAACCAGGCGGCCCGGTGCGGCGATGGCGCGCAAGAGCCTCAGGATCCCGTCGACCTGGATGTAGTCGAGGTGGGCGGTGGGCTCGTCGGCCAGCACGAGCGGAGGGTCCTGGACGAGGGCGCGGGCGATGGCCACCCGTTGCTGCTGTCCTCCCGACATCTGATCGGGACGATGGTGACCCCGCTCGTCCAGACCGACCTGCTCCAACAGGACATCGGCACGGTCCCGCGCCTTGGCCCGTCCCACGCCGGCCAGGCGGAGGGGGACCATCACGTTCGAACGTGCGTTGAGGCTGGGGATGAGGTTGAAGGCCTGGAACACGACGCCGACGGTGTGGCGCCGGTAGTCGGAGAGGGCGGCACCGCTGAGATCCGACACCACCGTCTGGTCGAGGGTGATCGACCCGGCGGTGGGGGTGAGCAATCCGGCCAGACACGACAGGAGCGTGGTCTTCCCGCAGCCCGACGGTCCGAGCAGGACGACGAGCTCACCGTCGTCGGCGGAGAAGGAGAACTCGTGGAGGGGCCGGACCTTGTAGCCACCGGAGGAGAACTCCATGGTCAGATCCTTGGCGACGAGATCGGCCATGGTCAGCCGAACGCCGCAGCTGGGTCTGCACCGGTGGCCTGGCGCAGGGCGACGAGGCTGGCGATCAGTCCGACGACCACGGCAATGATCGGCAACGCCACGAACGAGCTCCCCGGAATGGCCACCGGCGACTGGAAGATACCGCTCATGAAGTTGGAGATGATGGCGGCAAAAGCGGCGGCCAGCAACGACACCACCACCGCTTGGAGCGCCAGGCTTCCCAGCAGCAGCAAGGTCGACGAGCCCAGTGCCTTGAGCACCGCGAAGTCACGGACCCGCTGCAACGCGGACACGTACAACAGGGCGGCGATAATGATGCCGGCGATGATCCACATGAGGATCTTGGTGTTGTTGATGGAGGAGACCGCCGAAGCCAGGGAGTCGAGGGTGCGCTGTTCGACGACTGGTGTGGTGAAGGCCTGGAGCCCGGCGGGCACCGTCCTCGTTGTGCCCGTCGTGACCACGGCGGTGATCAGAGGTCGTCCGCCCAGCCCGACCGCCTGTGCGCTGGCCAGGGGCATATAGATGACGTTGGTCCCGCCCAACAGCGTGCGGTTCTGCACCTGGCCGGCCACCCGGAACGGGGTGGTCCCTATGACGATCTGACTTCCGACCGCAGCACCCGTTCCCGCGTTGACGACGACCTGTCCCGGAGCGGAGAACGCACGGCCGGCGGTGACCGCCGGGTCCCCGAGTCCGCCGACGGCGGTGCCCATGACCACGACCGTCGTGATCTTGCCATTGATGCGTGCGACCTCCTGGGGCAGGACGATCAGGGGAGAGGACCGGGTCACGCCCGGTGTGCGGGAGATCAGGGCGGCATCGGCCTGTGGGAACACGTCGACCGACTGGATACGACCGGCGGATGCGTTGGCCATCACCCAGTGGTCCGCACCGACCGCTCCCACTGTCTGTTGGATCTCCGACCCGAACCCCCCGACCAGTCCGGCCAGCAGGAGGGCCATGGCCATGACCACACCGGCTCCGACGACGGCAATCAGGAATTGCCGGTACCGGTACGCCAGATCCGCCAGGGTCACCGTCACCATCGGATGGGATTATTACACGCGCATCGTGTGCTGCGCTCGGGAAGCTGCGCCGGCGCGGTGGGCGGCCTCGTGATCGAGGAGCCAGGTCTTGCGTTCGAGCCCGCCTCCGTAACCGGTCAGCTGACCGTTGGATCCGATGACCCGGTGGCAGGGGACGATGATGGACACCGGGTTGCGCCCGTTGGCCAGCCCGACCGCCCGTGAGGCCTTGGGGCTCCCGACCCGCCGGGCGACTGATCGTCTCGCCGTAGGGAATGTCCTGGAGATGCGACCACACCTTGCGCTGGAAATCGGTTCCATGGAGTCGGGTCGGGATTTCGAACCCGGTGAGGTCGCCGTCGAAATAGGCGTGCAGCTGGCTGATGATGTCGGCGAACCAGGCGTCGTTGCTCTGCCCGTCCACCGGCTGGGGAGGGGCATGCCGCTGGCCGTCCATGTACATGGCGGTGAGGAACCCGTCAGACGCCGACAGCGTCAGGGTTCCGACGGGACTGTCGACCGACGTGGTGATGGTGGGTGTCATGAGTCTCCTTGTGATTGGTGGGGGGAGAAGTGGATCGCCCGAGGTGGCGGCCACTGGTTGATGCGATGGTCGGTGACGGACCAGAGGTACTGAACGGCATAGGCCCGCCATGGCCGCCAGGCGGTCGCATACCGGACGAGGGCCGCCCTGGTCGAAGGGATTCCGAGCGTGCCGGCACCTCGACGGACACCGAGGTCGGTGGCCGGGAAGGCATCGGAATCGCCCAGGGCCCGCATGGCGATGATGTCGGCCGTCCAGGGTCCGATACCGGGCAGCTCACCGAGCACGGCGAGCGCCTCGTCGCGGTCACAGCCGGGTCCGAGGTCGAGGCGATCGTGGCAGAGCGCCTCGACCAGAGCCGACAGTGTGCGCCGCCGGGGCTCGGGCAGCGCCGGCTCGGCGTGGCGGAGGGCGGCGGGGGATGGGAACAGGTGGGTCAGTCCACCGCCCGGATCGGTCACCGGGTCTCCGTGGCTGACGGCCAGACGGCCGGCATGGGTCCGAGCCGCCTCCGTCGAGACCTGCTGGCCCAGCACGGCCCTGATGGCCAGCTCGGCGCCGTCGACGCACCGCGGGACCCGCCGGCCCGGTGCTTTGTCGATCACCGGCCGAAGAGCGGGGTCCCGCGCCAGATGGCGGTCGACGGCGGTCGGGTCCGCGTCGAGGTCCAGAAGCCATCGGCACCGGGAGATGGTCGCGGTCAGGTCCCGCACGTCGGAGAGCACCGCCCGGCAGAGGATGTGATCCGGGGCTGGAGTGAGCTCGACGATGCCTGGACCATGGCCGAGGCGCAGCGTGCGGCGATAGGTGAAGCCGCACACCTCTTCCACGCCCGGGACCGCGGTGGCAGCTAGATGCCCGATGAGGTTGTCGGGGCAGAGGGGCTGGCGGAACGGAAGTCGCAGGATCAGGGTGGTGGAGGCGCCTCCGTCCGATCGTGACGCCTCGCCCACCCGGGTGCGGAGCCGGGTGGGCGAGCTGGCGAACACGGCCTGGATGGTGTCGTTGAATTGACGGACGCTCGAGAAGCCGGCGGCGAAGGCCACGTCGGACATGGGCAGGGTGGTGGTCTCGATGAGGATTCGCGCCGTCTGGGCGCGCTGGGCCCTGGCGATGGCGATGGGTCCGGCGCCCACCTCTGCTGACAGGAGTCGCTCCAGCTGGCGCACGCTGTACCCCAGCCGCTCGGCGAGTGCCGACACTCCCTCACGGTCGACCAACCCGTCTGCGATCAGGCGCATCGCCCGCGCCACGACGTCGGCGCGGGTGTCCCATTCGGGTGACCCCGGCGTGGCATTGGGCCGGCAGCGCTTGCAGGCGCGGAATCCGGCACGCTGGGCGGCGGCGGCGGAGGGATAGAAGCGTACGTTTGCCCGCATGGGCGTCTTGGCCGGGCAGCTCGGCCGGCAGTAGATGCCGGTCGAGGTGACCGCGGTGAAGAACCAACCGTCGAAACGCGGGTCGCGGGACTGCACGGCGACGTAACAACGTTCGAAGTCCTCGATCACGGGACCAGCATGGCCCAGGTGGGCCGGAATGTCTGGCGGGAATGCGACATGGCCATCGGCGCCCCGGGGGCACCCGCCTGGGGGTGGGGGAGAGGAGGGTCGTTCCGGCTCAGTCGCCCACCGGGAGGTCGAGCGCCTCCTTCCCGGTCAGCCAGGGCCGGCCGGCGGCAGCCAGCTCCTCCCACTTTTGGAGATCGTCCCCGCGTTGGCCCAGCTCCTCGGGGGTGGGTCCGACCCTGGCGGTCAGGGGTTGGAGGGCCTTGGTGTCGAAGTGGTAGCACTCGGCGGCGTTGGAACCGAGGATCTGCTGGGTCTCGTCGACCGGAATGTCCGAGAACGCCCTGCTGAGCCACTCCCTGGTATGGGGCCATGTCCCTTCGGGATGGGGGAAGTCGTTCCCCCACATGATGTTCCCGATGCCGATCTCGTACCGGCGGGCGAGCTCGCGTCGGCGTGTGTTCGACGCACCGATGTAACAATTCCGGTCGAAGTACTCGCTCGGCCGCATGGACAGGTGATCGGTGAGTTGCTTGCCCAGCTTTTTGGCCGCGTGCTCCCGGTCGTAGACGATGTCCGATGTCCACAACAGATCGGGGGCCCAGAAGGCACCGCACTCGGTGGTGACAAAAGTGAGCGACGGAAAGCGATCGAACGTCCCCGCCCACAGGAGAAACCACAAGGGCCGGGTCGACCACCAGCGGACCTCGGCAACATAGATCCCGACATGGTCACCGTACGATGCCCGGTCGGCAGCTCCCGAATGCACGTGCACCGGCATTTCGAGATCCGAGCAGGCCGCCCAGACCGGGTCGTACCTGGCATCGTGATACGGCTCGTAGGGCTGCCACATCGAAGGGATGAGGATGCCCCCTCTGAGCCCGGACTCCCGCGCCCGTCCGATCTCGGCCACCGCGGCGTCGACGTCGAAGATGGGCACGATAGCCACCCCGGCGCGACGGTGCGGGCTCTCGTTGCACAGCTCGGCCAGCCACCTATTGTGGGCCTTCGCACCCGCCGAGCTCCTGATAGCTTCGGCCTGCGTCCCAGCCGACGCGCAGGCCCTCGGCGTTCTCCAGCTCCCACTCCTCGGCGCACTCCTCGTTCCTCAGGCCTCGCACGGCCAGTTCGCCCTCCATCGCGGCCCGTGCGGCCAGCGACTGGTCGAAGGCATCCCGGAACTCCGGATCCAGCCACTGGCGATACTGCTCGCTGGGCAGCCCGGCATGACAGTCCGCCGAGATCACCATGTAGTTGTTCACCGGGACATCTCCCTCGTTCGATCGGTGGTCATCCGGGGACCTCCCGCAGGTAGGTGGGGTTGGTGCGCCCGAGCATCGAGTCGGCCCTGGCCCGGATCTGTGCGTCGACCGACTCGCTCGGCGCCATGATCCAGAAATCGCCCGACTGCACGCCCCGCACGACCTGGTCCGCGACCTCTGCCGGCTCGGTGTAGTGGACCTCGATGCCGGCCGCAGCCATCTGGCCCTCGATGTCCTCGATGGTCGGGTAGGGAGTCTGGCGCGGCCGCTCTTTGGCCAGCTCCGGTGGGCGTACGCGCCACGAGCTGAAGATTCCGGTGCGCAGCATGTTCGGTCCCGGAAACAGGACCGAAGCCCCGACGGCTGAGCCGGCGTCTGCCAGCTGGGCAGAGAGGCATTCGGTCAGGGTCACCACGGCGGCCTTGGTCACCGCGTACTGCGGGGTGCCGCGGAGCGGCGACACCCCACCGTTGCCGGACGAGGTGTTGACGACGTGCCCATTGGCACCGGAGGCGACCATGGAGGGAACGAAGGCGTTGATGCCGTGGATGACGCCGTACACATTGACGTTGAAGGCCCACCGCCAGTCGTTGAGCTCGTGCTCCCAGAGCGCCCCTTCTGCACCGGCACCGATGCCGGCGTTGTTGCAGAGCAGATGGACGGCGCCGAACCGGTCGAGAGCGGCGTCGCGTAGCTGCTCCACCGAGGCAAAGTCCGAGACGTCGCAGTTCACCCCGATGACCTCGAATCCCTCGGCCTGGAGCTTGCCCGCGGCATCGGCGAGCGCGTCGTCATCGACATCGGCCAGGACCACCTTCATGCCCTCACGGGCGAAGCGTTCGCCCATGGCCCGTCCGATGCCGCCGGCCCCACCGGTGACGACCGCCACCTGGCCGGAGAGTATCTCCATCATTTGTCGCCGATCGGTGACATGTCGTCATAGCGCTGATGCACGTAGGGGCGGATCCATTCGCCGGGCACGGTGCCGTGGATCTCGCCCCGCTGGATGCTGCTCCGCTCGGCCAGGTTGATGGCCATAAGCTCGCGCACGGGAAGGTCGGCGACCGGGTCGAATCGCGAATCGCGCAGAAGAACCTCACCCGAGACCTCTTCGAACTTCCGGGTCTGCTCTGTCCGGTGACAGTAGACCAGGGCCGGATCGGTGTCGAAGCCCTTGCCGTCGGGGGATGGGAGGAATTTGAAGTAGAAGTCGGTCCGCGTCTCGGGGTCGGGCAGTTCGAGCTCACGGGTGATCCGGCCGCTCACGTTGACGATCTCGACGCCCATGCGGGCAAAGGTCCCTGTGACCCGGTCGCCTTCACGAACCAGCTCGACCGACCCGAGCTTCTTCGGTTCCCCGAAGGTCTCCCGGCCGCCGATGACCGATTGCTCGGTGGTCATGGGCATGAGGAGGGCATAGAACCCGTCGGTTCCCTCATGGCGGGCCCGTACCGAGAAGCTCCCGGCGCCGAACGTCGGGTACCCGGCGATGTCGACGGTGGCCACCGTGACCTTGACCAATGGCTCGGGGCCGGGCTCGATGGGAGGTGGCAGGACGGCGGCGAGGGCGTCAGGATCGGTGAGGTAGGTGGCGACCAGGGTCGTGGCCCACACGTCGACAGATGTCGCCTCCACCTCGCGGTTGCGCAGCTGCTCTTCCGATCGTGCTCCATAACGGACGTGTCCCATGGTTCTCCTTCGTCGTTGATCGTTCCTCTGGGCGGGTGGCGTTCAGGTCACGCCGGCGAAGGCCGGACAGCGACCGGCTTCGACGGGAATCTCAGATGTCTCCAGTGGCCGGGAGATCTCGTCGTGGGTCGGACCTACTCGTCTGGCCACGTCCCTGAGGCCGCCCATGTCGAACCCGAAGAGGCGGGCCGCATTGCCCCCGAGCATTTGCTGGACTTCGACGGGCTCGATGCCGGCGAACGACAGGCGGAGGGCCTCCGCACTGAACGGGTAACTCGACTCCCTGTGGGGGTAGTCGCTGCCCCACATGATCTTGCCCACTCCCACGGAGTGACGCATGGCGGCCTCCGCCGGGCGCATGAAGCTCGACCCCACATGGCACTGGCGAGCCCAGTACTCGCTCGGACGCATCGAGAGCTGGGAGACGACTGACTCCCCCCATTCGAGCTCCTGGGATCCGGTCGCCGTGCCCATCCGCGAGAAGAAGAAATCGAGCGTCCCGAGCGTCTCGGGGATCCATGCCGTCCCCTGTTCGGTGAAGACGAACTGGAGCTCGGGATGGCGCTCGAGGACCCCGGCGAAGATGAGATGCCAGAGCGAACGATGGGCCCACCAGGTGACCTCCAGCATGAACATGACCTTTTCGATGTCCTGGTCGCCCAACGGCGGCACCGCGCTCCCGCTGTGATGATTGATCGGAAGGCCCGCCACCTCGCACGCCCGCCAGAGGGGGTCGTAGATCCGCGAATAGAGCGGCTCGAGACCCGAACCGGGAGGGGCCCCCGGCAAGAGGATGCCGGCGGTCATGCCGGCCTCGGCGGCCCACTCGACCTCGGCGACCGCGGCAGCCACGTCGTGCAGCATGATCTGGACGATTCCGAGACGCCGGCCCGGTGCTGCGGCGCAGAAGTCGGCCAGCCACCGGTTGTGGGCCCGCAGGCCGGCCCAGCGGAGCTCGAGGTCGCCTTCGGTGGCGCCGGGGACCTGCACCTTCAGCGACGGCTCAGGGTAGAAGGGGGGGATCGTGTTGGGGAAGATGACCTCGGCGACGATCCCGTCCGCCTCCAGTTCGGCCTGGCGACGTCGGTGATCCCAGTTGCGGCTGGCGTCCTCGCCCATGAGGTCGTCGAACGGGACGCGGTACTGCCTGGCCCAATCGTCGAACTGGGCATGGAGCCTGGTCGGGAGGTAGTCCCGATAGTGGAGGAGATCCGCCCCGGCGTGGCAGTCCGCCGAGATGATGGTGTAGTGGTCGTCACCGTTCATCGTCTCGCCTCCCCCTGTTCCTTGCCGCACCCATCCGCCGTCTTCAGCCCTCGCTGCTGAGGCGCCCTCCTGCCTGTAACATCGTTACATGACGGTCGGTCGAGGTCAAGCAGATCCCGGACGGTCTCCCGCCGCCGGGCTCTCCCGCGACCAGGTGCTCGACGCCGCCTTGCTGATCGTCGAGACCGAGGGGATCGACGGCCTCACCATCCGGGGGCTGGCGACCAAACTGGGTGTGGCGGCCACGGCCATCTACTGGCACGTCGGGGACAAGCAGGCGCTGCTCGACGGTGTCGCCGAACGGGTCATCGCCCGACTGGGGGAGGTATCGGTCCGAGGCCGCGACCCGGCCACTCGGATCACCTCGTTGGCTACGTCCTTGCGGAGCACGCTCCTCGAGCGTCCGGAACTGGTGGCCCTGGTCCACCGCCAAGGTCGCACGGCTGCGCTCTTCCAACCGGCCCGGCGCGTCCTGGTCAACGAGCTCAGGTCGGCCGGCGTGGACCCCGCCGGGGTCGCGCTCGGGGTTCAGGCCGTGCTCAACCTGGTCATCGGCTCGGTCCTCTTGGACCGTCAACTCGAACGCCAGCCCACCCAGCGTGAGAGCCCCGAGGAGCTCTGGTCGCTCGACGACGCAGCTGACGCCCCCGAGCTCCTCGAGCATCTTTCACACCCCTGCGACGAGGGCCAGCTGTTCGACTTCACGCTGGCCGTCGTGGTCGGGGCCCTGGTGCGGGGATTTCCGGACCGGCCGGCCATCGAGGCCTGAGCCGGTCGCGGCGCCGGACGGTGCTCGAGGCGCGTCGGGGGAGCGGGAGAACCCAGTGGCCCGCCGAACTCCTCGTCGGTCGGCTGGAGGTGGGGTCAGCGGTAGTGGCGGCGCCGGAGCCTCGGGTTGGCCAACACCGAAGGCGCCCAGCCGGCGTCCTCGGGATTGATGTTGGTCCCCGGCGCGACGATCTCGTCGATGCGGTCCAGGACGGCCGGTTCGAGACGGATGTCGGGCGCGGAGAGCTGCGACTCGAGTTGCTCCATGGTGCGGGGCCCGATGATGGCTGCGCTCACCGCCGGGTGCTCGAGCACGAAGGCCAGGGCTAGCTCGATGATGGTCAGGCCGGCTTCATCGGCCACCGTGGCCAGCTCGGTGACGATCTCGAGCTTTCGCTGATTCTCGGGGATGCTCAGGTCGTAGCGGCCGGGTACCCGCTGCGCCCTCCGACTGGTGTTCCCCTTGTCCTTCCCGAAGCTGCCCGACAGCCAGCCGCCGGCCAGCGGGCTCCAAGGGATGACACCCATCCCGTATGTCTGGGCGACCGGGAGAACGTCACGCTCGATGCCGCGGACGAGTATGGAGTAGGGGGGCTGCTCGGTCATGAAGCGATCCCGGCCCCGGCGCTCGGCCGCCCACTGGGCCTCGACGATCTGCTCGGCGGGAAACGTGGAGCTCCCGAAGGCCCGGATCTTGCCGGCGTGGACGAGATCGGTGAGCGCGCCCAGCGTCTGGTCGACGTCGACGGTCTCATCGGGACGGTGCACCTGATAGAGGTCGATGTGGTCCGTACCCAGCCGCCGCAGGCTGTTCTCACATTCTGCGATGATCCACCGGCGCGAATTGCCCTGCGCATTGGGGTCGTCGCTCATCGGCGCGTGGACCTTGGTGGCCAGGACGACCCGGGACCGATCCACCTGGGCCAGAGCCTGGCCCACGATCTCCTCGGATTCGCCGGCCGAGTAGACATCGGCGGTATCGATGAAATTGATCCCCGCGTCGAGTGCGCGATGGATGATCCGGACCGAGTCCTCATGGTCGGGATTGCCCCAGGCCCCGAACATCATCGCCCCGAGGCAGAGGGGACTCACCCTGATTCCGGTTCGGCCGAGCGTGCGGTTCTTCATGACCGCGACTCTACGGGTGTTGCGGGAGCCTCGGGGCCGAGGTGGCAACGGCACAGCCCTCTACTCCGTCGGAGGGGTAGAGGGCGGCCGCTGAGCCGAGGGGCAGGGCGCCCAGCAGCCTCAAGTCCGGAACGGTCTCCCGTTCGACGGATTTGCTAATCCCATTATACCTGTCGGAGTAATAGAGAAAAGGACCCACATGGTTGGCCTTCCGCCGGCGCCGGCGCCAGCGCCTGCCACCGCCAGGAGCCAGGAGCCAGGAGCCCGGAGCCAGGAGCCAGGAGCCAGGAGCCCGGCCATGGATTCCCGCATGACGTCGTCGAGGTCCCGGTCGGGCTCCCGACAGCGTGGATCGACCCCGCCGATGCCGGGCGCGCATGCGGGAGAGCCGGTGCGAGACTCCTGGTGTGACCGGCGACACAGTCTCATTCACAATCGAGCAGACCATGAATGCATCACCGTCCGCGATCTTTCATGCCTGGACGGAGGCTTTCGATACGTGGTTCGCATCGCCAGGGGCCATACGGATGAGTGCGGTGGTGGGCGAGCCCTACTGGTTTGAAGTCATCCACGATGGCAATCGTCATCCACACTATGGACGGTTCCTCGCCCTGGAACGTGGTCGGCTCATTGAACAGACCTGGGTGACCGGGAGGGACGGGACCGAGGGGGCTGAGACGGTGGTCAGAATCGAGCTCGATCCCACCGGTCCGGGGACCGTCCTCCGACTGACGCACGGTGGATTCGCAAGCGATGAGTCGGCACACCGCCATGCCGGGGCATGGCCTCAGATTCTCATCCACCTCGATGAGGTGCTCACGGGTTCTCGTCGGCCGTAGCGGCCTCCTCTGAGAGCCGGTTGAGCCTCGGACAACCGGTTGAGCGACTCGACCTGACGGCTCCGCCTCGCGGGCGGGCCCGAGATGGGCTTGCTCAGCGCAATGGCCGAGCATCCCGTCATCAGCACCGGTCAGCGCGGCTCGATCAGCAGCGACTGGGCCGACTGACCGAGTCGACCGGCCTGGTCGTAGATCTGTCCGATCGACAGCCCGGTCCCCGTGGGCTGGATGATGCCGTCGGTCTCCATTCCGATCCATTCACCGACCGGTGGTCTGGAGAGACTGACCGTCAGATCGGCATTCATGAACGACCACCGGGCGAATGGAAGGCGCGCCGATGTACCGCTCGTCCCGTAGTCGGCGGCGGCCACCGCCCGCTGTCCTCCAGAGGTCACCTGGCCGGCAACGATGGGCAGAAGCAGCCGAAGCCACAGCTTCTGCGGTCCGGACGGCCCGGACCGCTCCCAGCGGGTGGCCATGGCCAGGCTGTCGAACGACGGCCACCCGACCACCCCGGCGGCGTGAGCATTCGGAGTCGTGAGGTCGGGGGTGGTCGCCGGATCGAAGGTGACCGGATGGTCTGTGGCCCCATCGGGCAGCGTCATCTGGCTCAGCCGGATCCGGGTCACCGAGGCACGGGCAACCGGACGACCATCAGCGCACAGGATTGCGGACTGCCGCTTGACCCGACGTCCGCCGTCGGTCGGCCCACGTTGGATGGAGACCGGCGCGAACGGGACCGGGCCGAGCAGTTCGACGAGCGTGCGCACCGTCGCCTGGTCCTCGACGTCGAGCGACCCGGCGAGGAGCGCGGCAACCGCGGCACCGTGCAGGGTCTCGGGGTCCCAGGGACCGCGGGCTGCTTGGGTCGGGACCATGAGGTTGCCGTCGGCTTCGAACACGGAGGTGGGTGTATCCACAGTGGTCATGAGCTCTAGACAGTACTGCCGGTCAGCCCGTGGAAGCCCGGCCGGCTGGAGCCGTGATGCCTCCACGACAGCTTCTGGCGGCTTTGCCTAGGGTGAGCAGAGTCAGCCTGGCGCCGGGCGTCGGCTGACATCGGAGTCCGGTGGATTGGTCCGACGAAGGGTGGAATCAGATGCGTCGCTGCTTGATCATCATCTGCATGCTCCTGGCTGTGACGTGCTCGGCTTGCACCAGCGCTTCATCGACGCCGGCGAAGGTGGTGCCCCCCGCGGCCCCGACCGGGTTCATCGGTCACCAAGGCCGCTGGCTGATCGATTCCGAAGGGCGGGTCCTCCTGCCGCACGGGGTCAACGATGTCGTAAAGCAGGCTCCATTCGACCCTCTGAACGGTTTCGATGCCGCCGACGCATCGCTTCTTGCCGCGCACGGGTTCCGCGCCGTTCGTCTCGGCGTGCTCTTCGATGCTCTGATGCCTCAACCCGGCAAGATCAACGAGACCTATCTGCACGAGATCGACCGGATGGCCGACTTGCTGGCCCAGGACCACATCTTCGTCCTGCTCGATATGCACCAGGACGAGTACGGCCCGGTCACCGGAGGAGACGGCTTTCCGGCGTGGGCCACCATCACCGATGGAGCGGCCAATCCCAAACTGGCTTTCCCGACCGGGTATTTCAAGAGTCCGGCCGTGCAAACGGTGTGGGCCAACTTCTGGGCTGACCGGCCTGGCCCCGGAGGTGTCGGCCTCCAGGAGCGCTACGTAGCCGCCCTGGTCGCTCTGGCGGAGACATTCAAGTCGGACAGGTCGATTCTCGGCTACGACATCATGAACGAACCCTGGCCGGGGGCAGACTACGAGAGCTGCGAAACCGAGGCCGGATGCCCAACTCTCGATCAGCGTCTGCTGGCGCCGTTCTACACCAAGGCCGCCCGCGCCATCCGCGCTGTCGATCCCCACCACCTCATCTTCGTCGAGCCGTTCCTCACCTTCGACTACGAGGGCAGTACCTCCATTCCGGCGTTCGGCTCACCGGCCAACGCACTTTCGTTCCATCCGTACATCGCCCAGTTTCCAGGCCAGACGGAAAAGGCAATCACGTTGTCCGCCGGCAACGGCGATGCGCTGCTGGCGACCGAGTTTGGGGCCACAACGGATGTGTCGACCATCGATCAATTTCTCGATGGCTTTGACTCGTATCAGATCCCCTGGTTGTTCTGGGATTATTCGATGATCGCCAATCAGCACGGATCGTCAGGCGAGACAGATGAACAAGCGTCGGCCGCGCTGAGGGCGTTGGCCCGCCCCTATCCGTTCGCGGTCGCCGGCGTTCCCACCGGCTATAGCTTCGATACCGCCTCGCGAGAGTTCAGGTTCAGCTATTCCTCACACGGTATCGATGGCAAACCGTTGGCGGGCGACACGGTCACCGACGTGATCACGCCCAGCATCACGTATCCGGACGGCTACCTGGTCTCCGTCGACGGGGCGACGGTCACGTCCCATCGGTGTGCCCCCATGCTTACGTTGCGGGCGACGGCACCGTCGGTCACTGTCGTGGTTCGTCCCGGCGGAGGCTGCGGGTGACCTGCGGTTCGCATTGGCCCACTGCCGGCGCCGATGCCTGGCATCGAGGAAGCGATGCTTTCGACCTGGGCTGTTCAGCCCGGGCCATTTCGCGGTGTGCGTCCTTCGGCTGCGCACCCATTGCCGCATGTGGCTCATGCAGGAACCACCGATGAGCCGATGGTTCGCGGGTCGGTTCTTCCATCGATCACCCGCGCTCGAAGGTGGCATTCGGAACCGTGCCGGCCACGCACGCCGATGCCGCCATCGACTAGACGCCCCGTGTTCAAGCCCATCGGCGCTCGTTCGGTGGTGTCGGGCCGGGGCCACCGGCACCCGCCGCTCGTCACCCGCCAGGCCGGAATATCGATGGTCTGACCGCTCAATGCGGTGCCGCGGTAACCCTGCGTGGGGATCCTGCAATGTCTGGGTAGTAACGGTCAAAGCGGACGTATAGTTCACGCGAAGGGGGCTCTCCACCAACCCGCGGTCTTCGTCGTCGGTGCTCACCGCGACACGCGACGGGACGGAAGGGACCAGGCAAGGGCAACGGTGATCGATGAATTATTCTGGACCCGATCGGGTGAAGTCAGACGGCGAGTTTCAGCGATGGGAACACGAGATGTGGTCGATCCTCACTCCGCTGAAGGCCGCACTGAACTCCGCGTTCTGGGTGTCGACGCCGGGGGCCGCGCTCGCCACCAGCGACCAACTCCGAGCCATCGCCCGGGATTCCACGAAATGGCAGCTCAATCATCATTGTCACATTCCGGATCTGGCGGTCTCGTTCCGCAGGGTCCTTCGATCTTCGGTTGCGCTGGCCGATCTTCTGTTGGAACAGTCCCAGAATCCGAACGGGGTGGATTGGCCCGCCCTCAACCGTGAGGTGATCGGCTTCCACAGGTTGCTCGAGCAATTTCTGGTCATGATGACCGACCATTCCACACGGATTCCTTCCGACCCGGGGCAGTAGATCGAGCCTCCGTTACTGGTGCCGGCCGCCTGCGGGGCGCGGGCTTGCTTGTGAGCCTCGGGCCTTACGGGCCCGCCACACCTCCTCGGACGGCCACTTCCTGGCCCATTCGGCGGTGACGAACGGAAATGGACAGGCGGCTCCTTCGGGCGGGCGCAGTTCCATGAGGTCTTCGATCTCGAAGGCATTGTCCCGAAGGAGCCGTATCCATGCCCCATGGCCGAGGTGGAAATCAACCGTGGGATCGTCTGGCCACTCGAATCGATGCATGCCGAAGTAGGGACGGACGAGGCGGTCGGTGGCTGCGGCGTCGTCCTCCTCGGGCACGCAGAGCATGAGCAGCGAGCTGTTGCCCATGAAGATGAGCTCACCGCCGGGACGGAGAAGCCGGGCGGCCTCAGGGATCCAGAGGTAGGGATCCGCCCAGATGGCGGCGCCGTACTCGCTGATGACCACATCGACGGTTCCGTCGCCCAGGGGTACGTGCTCTCCCGAGGCAAGGATGAGGGGGAACCGCAACCCGTACTCGTTCTGCAGCCGGCGGGCGATGGCCAGCTGTCCGGGTGAAGGGTCGACACCCACGGGCTGTGCCCCTCGCTGGGCCAGCCAGGCCGAAACGTAAGCCGTGCCGCATCCGAGCTCCAGTGAGATCTTGCCCTTGAGATCGTCGGGAAGGAGGTGTGCCTTTCGCTCGGGAACCTTGAAGAGGCCCCAGGCCGGCTCTGCCGCCGCCCACTGCGCCTGGGCCGTGATCAACTGATCCTCGTGGCGGTCGTCCCAGGCCGTCGCGTTCACTCGGATGTAGTCGAAGGCGGCCGGGTCCATTGTTGGCCAGGTTACGCCCGAGGTTCGAGGTTCGGCGGGAAGGTGCCACCCTCCGGCGCATCCCACGTCGGTCCCTGGGAAAGCCCATGGCCGCTGTGTCGGCTCGCTGTCGGCCCGACCACGACGCCCGGACGAATGTCCTCGACCGGTGGGCTCCGAAGGGCCGGCTCCGAAGGTGATCGTGCTCGCCCGGACCCGCTACCGTTGCCCTGTGAGCAGCCCGCGAGTGCCCGGTGGGGTCGTGCACCAGCTACCAGGCGACCTGCGCAAGGCGCTGATCGCCAACGCC
>JBEKOI010000131.1:0-10526 GCA_049521915.1 Acidimicrobiales bacterium | reverse complement strand
CGCCTCGGTGTGGCGTGGGAGGTCCCTCCCTCGGGCATGGGCGATGTCCGGGGGGTCGATCCCATGCTCCGCTTCCTGTTCTCGCAGCGGTCTGCGGCGATCGCCGAGTACACGGCCCGGCGGCCGGCCCTGCCGGCCCTGCCGGGTCGGCCGGGTCGGCCGGGTCGGTCGCACCGGACCCGTGGTGCGTTCTACGCCACCCGTCCGGACAAGGACCGCTCCCGCACCGTCGAGTCGCTGATGGGGGAGTGGAAGGACCGGGCAGCCGACTTCGGGTTCGAGCTGGGTGATCTGACCCGTGTGGTCGGGCTCGGGCGCTCGGCCGGACCGGGCCAGGAGATCGACCCGGCCCGGGTGCGCCTCCGGCTCGAGGGCTTGGCCTCGTACCGTCGCACCCTGGCCCACCGCGATGTGGTTGCGGTCATCGCCGGCGCGTCCCCGGGTGGGGCGCCCGCCCAGCTCATCGAGTCGGTCGCCACCCGGGTGGTGGGGGCTTCCGGTGCTCCACTGTCCGGTCGCGCCGTCGCCGGCGGATCAACCGTGGGCGAGGGTCCGGTCCCGCGGCGGCCGGGCCCGTTCGAGCCGCGCTGGACGGTTACCGAGGTGGCCCGGGCGGTGGCTCGGGGCGAGGAGCTCCTGGTTTCCGTCCCCGCGCTGACGGCGCCCGACGAGGATGGTCACCTTCTGGGGCCCGGGCGGCGGGAACGGGGCCGCGACGTGCCCCGGACACCTCGGGACGAGGTGGTGCGGGTCCCGGCCGATCGGCAGCTGGGACGGTGAAGGGCATGGGCGCGGTCAGCGGTCCATGCCCTGCCCGCCCCTGCTCACGTCAGGGGCTTGGCGCTGTCGATCTCCGAATTCGTCTCCGACGTCCGGCCCGGCCCACCCTCCGGCGCGCCGCCCCACGCCCCGTTCGACACTGCGTCCGGCACTCAGGGCACGCCACGGCTCGCGGGCATAGAAGGGGGCCAGGGGAACCCATGCCGGGCGGTTGCGTTCATCGAAGGCCAGTGCATGACCCGCAGCCCCCCGGGCGATGACGTCGGGCGGGAGAATCCGTCGCCATTGGGTCGATACGCTCTCACCGCGTTGCAGTCGGCCTCCGGCGACGAGATCGGCCAACAGGTGATCTGTCGCCATCCGTCCGGCAGACACGGTACGGGTCGGTATCTCCTCGTCGCCGGCCAGGGTGGATAGCGCCTCCAGCGTCCTCACATCCCCGATTCCGGGGAGGACCACCGTGGTACCGAACAGTGAGGGAAATCCATCGGCATGATCCGGCCACCTGCTCCGTGCCTGCGAGAGATCCTGCAGGCACGCCAGCGTCACCAGTCCCTGGCCACCACCTTCGCTGATCATCGACGGGAAATCGGGGATGGGGGCGATGTTGGCCACCTCGTCGAGCGCCAGCACGACCGGTGGTCTCGTCGCCGATCCGCGCCTCTCTCCGGCGTTGCCGCCGTACGTGGCCTGCCGGACGTCGTCGATCAGTCCCACCACCATGGGTGCCACCAGGGCCTGGCGATGGGCCGGGGCGGCGATGTAAATGGTGTCCGCGGACCGGACGAAGTGTGCGGGATCGAAGTCGGGGTCGGAGGTGGCGTCCAACGACTGGTCGGTCCGGAATCCGGTCAACGATCCCGAGGCTGTGGACCAGATGCCGCTGAGCTCCCGTTCGTCGGTGGCGACGATGCCGTCGAGGAGGTTGCGGGCCAACTCGGTGGACCGTCCCGGCTCCGCCGCCAGAATTCGCTGGGCCGGCACCGCCTGGCGCCTGTCCACCCAGGTCAGGAGCGTGCGCATGTCTGCACCGCCGATGGCTGCGGCATGCAGCAACGGCGCCATCAGTGCCTGGGCCCGCTCCGTCCAGTGGGAGCCGTCACCGCGGGCGAGCACCCGTCCACCGGAACCGGCTCCGACCTCGACCAGCGATCGGGCCATCGACAGTGCCGGGAGCCATTTCGTGCACGACTGGAGCGGTGACCACCGTAACGGCACCAGACCGGCGGATCGATCCACTGATTCGGTCGGATCGAACAAGAGACAATCGCCGCGTTGCGATCGGGCCCCGACGGTGGCGTCGAGCACATCCGGTTTGGTGGATGTCGAGACCACGGGACCGTTGCTCGCCATCACATTGGGAATGATCAACGACGACGTCTTTCCCGAGCGCGGAGGACCGAGGATCATCACCGATTGTTCGGGTCGAACGAAGCACCAACCCCGTTCGCTGTGTCCCAGATAGACCCCGTGCCCGGCATCGGCGGAGGCATCCAACACGTTGCGAAAGTCCGCAGAGAGGCCTTGTGAGGGTATTGAGGAAAAAAAACTTTGCATCGGTGAGAGGCCTCGCAATCTGCTCCTCTGGCGTGCGCGGGAGAAGGCGGATCGTGATTTCCGCGATTGCAGCGACGCTGTCACTGTCTCGAATAATCCTTGCAAACAAACAGTTTTCTGTCCACAGAGAAGTGCGATCGATGGCAAATGTGTGTGATGGTCGTCCATCGATCGTCGCGAATGGCGACGCGCGACGCGACTGCGCATCTGTCCCTCGCTCCAGATGGTGCTTGACCTGGAGGTAAAAAGCCATTTTGCTAGTACTGGTTACGTATCGCTGAGGAGGTGATCGTGAACAAGTCACAACTCGTCAAAACAGTCAGTCAGTCGACGTCTTCGTCTCGGCAGACTGTTGAAGATGTCGTTGACGTCTTGTTCGACACGATCGTCACTGAGGTTCGGTCTGGACGCAAGGTCACGGTGATCGGTTTCGGGACATTCAACCCGGCCGCTCGTGGCCCTCGTGTGGGTCGAAATCCGAGGACTGGTGCAGTGGTACCGATCCCGGCGTCGAAGGGTGTCCGGTTCGCCACCGGTTCGGCGTTCAAATCGGCGTTGAACCCTAAGGAGGGAGTATCAATGGCAGTAAAGAAGGCAGCCGCCAAGAGGGCGGTCCGTAAGGCTCCGGCCAAAAAGACAGCAGCTCGTAAGGCGACAGCCAAAAAGGCGGTGAAGAAGGCACCGGCTCGCAAGCGCACGGTCAAGAAGGCTCCGGCCCGCAAGACCGCAGCCCGCAAGACCGCGGCCAAGCGCACGGTCAAGAAGGCTCCGGCCCGCAAGACCGCCGCCCGCAAGACGGCGGCCAAGCGCACGGTCAAGAAGGCTCCGGCCCGCAAGACCGCAGCCCGCAAGACGGCGGCCAAGCGCACGGTCAAGAAGGCTCCGGCCCGCAAGACCGCCGCCCGCAAGACCGCAGCCAAGCGCACGGTCAAGAAGGCTCCGGCCAGAAAGACCGCGGCCCGCAAGACCGCGGCCCGCAAGACGGCCAAGCGCGCGGTCAAGCGGACCAGGAAGTAGCTGAAGAAGCAGTCAAGACGGCACACCGCTGCCGTCGCCGAATTTGCTCAGCAGGGGCCTGCGGGCCCCTGCTGACGCAATTTCGGGCCCTGGTCATCCGATGTGGACGGTCCGGCGCTCACAGGTCGGCGATCTCACGGAAGGCCTCGGCTGCCCCAAGCCCGGCCAGCGCACCGTGATCGGCCAACTGCCGTCGCACCTTGGAGGAGAATTCGGGGTGGTGGCGAGGATCCGCGGAGGGAGTTCCGCCCCGGGCCCGCCCGGCACCCGTACCCGGATCACCGGCCGGTTCGAGGCCCATGGTGGTCTCCCACTGGCTCTGATGGCAGAGCAGGGCGTCGATCTTCCTCTCCTCGAAACCACGGGCGTCCTCGAGGTGGTTGGGCAGGTCGGCCTCGAAGAGGAGCAGGACCTCGGGCCGGTGCGGAGCCAGTTCGAGCTCCGGGAAGAAGTGTGGATCGCGTGCGGCCACCAGGGCGTCGATGGTGAGGAATCCGGCGGCACGGTGATCGGGATGGAGCCGGTACCGGCGCCACGGGTCGTGGCCCAGGACGACGGCCGGCCGCACGGTGCGGATGATGCGGGCCACCTCCCGTCGTTGGTCGCGGCCGTTCTCCAGTTCGCCGTCCACCTGCTCGGCGAAGATCACCCGGTCGTCGGACCCCGAGGTGGCTCCCGTGCCGCCGTCGATGACGTCGGCTGCGTCGCGACACTCGCGCCGTCGAGCCGACACCAGGGCCACGAGGTCGGCATCGGGGTCCCAGCTGCCCTTGGAACCGTCGGTGAGCACGAGGTGGTGGAGGCGGCACCCGACCGCCGCCCACCTGGCCAGCGTCGCTCCGCACCCGAATTCGATGTCGTCGGGATGGGCGCCGATGGCCAGCGCGCTGGCCGGCACGGGAAGATCGACGGTGACCGGCCCCGAGGTCAGCAGGTCCCCCACCGGGAGTCCGCTCGACCCCGGCGGGCCCGCATCGGGACCGGAGCGTGCCGTCACGAGGGCGGCGGACCGAATGCGGCCACGGGCACGACATCACCGGGTTCGTCGATGTCCCAGGCCAGGTCGGGACGGTCGAGGACCCGGAAGGGGATGCCGAGCCGCTCGGCTTCGTTCCGGTGCCGGGCGAACGACCCCGGGCCGTAGGAGAACCGGAACCCGGCGTCACCGGGAACGACGATGACATTGGTTCCGTTGCCGTAGCGGTCGGGAACCAGTGTGATCCCCGGGTGGTCGCCGACCAGGGCCAGATCCGAGGCCCGGGGGAGATCGGAATGGGCCACGGTGACCTGGGTCACCCCGTTGGCCACGAGGTGTTCGATGCCGGCTTCCACCGCCCCGTTGAGCCCGCGTCCCGGCTCCCACACCACCAACGCGCCGCGGTCGCGGGCCCAGCCGGCGACCTCGGTGTCGTCGCACACCACGGCCACGGGGAGCGGGTGGGCGGCTCCGACGACACGGTCGGCCATGGCCCGGGCCAACGCTGAGCGTTGCGGTGCGCTCAGGGCCATGTGCAGGCGACGCTTGGCCTGCGCGAAGGCCTTGACCGGAATCAGCACAGCCCGGGGCCCGATGGGGAGCGGATAGCCCGGTGGCGATGACCGGTGGGCGAGGGCTGCCACCGCGACAGTGTAGGTGGGCGCCGTTTCCACCCGCCGGTGGCCGGTTCCCCCGACCGCCGCGGCGGTCGGGCCCCCGTTCCGGCCCGGTGCCGCCGAACGGCGCGGTCGGGCGCCGTTAGGGTGTGACGGTGCCGGACGAAGAGGCCACCGACACCTTGCGCCGCCGGGAGGCGCTGGCTCGGGTGCGATCGCTCCTCCTGGGCCTCGGCTGCACGGATGCCGAAATCGACCAGGCCGTGGCTGACGACGTCGTGGACCTGTTGGTCGTGGACCGGATGCTGGTGCCGGCCGGCCACCGCCTCACCCAGGTCCAGGTGGCCGAGACCACCGACATCCCCCTCGACGTGGCCCGCCGGTTCTGGAGGGCGTTGGGCTTCCTCGACGTCGGCGACGACGACGCCGTCTTCACCGAGATGGACATCGACGCCGTCCGCCTGTTCCAGTCCATGGTGGCCATGGACCTGGTCGACGTGGAGACGGCTGTACAGATGGCGCGGGTGATCGGGACGTCGATGGCCCGGATCGCCGAGGCCGAGACACCCCCCGGCTCGACACCCATCCTCATCTCGTCCGGTGACAGCATCATCGACGCCGACGAGTTCGCCCGCCGGGCCGGCGCCTCCATTCCCGCCATGGCCCGGCTCTTGGAGTACGTCTGGCGCCGGCACCTCCAAGCCGCCACCCGGCGGGCCATGCTCGACCGGGTCCGCCGGTCGGATGAGGGCATGAGTCCGAACTTGGCCGTCGGCTTCGCCGACATGGTCGGGTTCACCGTGCTCAGCCAGCACCTCGGTGATGCCGAGCTGGCTGCGGTGGTGTCACGGTTCGAGGAGCTGGCCCACGACACCGTGGTGGCGCTGGGCGGCCGCGTGGTCAAGATGATCGGCGACGAGGTGATGTTCGTGGTGCAGACGGTCACCGGTGCCGCCGAGATCGGCCTGAGCCTGGCCGAGGCCTACGCTGATGATGAACTGCTGTCCGACGTACGAGTGGGCCTGGCCGTCGGGCCGGTGCTGGTGCAGGACGGGGACTTCTACGGTCCGGTGGTCAACCTGGCCAGCCGGCTCGTCGGGGTGGCGAACCCCGGCACCGTGCTCGTCTCCGGGGAATTCCGTACCGCACTCGTGGACGAGGGCGGGCAGGATTTCGACACCAGGGCGCTCCGACCCAGGAACTTGAAGGACATCGGCCTGGTCCAGCTATGGAAGCTGTCGCGTGCCGGAAGCGCACCCGACGCCGACCGTCGGAGGAGCATGCGCTGGGAACGTCTGGGCGAATTCCTTCGCGACCTCGAAGAACTGCGGGACCGCGGCGAGCAGGTCGTGCACGGGACACTGCCCCCGGCCGGTTCAGATCCCGTCGAGACGGGCGGTGGCGATGCCCTGGGCCCGAAGGTCGAAGTGCCCTTCGAAGGAGACGACGGGTCGTCCGAGTAGGTCGACCAGCCAACCGGACCGCCCGGGGATCTCGACCGAGGTCGGGGTGCTTCGCGGATTGAAGATGCGAACCTCGATGCGACCGGCCTGGCGTCGGACGGCGGACACCTCGGCACCGCGCACGACCAGCTCGGAGCCTCGATCGGGCCGCCAGCCCCCTCCGAACGACACCACGGGGGCCAGAGGGACCGTGACATCGTCGGCCAGGCGGTAGGGATCGACCTCTCCGAGCTCGATGGCGTAGTCGACGGCCACCGGCCCGATCATCTGTGGTCCCTCCAGCGGGATCATCGGCCCAGCTGTCATCGGTCGGGTGGTCATGCCCATGCGGGACAGCATGCCGGTGGCGCGCAGCAGGGTGAGCATCAACGCCGTCGCCCTACGCCCGGGGGCCCCGTCCCCGTCGACGAGGTCGACCAGCTCGTACTCGAGGAGGCCTTCGTGGACGACGGTCAGGCCACCGCTGGACACGAACCGTCGGGACGGGAACGTGGGGGTGCCGACCTCTTCGGCCCGCCCCTCGGCCACCAGACCGCGTTCGACCACCGTGAAGGCACTTTCGGCGTGCGACGTCGCCGCCGGTGCAGGCAACGGGAGGCGCACCCGCAGGCGGTGGTCTCTCGACGGGTTGACGAACCGCGTGCACACCCGGACCGCCGACTCGTCGGCCCGGACCTCGAGCCTGGTCTCGACGGGCACCGGGTGGCCCCCGATGCGCGATCTGGTCGACTCATCGACCCGATCGGGCCAGGTGAAGGTGGAGGTGATGGTGACGGTGGCCCGGACCGGTCCACGGTCGCCCACCGTGACGCTGACCGAGTCGGGCCTGTCCACCACGGTGTCGACCGCCGGCGGCGAGTAGTTGTAGGTATCGCCGTGGTCACCACCGTCGATGAGCTGTCCGAACCCCGGGATGCCGTTGACCGAGAACGTGCCCGCGGCGGCGTCGACGGCCACCGTGACCAGACCGTTTCCGATGACCGTGCCCGAGGCCGACCCTTCGACCCGCACCGGATGGACGAGTGGGGCGGGGGAGAACCGGGCCCAGCCGAACCCGGGCACGCCGGTCTGGCGGGCCAGGATGCGGCGGGACGGTGGCTGGTCGAGGGTGATCCTGACCTCGGTGTCCGGCCGGGTGGTGAGCAGGGTGAAGAGCTCGCGCTTGATCTCCTCGACGCGGACCCCGGCCCTCGGATCGGTGCCGATGACGATGGTGATGTCCACGCCGGTGTCGTCCTCGGCCATGGAGACGTCCGTGATGTAGGTGTCATTGTCGATGCGCGCACCCTGGATCAGCCCGAGCATGCTGCGCACGGTGGCGCCGTTGAGGGTGATCGTCCCGGGCAGACCGGCGCGTTCGGACAGCACCTGGACGTCGGGGCCGGGCTCGCCCACCGCCACCTCCACCACCTCGACCATCCCACCCCGCTCCACGGGGCACGGATTGACCACCACCGGCCCCGGGTCGGCCATGGAGGTGGACAGCGCGGCCAGGGCCTCGTCGGCCAGTCCCTGGCCGATGTGGCGGGCTTCGGCATACCGGTGCAGTACCGCGTCGACCACATCGTCGATCGAACACGCGCAGATCGAGTCGTGAGCCGCGTTGCGGATCATCTCCGTCCAGGCCACCCGCAAGGAGGGCTCCGGCCAGGCGTCCGCCGGCAGGAACAGGGCGGAAAGTGGTTCGGCCATCCGCTCGAGGGCCCGCTCCGCCCGGGCTGCCGCCTGCTTGACGTCGACGCGGTTGGAGCCCACTCCCATCAACAGGTTGGAGCGCGCCCCCGAGCGCAGCTCACCGTGCCAGTCGGGCAGGCCGTCGTCGGGCGCACCTTCGAGATAGTCGGCCAGAGAGGTGATGGTCAGCTCGAATTCGGACTGGATCTGATTGGCCTCGGCCACGACTCGGCCCAGCCAGGGTTGGGGGGGTTGGTGATCGGTGCCGTTCATCAACAGCAACGGATCACCGGGCCCGAGAAACGGCGCGAACTCCTCGGAAAGGGAGCGGAGACGTCGGACCAGCGCCTTGGCGTCCTCGGGCAGGGCGGCCCCGTTCCCGTATCCGGCCACCAGGTACTCGGCCCGCACGGTCGAGCCGTCGGGCGCATGCCAGCGGAACGCGGTCCGGTCGACCTCGGAGGGGACCCCGCGCCACACGACGGCGTGCTCGAAACCGGCCAACGAGAGGATCTGGGGCATCTGGGCGACATGCCCGAACATGTCGGGCAGGTAGCCGACCTCCATCACGCCACCGAACGCGCTGCCGTCCTGGATCCCCGCCTGCAGGTTCCGGACGATGGTCTCCCCGGAGACGAGGAACTCGTCCATCAGGATGTACCAGGGTCCGACCGAGATCCGGCCCGCGGCTGCCAGTGCCTGCAGCCGGTGGCGGTGCTCAGGACGGATCTCGAGGTAGTCGTCGACCACCGCCAACTGCCCGTCGAGCAGGAAGTGCGTGTACGAGCTGTCCCGTTCCATCAGGTCCAACAGGGTGTCGATGAGTCGGACCAGCTTCAATCGGAAGGTCTGGAACGGGTCGTACCATTCACGGTCCCAATGGGTGTGGGGGACCACCGCGATCCGCCGGGGAGGCGCGCCCGGCTCGAGGGGTGGCTGCACCACGGACCCCGGCGGTCCACTCGTCCCAGGTGGATCGTCCACGTGCCCCATCCCATCCATTCCTCCGGTGTAGCAGAGTTGGGACCGGCACACGAGAAAGGGAGGACATCCTGCGACACTGGCGTGATCATCTTGCCGACGGGTACGAGCTGACCGAGGCCGGACTGGTCTCGTCGGGCACCCTCTTGCATGCGTGGTCGGAGCGGTGGGAAGCCGCCCCGGGCGCGCTGTTGTGGTTGGCCGGCTCGGCCCCGGGTCGGGACGCCGGGGACGGCAACCGCGTCACGCGCTGGTGGACGGCCGAGGAATTCGACGCCGCCACCCGCCGGGTCGCCGGCCAGCTCCAAGGAGCCGGCCTCCATCCCGGGGACCGGGTGTTGTGGTCGACGACGTCGTCGGTCGCCGCTATCACGGCCCACGTGGGAGCCCTGCGGGCCGGGATGGTGGTGGTCCCGGCCAATCCGGCCTATTCCATGCGCGAGCTGGTCCACATCGTGAATGACGTCAGCCCGTCCGCCGCCATCCTCGAACGACCGGATCAGGCCGAGTGGGTGCGGGGCGCTTCGCCCGCCACCATCACGCTGGGCACCGACATCGATCTCCCCGAGGCCGATCCGGGCCCGCTCGACTCGGCCGGCCCCGACGCGCCGGCCCTCATCTGCTACACCTCGGGCACCACCGGTGCGCCGAAGGGGGCGGTGCTCGACCACCGCAACCTCCTGGCCGCGACCGAGGCGGTGAGGATCGCCTGGCGATGGGACCCGGATGACCGCCTGGTCCACTGCCTTCCCGTCTTCCACGCCCACGGCCTCTGTGTCGGCATCTACGGGACCCTCCTGGCCGGGGCCTCCGCCGTGCTGTTGCCGGGCTTCGACCCGTCTGCGGTGGCCGAGGCGGCACGGTCCGAAGCGGCCTCGATGTTCTTCGGGGTGCCCACGATGTACCACCGGCTGGTGACGTCGGGCCGGGGGACCGAGCTCCGCCAGCTGCGCCTGTGCGTGTCCGGGTCCGCCCCGCTGTCGCCCGAGCTGCACGCCCGGGCCAGTGCGGCCGTGGGTTCCCCGGTGCTCGAGCGGTACGGCATGACCGAGACCCTCATGAACGTGTCCAATCCGTACGAGGGGGAGCGCCGGCCGGGCACGGTCGGGTTTCCACTGCCCGGGGTAGAGGTCCGGTTGGCCGGGCACGACGAGATCCTGGTTCGGGGGCCCAATGTCTTCGGGGGCTACTGGCAGCGACCGGCAGCCGACGCGGACGCGTTCGACCCGGCAACCGATGGGGGGCGGCACTGGTTCCGCACCGGCGACATCGGCTCCGACGACCGCGGGTACCTGACCATTCGGGGACGTTCGAAGGAGCTGATCATCTCCGGCGGCATGAACGTCTATCCCGCTGAGGTCGAGGACGTGTTGGCCGCCCATCCTGGCGTGGGTGAGGTGGCGGTGACGGGGACCCCGTCCGACGAGTGGGGCGAGTTGGTCACGGCCTGGGTCGTCGCCG
>JBEKOI010000130.1:0-10533 GCA_049521915.1 Acidimicrobiales bacterium | reverse complement strand
GCCGGCGCCGGTGGCGCCCTCGACGGTGTGAGCATCACCGAAGGACACGAGTTGGCGGAATCCATCACCGATCCCGAGGCGGACGGCTGGTTCGACGATGGACATCCTCCGGAGGAGATCGCCGACAAGTGCCAGGCGGACGAGGATTACGACATCGGCGCCGGCGGTCGCACGTTCGCCGTACAACAGGTCTGGAGCGACGCGGCCGGCGGATGCGTGGTGATCGCCGCACCCCCGGGCGCCCCGACGGACGTCCGGGCCGTCGGCGTGAACACCCACATCGACGTCTCGTGGTCGCCACCGGTCCAGGACGGAGGGACACCGATCACTGCGTGGATGGTCACGGCCGGCCCCGGGATGCCGAGTTGCACCGAGTCGGGCCACGACTCTTGCACCCTCCCCGGCCTCGTCGACGGCACGACGTACCCGGTCGTGGTCAGGGCCGTCAACGCGGCCGGGATGGGCGCCGGGTCGGAGGAGGTGTCGGCGACCCCCTCGGGCGCTCAGGACTGCCGCTACGTCGGACCCTATGCCGACCTGCAACGCTGCTCGCTGTCCTCCTCCGTCATCACCGGCAGCGACCTGACCGGAGCGGAACTGGAGGGTGCCGATGTGCGCGGTGCCGACCTCCGCGGTGTCGACCTGCGTGACGCCGATCTGGCCGGGGCCGACCTGTCGGGGGTGACACTGACCGGAACCGACCTGTTCGGTGCCGACCTGTCGGGATCCACACTCGCCGGTGCGATCCTGCGTGACTGCAACCTGTCATCGGTCGACCTCACCGGGACCGACCTTTCCGGGCTGACCATGCAGGACGACTCATCGAGCGGCATCACCGGTACGCCGCGGATGCTGCCGGTCGACTGGAGCCTGGTGGAGGGCTACCTCGTCGGACCCGGTGCCGACCTGGACGAGGCCGACCTCTCCTTCGCCGACCTGACCGGTGCCGACCTGACCGGCGCCGATCTCACCGGTGCCGACCTGATCTCCGCCGACGTGTCCCATGCCGATCTGTCCGGCGCCAACCTCGAAGGGGCCGACGTCTCCGATGCCGACCTCCGGGGGGCCGACGTCTCCGATGCCGACCTGGCCGACCTGGCCGGTGTGTTCCCCTACGGGCTCCTGTGCCCGTTCGGGGCATTCGGTCACGACGCGGGGCGCCCGTGCCAGCAGGACAGCGGACCGTGACGGCCGGCCACCCCGACGTGTCACCGCCAGAACGGGTGCGGCCCCTCAGCCGTACATGAGGGAACCGGGGGTGGTCAGCAGCTCGCCCGTCTCGAGCCAGGTCTTGAGACCCGAGAGGATCATCGGCCAGCCACCGTAGAGCTGGTCGTTGGCCCCGTCGCGGAGCAGGTCGTGGGTCACGGTCAGGCGGCAGGAATCCTGCACGGGTTCGATCTCCCAGGTGATCCGCGAAGATCCCTCGCCCTTCACCTCGTCGCTCCACAGGGCGGTCATGGTCTGGACCAGCCGGCGTGGTGGGTCGACCTCGAGGATCTCCCCCTCCCCGAGGGCCATCCCGCCCGAAGTGGTCATCTCGAAGCGCGAGCCCGGCGTCCAGTCCGAGCTGACCAGGGCGCCGAACTGGTACTTGCTCCGTATCTCGCTGTCGGTGATCGCCTCCCAGAGGCGCTCGGGTGTCGTCCGGATGTAGATCTCGAACACCTTCTCCATGGGATTCTCCAGTCTGTGCTTGAGGCCGCTGAGCGTTGCCGCCCAGGGCTCGGCGTATTTGCTGACCCAACGGTCGTGGACGAGCCGGATCGGGACCGGGTTCAGGAAGTGGAGCTTTTCGCGCCCCCGTCGCCTGGTGACCACGAGGCCGGCTTCTTCGAGCTGCTTCAGGTGCTTCATCACGCCGAAACGCGACATGGCGAAGCGCCCTTCGAGCTCGCCCAGCGTCTGGCCGTCCCGGCGGAAGAGCTCGTCGAGGAGGCTCCTCCGTGTCGGATCGGCAAGTGCTCTGAACACATCGTCCACCCTCGCATATTAGGTGACCATTTGGTCACATGTCAACGCCGGCCGGCCTGATCGGCGGGCCCCGCCGCCGGGGGCCCCGGCAGGTAGAGTCCTCGGCTGTGGCGCCCCGGCCCGGCCGTGACCAAGGTGGGAGAGCGCGAGCCTGGTTCGTGGTCGTCCCGCTCCTGGTGCTGGCCATCGTGGCCCTCGTCGTCTTCCTGGTCCGCGGGTCCGGACCCGGCGCCCCGGCCCCACCCCGCACCGCGACCTCACCGGTGGACCTGTCCACGCCCGTCGACATGGCCGCCGGCGTGGCCCACCCGTCCGCCGTCGTTCGCTCGGGCGACGCCCGCATCGAGGTGCTCGGCCCGACGCTCCTGCGACTCGAGTACTCCCCATCCGGCACCTTCGAGAACAGTCCGACCGTCAACGCCCTCGACCGCCGGATGCCGGTACCCCACTACACCTCGAGGGTGTCGGGGGGTTGGCTGACCGTGCAGACCAGCGCAGCCACATTCCGCTACGAGGTGAGATCGGGGCCCTTCAGCGCGACCAACACCTCCCTGCGCTTCTCGGTGGGAAGCCGCACGAGCACCGTGCGGCCGACCTGGGAGTGGGAGTGCCCGTTCGACCAGACCTGCCAGGCCGGGGCCGCATCGCTCGCCGGAGGAGCCGAGCTCAGCCAGACCCAGGCCGGCTACCGGAGCAGCGCCGGCTACGTGGGCTACCTCGACGACCAGGGCGCCAGGGCCACCTGGACCGTCCTCGGCGCGCCGGCCGGTCCGGCGGTGCTGGCCATCCGCTATTCGAACCTGTCCACCCCCCCGTTCTCACCCGCGGTGGGCAAGATCGGCGTCGTGGTCGACGGCCGCCCCCTGGCCACAGTGCCGGCGCCGCCCACCGACACCACCGACCCGTGGTCGACCCTCACCACCACCGCCACCCTGAAGGCAGGCACCAACTCGGTGGAGGTGGCCAGCGATTCGGGTCAGCACGGGAAGCTGAGCCTCCACACCCTGTCCGACAACTTCAACCTGGGCATCGACACCTTGTCCATCGGGCCCGCCGGCGCTCCCGCGCCGGCTCCGGCGGCCACCGACCCGCTGGGCGGATGGATCCGCGGCTTCGACACCTACACCTACGGGCCGGGCGAGACGTGCGCGTCCGGCGCCGGCGCCACCTGCCAAAGCCCCATAGAACCGCTGCACACCAACGGCCTGCTCGACGGGGCCGGCTGGCGGTTGCTGGACGACACCCAGAGCGCAGTCTGGACCCCGGGCGGATGGGTCCGGCCCCGCAACCCGGGAGGCGACGTGGAGGACGGGTACCTCTTCGTCTACGGGCACGACTACACCGGCGCCCTCCGCACCTTCGACGAGCTCACCGGCTCGGCCCCGCTGCTGCCGCGCTCACTGTTCGGGGTCTGGTACTCCGACTACACGCCCTACTCCAGTGCCACCGTCGAGGACTCCATCTACCCCGCCTTCGCGAAGAGCCAGGTGCCGCTCAACACCCTCTCCCTCGACACCGACTGGAAGGCGCCCGACAACTGGAACGGCTGGGAGTGGAACACGGGTCTCTTCCCCGACCCGGCAGCGTTCCTGGCCTGGGCCCGATCCCACCACATCGACGTCACGCTCAACATCCACTCGAGCATCGACGACAACGACCCCGAGTTGCCCACGGCCGAGCGCATCGCCGGCAACACGCTGGCTGCGTCCAGCTGTTCGGCCGGACCCTGCAGGGTCTGGGACTGGAGCACCGTCAAGCAGGCGGAGTCGAACTTCGACCTCCAGCAGAGCTTCCAGAGGCAGGGGGTGTCGTTCTGGTGGCTCGACTGGTGCTGTGACGCCTCGGTCGTGACCATGCCCGGACTCACCCCCGACTCCTGGATCGACCACCTCTACGCCCAGGAGATGGTCGACCAGGGTCAGCGCGGATTCGTGCTGGCCAGGATCGGTGCATCAAACGGCGACCCGGACGGGGTCTACCCGGCCGGGGCCTGGTCGGCCCACACCACCGGCATCGCCTTCACCGGGGATGCGTGGGGAACCTGGAACACCCTGGCGGCAGAGGTGGCCCTCACACCCGACGAGGCCACCATCGGTGAGCCCTACGTAAGCGACGACATCGGCAGCTTCCTCGGTCCACCACCGACCCAGGCGGGCGCCGACCCGCCCGACCTCTACGACCGATGGGTGCAGTTCGGCACCTTCCAGCCCGTCCTCCGGCTCCACTCCAACAACGAGGACCGGCTCCCCTGGCAGTACCCCCAGCCGGTGCAGGGCATCACCGAGAAATTCCTCCGCCTCCGGGAGGCGCTGATCCCCTACACCTACACGCTCGCCGCCCAGGCCCACGACACCGGCCTCCCCATCACCCAACCGCTCTACCTCGACGATCCGGGCACGGCCGCGGCCTACGCCAATCCCGATGAGTACCTCTACGGCTCGGACATGTTGGTGGCGCCGGTGACGGTGCCGGGCAGCACGGCCGAGACCGAGGTGTGGTTCCCGCCTGGCCGATGGATCGACTTCTTCACCGGGGCGACGTTCACCGGACCCCTGACCACGATGGTGGCGACGCCCCTCGACCGGATGCCGGTGTTCGTGCGCGCCGGCGGGATCATCCCCGAGCAGTCGCCCTCGGCGACGCCATCCGAGGCGGCCGCCCACCCCGTCATCAAGGTGTACTCGGGGTCCAGGGGAACCTTCTCCCTGTACGACGACAGCGGGACGGGCCTCGGGTACACAAGGGGGCAGTACACCGAGACCCCCATCGCCGCCTCGGTCGGTACCGGAGGCCGGGCCGGAACGGTGGCGCCGTCGTCCGTGGCCGTCGGCGCGGTGCGCGGGCACTACCCGGGTGCGCCGACCTCGATCGGCTACGAAATCGAGATGATCGATCTGACCCGGCCCACCCGAGTGGTGATGAGCGGTCAGCTGCTCCGCGAACGGACGGTCGGCTCCGGGGCCGCCGGGTGGTACTACCTGCCCGGCTCGGCCACGGTGGTGGTCAACACCCCTGCGATCCCGACCTCCCGACCCATCACCGTGGTGGCGACCGGAGGTCGGTCGATCGAGTGGGCCGAGCCATCGGCGGCATCGTCCTGAGTCGGCCTGCATGGGACCTGGTCCTGTGGGCCCATCGGGGCGAGCGGGACCTCAACTGGCATAATCGGATCGTGGGGAGATCGACATGACCACCGTCACCCGCCGGGACACCCTGCTCCCCGACCCCGAGCCCAGGGCGGTGCGCTACACCGTGATCTCGGTCGACGACCACCTGGTCGAGCCACCCGACATGTTCGAGGGCCGCCTGCCCCGGCGATTCGCGGATCGGGCACCCAAGGTCGTCGAGAACTCCAAGGGCTTCCAACTGTGGGAATTCGACGGGAACCTCTACTCACAGGTGGGGATGAATGCGGTGGCCGGCCGCCGCCCCGAGTGCGTGACCTTGGAGCCGACCCGGTTCGAGGACATGCGTCGCGGGTGCTGGGACATCGATGCCCGCGTCGCCGACATGGACATCAACGGGGTCTGGGCATCCCTCAACTTCCCTTCGCAGATCACCGGATTCTCGGGACGGGTGTTCTCCGGGGCCAAGGACCCCGAGCTGGGCCTGGCTGTCACCCGGGCCTGGAACGACTGGCTCCACGACGCGTGGTGGCAGCCGTATCCCGACCGCATCATCCCCTGTGGCATCACCTTTCTCGCCGACCCCGAGCTCGGGGCGACCGAGATCCGGCGCAATGCCGAACGGGGATTCCGATCGGTCACCCTTCCCGAACGGCCCCACCGCATCGGGCTACCCAGCCTGTTCTCGGGCTACTGGGAGCCGATCATCGCGGCCTGCGAGGAGACCGACACGGTCGTCTCGCTCCATGTCGGCTCTTCGGGAATGCCCGACATGCCGCCCGACAGCCCCCTGGTCGCCCTCGGGGCCACCCTGTTCGGTCAGATGTCCCTGTCGGCCTGCGCCGAATGGATCTGGTCCGGCCTGCCGGCGCGCTATCCCGAGATCAAGATCGCCATGAGCGAAGGGGGGATCGGCTGGGTGGCCATGCTGCTCGACCGGCTCGACAACATCGTGGAGCGGTCGGGCTACGGGCGTGACTACGACCCGTCCGGGTTGTTGCCCGCGGAGGTCCTGGCCCGGAACTTCTGGTTCTGCACCATCGACGATCCCTCCACCATCGGAACACGCCACCGGATCGGTATCGATCACATCATGGTGGAGGTCGACTACCCCCACGGCGATTCGACGTGGCCCGACACCCAGGACGTCATCGAACGGTGTTGGGGTCATCTGCCGGTCGAGGACCTGCGGAAGATGACCCATCTGAATGCCTCCCGGCTCTACCGGTGGCCCCTTCCCGACAACCCCGTTCCTTGAGCGTTCCGTGAACGGCACTCCGTTCGTTCCCACCGCCGGGTCGCTGCTGCCCGACCTGACGCCACGCCAGGAGCTCGTCCTCTTGGCCCGCACCTTGTGGCGGGAGGGCTACGACGACCACCTGGCCGGGCACATCACCTACCGGCAGCCCGATGGAACGCTGTTGTGCAACCCGTGGCTCCTGCTGTGGGAGGAGATCCGGCCCGAGGACGTCCTCGTGATCGACCTCGAGGGCAACGTCCTCGACGGCCGGTGGCCGGTTCCCCTCGGCATTCCCCTCCATCTCGAGTTGCACCGGCAGCGCCCGGATGTGGTGGTCGCCGTGCACAGCCACCCGCGGTACGCGACCATCTGGGCCGACCTGGCCCGTATCCCCCCGTGCTATGACCAGAGCTCGGCTCTCGGGGGCGGCGAGCTCGTCGTCGTGGACGAGTACGACGGCCCGGTCAACGCCCGCGACAGCGCGGCCCGGGCGGTGGGCTCGATGGGACATGCGGACATGGCCCTCCTGGCCAACCACGGGGTCTTCGTCACTGGTGGGAGCATCCGCGCCGTCCACCAGCGCGCCGTCGCCCTCGAGTACCGGTCTTCGAGGGCCTGGCATGTCGACGCCCTGGCCCCCGGACGGGAGCTCCCCGACCCGGCCCGATCGTTCTTCCGGGCCTCCGACGGCGAAGGATTCATCGGGTTCTTCGAGGCCATGGCCAGGCACGAGTTGCGGCTCGATCCGAGCCTGGCGGAGCCGGAGCACTCCGGGGAGCACCCCTAGAACCAGCCGGTGTGCGAGCGGGCGGCGCCCGGCGATGCACCCGGTCCACGACCAGTGTGTACGCTTCTTCCCGGCTCCCGAGCGCGGAGCAGGCACTGAGGGGGATACCCGATGAAAATCCGTAAGACGTCCAAGTGGTTGGCCTGCGTGGGGATCGTGGGAGCCGTCGGGGCCGGGGCGGCCTTCGGGCTGGTCGGTTCGGCCGGTGCCGCATCGAGTGCCTCGAAGGCCGTCAAGCACGCTTCCGGTCCTCCGGTGACGACGGCGAGCTTCACCTTCAGCGTGTCGGTCAGCGGTCTCACGACGTCACCGGTCGATGTGACCGGCACCGGCCAGGCCGATCTGGCCACCGATCAGGCATCGTTGAGCGTCAACCTCCCTGCCGTCGTGGCCGGGTTGCTCCCCGGTGGGTCGGCGACACCAGAAACCGTCCAGGCCGTCCTGGCCGCCGGCACGATCTACCTCGACGTTCCGAGCCTCCAGTCGCTGGTCGGCGAACCGTGGATCTCCGTGACGCTCCCGGCCTCGGCCAGCACGGCCGTCAACGGCCTCCTCTCCAAGGTCGCGTTCGCCCTCGGCAACGTGAGTGCCATCACCCAGTGGGCCCAGTCCCATCACGCCACCGTGACCTCGCTCCCCAGCTCCGTCGTGGACGGCGTGGCTGTGACCGGCAACCAGATCAACGCCAACCTCGGCCGTCATGGGGCCACCATCGGCGCCACCTTGTGGGCCAACTCGTCGGATCAGCTGGTCCAGGCGGACCTGACCGCGTCGGCGAGCACGAAGAAGCACCAGCTCGGCGTCACGGCCAGCCTCGACCTGAGCGGGTACGGCGATCCCGTGACCATCACGGTGCCACCATCGGCGCAGGTGAAGGTGATCCCGTTCGCCACCGTGGAGTCGATCATCGGATCGCTCCTGCCCGGTGGTGGGCACGGCGGGCACGGTGGCCATGGCGGGCACGGTGGCCACGGCGGGAAGCACGGGAAGCACGGAGTTCACCACGGGAAGAGCGGATTCGACATCCTCAGCCTGCTCGGCGCCTCGCACAGCTGACCCGGATCCTCGGGGTGACGCGGCGGCCGGAGGCGGGCTGAGCCGGAACGGGTAGGGAGCCGGGCCCCGAACCTCAGGCCGAAGCACGACCATGTCCCGACGCCTTCATCTCGTCCTCTCGGTCTTCCGCTCCGCGTTCGGCAACCCCACGCTCCGGCGCGTGGGTACGGCTTATGCCCTGTTCGCCACGGCGGAGTTCGGGATCTGGCTCGTCCTGCTGGTCTTCGCCTATGAGAGGGGCGGCCCGACCGCAGGCACGACGATGGTGCTCGTCCAGCTCATCCCCTGCATCGTGCTCGCCCCGTTCATGGGATCCTTCGCCGACCGCCGTCGCCCGAGCCGGGTGCTCGTCTACAGCTACGGGCTCCAGGCCGCATCGTTCGCCGCCGTCGCCGTCGGTATCGGAGCCGGTGCGCCCACCATCGTGATCTATGTGCTGGCCGCGCTCACCTCGCTCACCATGACGCCCACCCGGCCGGCCCAGGCGGCCCTCCTGCCGGCCATCGTTCGCACGCCGGACGAGCTCACCGCAGCCAACGTCATGACCGGGTGGACCGAGGGTGGCGCCAGCCTGGCCGGACCGGCCATCGCCGGGGTCGTCCTGGCCCTGAGCGGCCAGACCCTCGCCGTGGCGGTGATGGGCGCCCTGGCCGCCGTGTCCACGATCCTGGTCATCGGCGTCTCCGGGCCCTTGGCCGCGGTGCAGGCCGACGCGGTGACGGCCACGTCCCCGGCCGGTTCCGGCCCCGATGACGGACAAGCCGGTGGGCGCGGTGAAGCCGGTGGGCGCGGTGAAGCCGGTGGGCGCGGTGAAGCCGGTGGGCGCGGTGAAGCCGGTGGGCGCGGTGAAGCCGGTGGGCGCGGTGAACCGGACGAGACCGGCACCACGCCCGGCGCGTCGGCACCGGACTCGATCACGGCGGGAGCCCGGTCAACCCTGACAACCATCCTGCGCAATCCGCAGCTGCGGGTGCTGCTCACGCTCCACTCCTTCTACTTCGTCCTCATCGGCTCGCTCGACCTGCTCTGCGTCATCCTGGCTCTCACCATCCTCCACCTGGGGGCGGGCGGTGCCGGCTACCTGAACGCCGCGCTCGGTGCGGGGGCCCTGCTGGCCGGATTCGTCACCGCCTTCCTTGTCGGCCGCAGCCACCTGTCGCGGACACTCATCCTCTCGCTCACCGTGTCGGTCACCGCCCTCGCGCTCATCGCCGTCATCCCGAGGGCGGCGGCGGCCTTCCTCCTGATCGCCACCGTCGGCCTGGCCGGCACCGTCTTCGACATCACCGGCCGCACCCTCTTGCAGCGGGCCGCCCCGCCCGACGCCATCGCCGGGGCGTTCTCCATCTTCGAGGCCACCACGGATTTCGGTCTGGCCGCCGGCGCCGTCCTGGTGCGGGTCGGCATCGCGATCGGCGGCGTGCGGGCCGCGCTGATCGCCCCGGCCGTCCTGGCCGTGCTCCTTGTGTCCGGTCTCTGGCGGCAGCTGTTGAAGATCGATGCGGGGGCCACCATTCCCCACGTGGAGATACAGCTGTTGCGGTCGCTTCCGATCTTCGCCGCCCTGAGCCCGCCTTCGCTCGAGGGCGTGGCCCGGGAGCTCGAGTCGCAGCAGGTGCCGGCGGGCACGGTCGTGATCACCGAGGGCGAGCGGGGCGAGCACTACTACGCAGTCGCCGACGGCACGCTGGCCGTCACCCGCTCGGGCATCGACGTCGGGACGGTCGGGCGCGGGGACGGCTTCGGTGAGATCGCCCTGGTGCGCGACGTGCCGCGGCAGGCCACCGTGACCGCCGTAACCGACTGCCTCCTCTTCTCGCTCGAGAAGGCCCACTTCGTCACGACACTGTCCGGCCATGCCTCGGCCGCCTCGGCCGTCAGTGACGTGGTCAACCGCCACCTCTCCGACGACTAGCTGTTGCCAATAGGGCCTGCATGCGGGAGCTCCACCGTCGAACCCGTTGACATCTTGCCGAAAGGAAGGGCAGGGACAGGTACGTCCTTCTGACTCGTTCAGGCCGACGTTGACCACGGCCGGGCCGTGCCCGTCACACCCCCCTGGAAGTATCTGGCCATGACCCCGGTGGCCGGTGCAGTGAAGGAAGAGGTGGCGGTAGCCGCCCGGGCCGCTGAGCCCGGGCCGTCCCGCTCCGGTGGCGCCGCTCCGGAGGCTGGCCTCGGTGCCCGGTTGGCTACCGCCCGTTCCGGTCTGGCCTCCGTCGTGGCCGACCTCGACCCGGCCCGGTTGACCGGGGCCGACGCCATCGGGTTCTACGAGTCCCTGGTGGCCGTGGAGCGGCTGGTGGTGGCGGGCAAGACCCTGTTGGCCCCCCGGATCGAGGCCTCGGGGG
>JBEKOI010000129.1:0-10566 GCA_049521915.1 Acidimicrobiales bacterium | reverse complement strand
CACCAGGGCGAAGTTCGAGATATACCTAAGAGGCAGCAGGGGGTATGCCTCGGTGGACGACCAAGCTCGATCAGGGGACGAATTTTCGAGGCCTGAGGCCCAGACCGACCACGCCTGACTCAATTTATGTTGCGTTTCAAGACGCCGCAGCAACCCATTGAAATGAGTGACATTGGCAGGCTGGTGTGCTACAAAAGCAGTGGAAGTTGCCTTCGAGAGCGTAGGGCTGGCTGAGTGGGGCGCTGGAGCAGTTTGATGCCCAAACCCTCGAAGTGCCAGTGATTAGGACGGAAGCCGATCAGGCACTTTCTAGGGTGCTGAGCGAATTTGCTCGGATAATGCTTACCGAGTTCTCGATTCAGGCGATCTTGGACCACCTTGTTCAGCAGATTGTAGATGTGCTGCCAATTACCGGGGCTGGCGTCACTCTGATTGATCCCAAACTGGCACCGCGATATGTCGCTGCTTCAGATGACTCGGCGATGCACTTTGAGGCGCTACAAACTGAACTCGGTGAAGGGCCGTGTATCGCCGCCTACCGGGCTCGGACGCCAATTTTGGTGGCTGATCTTCAGGCTGAGCATCGGTTCGCTACGTTCAGACTGAAGGCGCTTGAAATCGGTCTTAAGGCCGTGTTCACCTTTCCGCTGCGGCAGGGGGACAGCTGTCTTGGAGCGCTCGACTTGTTCCGCGACTCCGTAGGTACCCTCTCACCTCACGAGGCCGAGGCTGCCCAGACGCTGGCGGACGTCACCGCTGCGTATTTGGTCAATGCTCAAGGCCGAGCAGATCTGCAGCTCTCTTCCGAGCGCTCCCACGAGCGCTCGCTCCATGATGCTCTGACCGGGCTACCCAATCGCATTTTGCTCTTGGAACGAATCGACCATGCAATCGTTCGGAGTCGCAGGTCCAGAAAGGTAGTGGCGGTCCTCTTCAGCGATCTTGACAACTTCAAGGCGGTCAACGACTCGTTCAGCCATCAGGTCGGAGATGACCTCTTGGTGGCTGTCAGTGAGCGCCTCAAGGGTGCTCTTCGACCAGCCGACACAGTCGCTCGGATTTCTGGAGACGAATTCGTGATCCTGTGTGAGGAGCTGGACACGGAGGAACAGGTCGAAGTCGTCGCATCGCGGGTCGTCGATGCTCTCGGAGTGCCCTTTGTAATTTCGGGCATCGACGTCGAGATATCCGCCAGCGTCGGCATTGCTTTTGCCAGCCAAACCAATCACGATCCCGAGGAGCTGCTGCATGCTGCAGACGCTGCCATGTACCAGGTCAAGCGAAAAGGGGGCGCGACATATCAGGTCATCGATTTGCGGGCACATCAACTTGCACAGGACCACATGGATCTGCGGATGGCCCTCAGCAAGGCGGAGGAACGGGATGAGCTCCGATTGGAGTATCAACCGATCGTTGGCACAGCTGACGAGAGGATCACGGGGGCCGAAGCGTTGATACGTTGGGACCACCCCGAGAGAGGAACAATTCAGCCGGCAACGATGATTCCTCTGGCCGAACATTCCGGTTTGATCTTCGAGCTAGGAAGATGGGTGCTCAAGCAAGCGTGCATCGATCGAAAGGTCGCCGACCCCTCCGAATGTGGCCTGATGATGTCCGTGAATGTTTCAGCACACCAACTTATTGCACCAGAGTTTCTGGCCATGGTGACGGACACTCTTCGTGATACCAACACCGACCCTCGATTCTTAATCCTGGAGATAACTGAGGGAGCATTGGTTCGTGACACGCAGCGCGCTCGCCTCGTGCTCACCGGATTGAAGCAGCTCGGAATCACTCTCGCGTTGGACGACTTTGGCACAGGCTATTCGTCTTTGACCTACCTGAAGCGTTTTCCGGTCGATGCGATCAAGATAGATCAGAGTTTCATCGCAGATCTTCCACACAATGTCTCGAGTCATGCAATTGTTTCGAAGACGATCGAAATGGCGCATCTTCTCGACCTCGTCGTTGTGTGTGAGGGCGTTGAGACCGAAGCACAGCACGACATCATCGCCGAACTGGGAAGCGACTTCTGTCAGGGTTTCTACTTTGCTAAGCCGATGAGCGTGGATTGCCTCGAAGGTCAAATGAAGAGTCAAAAGTATTGGAGCGGTGCCCAGTAGCTTGGGCCTCGGACCTAGGGGTACGGAGGCTCCATGCGTTGGCACCTTCACCGCACGGGGCCAGAGAGCACTGTCAACGAAGCATTAAACGATGTTGGAGCCGTTGAGACGGCACTTCATGAGTTGTGATCCAGGAGTTTTCTAAAATGCGACAGGAATCCTTCCCAGTTTCGACTTACTTCGTCATTGTCTCCGGTTTGAACCTGGCCTAAATAAAATCAACCATTCTGATTAGTGTGTGACACTATGGAGTCGGTCGAATGGCAGGGTCGTAAGTTGTGTATTTGCCGTGAAAGGCCAGAGACCCCTTGGGACCTGAGATGCGGACGATACGGACATTTAGTGGCGGCAATGTAGCTCGGAGTGCGTTGGTTATCCTCCTACTGATATTTGGGGTTGGGGTCGCGAGTGTGATTCTCCCTTCCTCCAGCGCCGGTGCATCTTCGGCAAGGGCTACAACCTCGCACTACGAGGACAGCACGAATGTGGGAGTTCTGAATGCCCAGGGCCGGGCGGCAGGGGAATCGGGGTCCCAGGGACTTGCGATCCTGGACTTCGGGCGGCCTGCCGCCAACGGCCCAGTATTTGGAACCGTCAACTTTCGCGGCGACTTCGAATCATTTCGCGCCATCGAGGTTTCCACGGAAAGCTACATCAGGGGCTACTTCGCCACTGCTCCGAGCCATTTTCAACTGAACGTGGCGATCGGCACCAACGACAGCTGCGGTACGGGACAGCCATGCGGTGGGATTCGGTGCGGTTGCGAATTCGAGCCAACGAGCTTCGCTGCGTGGGGAGCGCAGCAGGCGATCGCCGTGGAGAAGGTCCAGTCCCAGACCACCTCGCTGAAGATCGTTTCGGGCTATACCGATACCGTCACGATCATGGCTGGCGACGACGCTGAGCCCGCATTTGATCCCGGCTACCGAAACACTTTTGATCTCATGGCTGGGTATTCGCATGCCGTAGACGGCTATCTACCGGCCATGGTCGATTACGGCTCAGCGGCTCCGGGATTCTGGTCGAATTCTCAGCTTCTCCAAATCGCCAATGGATTTTTGCCAAATTTGGCGGTTCCAGAAATCTACTCGGGTGCGGACGCTAAGACCTGGGCCTCGCTTGCGTCTTACGCAAAGGCCGCGGGAACGCCATTGACGATCTTTGGAGTGCTGACCGCAACCCCAGCCGGAAGTGGTTTCCAGACGGGGCCCGGCGATATGGTCAATGCGCTGCTGCCGATTACCGGGCAGAGCTCGCTCCAATGGTTCTCGAACATCGATCCCTCGGTGGTGGGTATGGCTGCCGCTCGGATCCGAGCAGACCTCCCAACGGGTCGAGTGCGGCGGCAACGTGGACGTCCAGGTAAGTGTCGATGGAACCTGTCACGGTGCGCACAACACTGATGGTGTCTGCGTCCCCGGCAGCTCACAGTCTCGGCCGAGACAAATCGCTGCGAGTGGCAAACGCCTTGATGGCCCATTCCGCGCCTGGACCTGGCTCGACTAGATACAGCGCTGCCGGCTCGCTTGATCGCCCGCAAGCGCCAACGAGTGGGGGTACTCCCCCTTGGCAACATGGGCTGCCTCCATGGGGCCTGGCTCTGGGCGTAGGACGAATCCGGCTTTCAGCTTGCTTCCTGTTATCGTCCGCCGTCCGTGGCGCCCAGTTCTTGGCTTGAGTGGTGCGCCCGCAATCGAGCCACTCGGTCAGGATTGCACCGAGAATTCGTCCATCCATTACCGCTTGTGCCGTGCGACCGGTTCCATGTTGCGTACGCCGCGCCCCGCTTGGTTTCGTGAGAGCAGTTCCTTCCTGCTCCCGAATGTCTCACGCACCTTCCGACCATCGGCTCGGTACCGGTAACGTCAGATTTCCAGAACCTGGTGCTGTCTCGCTTAGACTTCAGGTGCCGTATGTCGACACCTTGTCTCCCACTTGCCTCGCCATGGTGCTTACCTCCCTCGAACGTTGGCACCAAACCATGTGAGACACGATTGAGACACGATTGAGAGACAGCGGTGTAGCTCGGAGGCAAAAATAGCCCCTGAACTGCTAGGAGAGGTGCGAGAGCGGCCGAATCGGACTCACTGCTAATGAGTTGACCTGGGTAACTGGGTCCGAGGGTTCAAATCCCTCCCTCTCCGCTCGTTGATGTCCCGCAGTAGACAGGGCCGGCTCGGAGACAGTGCCGGCAGAGGCGGTGCCCCGTGGTGGGGGAGCCGCCATAGTCCGAGCGGAACGTCGGAGACAGCGCCGGCGACCGAGCGTCTGCGCCACCGATCGGGCCCGTCGGATGGGCACGGGGCGGCCATTGGGGCCTCTGGGCGGGCCGGTGCGAAGTCCCGACCCCAGGACCCCGGTAGATTGTCCTGGTGGCCGAGCGGTACTGGATCGAGACGTTGGGCTGCCCGAAGAATCAGGTCGATTCTGACAAACTGGTCGGGACCCTGACCGTCGAAGGTCTCGAGGAGGCCGAATCACCGGAGGCGGCGGACCTGGTGGTGGTCAACACCTGTGCGTTCATCGAGGCTGCTCGACAGGAGTCGATCGATACCGTCCTGGCCCTGTCGGAGGCCCGCCAGGCGGGGGCCAGGCTGGTGGTCACCGGATGTATGGCCGAACGGTACGGGGACGAGTTGGCCGCGGCCCTGCCCGAGGTGCACCTCGTGGCACCGTTCGGTGCGTCGCTGACCGGCCCTCGTCCAGCGAGCCAACCCGACATAGGGCCGGTCGCCGGCTCCGGTCCCGACCTCCGGGCGCGGACACCGGTCGCCCTCGGCCGGAAGCCGAAGACGCCCGGGATCGACCCGCCCGTACCCTCGTTCGACCTCTTGAACCTGCCCCGGCCGCCGGCCGCCGCCCCCTGGTCCTACGTCAAGATCGCCGAAGGATGCGACCGCAACTGCGGCTTTTGTGCCATCCCCTCCTTCCGCGGCAAACAGCGGTCCCGCTCCGTCGACTCGATCCTCGTCGAGGTGGACCAGCTCGGAGGAGTGGACCGGTCGCTTCGGGAAGTGGTGCTGGTGGCCCAGGACCTCTCGTCCTTCGCCCTCGACCGCTCGGCCGGAGGCAGCCGGTTCCGCCCGGACGGTCCGGCCACCGGAGCCAGGCGCCCCATCGTCGACCTGGTGGCCGCGGTGGCGGAACGGGTCAGGTGGACCCGCCTGCTCTATCTGTACCCCTCGACCCTCGACGACGCACTGGTCGAGGCCATCCTGGCCACCGGTGTGCCCTATTTCGACCTCTCGTTGCAACATGTGTCGCGGCCGTTGCTCAAGCGGATGCGGCGCTGGGGCGAGGGCGAACGCTTCCTCGAGCGGATCGGAGCGATCAGGAAGGGTGAGCCGACGGCGGCCTTCCGGTCATCGTTCATCATCGGCTACCCGGGTGAGACGGAGTCCGATCACGACCACCTGCTGCAGTGGATCGACGAGGCGCAGCTCGATTGGGTGGGTTTCTTCCCCTTCAGCAACGAGGTCGGCACCTTCGCCTCCGAGCTCGACGGCCAGGTCCCTGACGAGCTGATGGCCGAGCGGCTGCGTGAGTGCACCGAGCTCCAGGACACCATCACGGCCCGACGCCGGGACGCCCTGATCGGGTCGATCGTCGAGGTGCTGGTCGACAGTCCGGGTGAGGGGCGAACGTACCGCGAGGCCCCCGAGATCGACGGGATCGTGAGAATCCCCGACGACGCCCCGGTGGGTGCGTTCGTCGAGGTGGTGGTCACGGGGGCCGACGGCCCGGACCTCGTGGCCGGGTTCGCCGGGGACAGGTTGCCAACGGTGGGCCCACAGGTCCCGGCCGTGTCGGGGCCGGTCCGATGAGCAACGGTCCGATGAGCGACGGTGCCGTCAACGCCGGAATGCCGGCCACCCCACCGACCACCTTCGGGCCGTCGGCGCTGCTCACCCCGGCCAACATCATCACCGTGGTGCGCCTGCTGGCCACGCCGGTGATGATCGCCCTGATCATGCTGTGGGGCGCCAGCTGGACCACCTTCGTCCTCGGGGGCCTGCTCGCTCTGTCCGACGGCATCGACGGTTGGCTGGCCCGGCGCCAGGGGACCACCCGTTCGGGGGCCTTCCTCGATCCGCTGGCCGACAAGGTGGTGGTCCTCGGCGCCCTCTTCGCCCTGGTGGCCAAAGGGATCGTGTGGTGGCTCCCCGTGGTCATCATCGCCGCCCGCGAGGTGGCCATGAGCGTCTACCGGTCGGTGGTCGGCCGCCACGGCGTCTCCATCCCGGCCCGCAATACGGCCAAGGTGAAGACGCTCCTCCAGGACGTGGCCATCGGGCTGTGCCTGGCGCCGCCCCTGGCCACCCATCAGGGCGTCCTGTCCGCCGCCATCTGGGTGGCCACGGCCATGACGGTGTTCACCGGTGGCCAGTACTACCTCGACGGCCGGCGAGCCGACCCGGGGGGCGGGGCCCGGATGGCCGGACCGGGAGTGGGCACGGCCGACGGCACGAGCTCGGCCGCCTGACCGCTATGCGCATCGAGATCGTGGCCGTGGGCACCGAACTGCTTCTGGGTCAGATCACCGACACCAACTCGCGGTGGATGGGCGAGCACCTGGCCGCCGCCGGGGTCACCAGCCAGTTCCACCAGGCCGTGGGCGACAACCACGAGCGCATCGTCCTGGCTTTCCGGACGGCGTTGGCCCGCAGCGACGGGGTGATCGCGTGCGGAGGGCTGGGACCGACCCACGACGACATCACCCGCGACGCCATCGCCGAGGTGATGAACGTCCCCCTGCGACGGGACCCGGAAGTGGTGGAGATGATCCGCACCATGTTCTCCACCCGGGGGAGGGAGATGCCGGACTCCAATCTCCGCCAGGCCGACGTGCCCGAAGGGGCCACCATCATCCCGCAGACCAAAGGGACCGCTCCCGGGCTCATCTGCCCGGTGGGGCACAAGGTCATCTACGCCGTACCCGGCGTTCCCTACGAGATGTCGGACATGTTCGAACGGGGGATCATCCCCGATCTGCGCCGGCGGATGGAGGAACAGGGCGAGACCGTCGGGGTCATCGCCAGCCGGGTGATACGGACGTGGGGCATGAGTGAGTCCGGTCTGGCCGAGGCCCTGGCCGGGCACATCGAACAGCTGGACGGCCCGACCGGCCCGGAGGCTGCAGGCCGGACGGCCACCATCGCCTTCCTGGCCAGCGGGATCGAGGGGATCAAGGTCCGGGTCACGGTGCGGGCCGACGATGACGAGGCGGCCTCGGCCCTGCTCGATGCCGAGGAGGCCGAGGTGAGGCGGGTTCTCACCGCGGCGGCAGGAGATGTGGTGTTCGGCGTGGACGAGGAGGCCATCGAGGATGCGGTGGCCCGGGTGGTCACGGCCGGCGGGCTGACCCTCGGGTTGGCCGAGTCCCTGACCGGTGGACTGGCTTCCTCGCGCCTGGTCAACGTACCCGGGGCCAGCCGGTGGTTCCGTGGTTCCGTCGTCTCCTACGCCTCTGAGGTCAAGTTCACCGTCCTCGGTGTGCCGGAGGGCCCGGTCGTATCCGAAGATGCGGCCCGGGCCATGGCCGAGGGTGCCCGCAAGGTGCTCGAGTCCGATGTCGGGCTGTCCATCACCGGGGTGGCCGGTCCCGATCCCCAGGACGGCCGACCACCGGGGACGGTGTTCGTGGGCCTGGCCCGGCCCGGACGCCCCACCGAGTCGTTCGGGTTCAACGTGCCCGGTGATCGCGACCGGGTCCGTCAGTACGCGACCATCGCCGCGCTCGATCTGTTGCGACGGACCCTCGGAGCTCCGTCACCCGACTAGCGCTGCGGAGCGGTGGTGGCGCCTACCCGGCTGCGGCGGCCGAGGGTGTCACCGGGATGCCGCTCGGCACCAGCTCCACCCACGTGTTGCCGGGCTGCAACGTGATCGGCTTCCCGTTGGCGGCGGTGAGGGTGGCCGGTTGGGTGGGGCTGGACCGGCTCCAGGTGCCGGCGATGGCCGCGTCGTCGCGCATGACCAGCAGCGGCCCCGACCCGATGGAGGTCACCTGGACCTCGAGGCCGCCCTCCGAGTTCTCCACCCAGGGGCCGTTGGAGGTCTGGACCGTCATGATGACGACGTTGGCAGCCGTCGTCCGGGTCCCGTCGACCAAGATGTCCGGCGCTCCGGAGTAGTACCGCTGGTAGCCGGCGGCCGGGTTCCACTTCCAGGTCACGTCGGAGGTCGAGGAGAACGGGATGTGGACGCTGGCCCCCGAGCCGGCCACCGAGCCCGGAGGCAGGGCGCTGGTGTAGTTGAAGATGGGGGCCGGGGGCTTGTTGTCCGACGGGTTGAACGCCCACAACGAGGCGGTGTTGACGAAGGTGGCATACGGTGCCACCCGACCCGGCTCCTGGATGATGGCCGAACCGCGGTCACCGGTATAGAGGTTGTCGTCGGTGAGGGGCGCGGCAGCCAGCAGGGCGATGACCGGGTCGATCCCGCCGGCGTGGACGAACAGCGGGCCGGACAGCTGGGAGAGGATGCCCACGTCAGGCTCGCGGGCCGACCGCAGGTCGCCGACCAGCGCCGCGCCGCGGCATTGGAAGACGGCCAGCAGGCGGGTGATGGCACCCTCGACGGGTTCCTCGAACACGATGTCGGCCTGGTTGAGACCGGCCGAAGGCCGGTCACCGGGATAGTTGCCGATCTTGACGCCCAGCGCGGGGCGGGCGGGCACGACTCCTCCCGGGGCCGGTGCCCCGGTCAGCGGACAGGTGGCGACATGCCCGGGCGGAACGGTGGTGGCCGCCGCCGCGGCCGCCTTGTTCGCCGTGTTGTTGTCGCCCCGGGTGGCCACGTAGGCGGCCACCACCCCGACCAGCACCACCGCCACCCCGGCGAGCACGTACCACCGGGTCCGTGACGGGCCGTTCTCCTTCGACATGGTGCGGAGCTCCTGTCGGGAATAGACGGGCGGTGCAGCGGCGGCGGCGTCGGCACCGGTGCCGCGCCCGGAGCCCGCCCCGGGGACGGACGGGGTCATCCCCGTCAGGTCGGAACCCGCCTGACCTGACGGTCCCCTGGTCCCCGGGGATCCGTGGCTGGCGGAGGGGTTCGGATCGGGGCCGGGGGTGCCCTCCGGTGCGGGTCCGGATGGCGGTTTCTCATCAGGCATTGCAGGGCGAGGCTACTCCGGGCCGGTCGAAATGGGTTGTATGGGCGCCACCTTCCCGGCCGTTTTCACTGCCGACTCCGTCCGGCCCGGAGCCGGTCGTCCCGGATCCCCGACCTGGCGGCGGGGTCCGCCATCGAACATGCGTTCGGGTCTAGAGTGATGGCGTCGTTGCAGTCCACGTAGCTCGGCCCCGGGCGTCTACCCGGGCCACCAGTCACGTGTCACACCTTCTCCGTAGGGTCGGCACGGTCAAGTGAGCAACAACATCGAGGAGAGAAGAAGACATGGAACGTGACAAGGCACTGGACATGGCCCTGGGCCAGATCGAGAAGCAATTCGGCAAGGGGTCCATCATGCGGATGGGCGAGAACCTCCACATGAACATCGAAGCCATCCCCACCGGGGCGCTGGCTCTCGACCTCGCCCTCGGCATCGGCGGCCTCCCGCGTGGTCGCATCGTGGAGATCTTCGGTCCCGAGTCGTCGGGGAAGTCGACCCTGGCCATGCATGTGGTGGCCGAGGCCCAACGCAACGGTGGCATCTGCGCCTACGTGGACGCCGAGCACGCCATGGACCCCGTCTACGCCAAGGCGATCGGTGTCAACATCGACGACCTGCTCATCTCCCAGCCGGACACCGGCGAGCAGGCATTGGAGATCTCCGACATGCTGATCCGGTCGGGAGCCCTCGACGTGCTGGTCATCGACTCGGTGGCCGCGTTGACCCCCCGGGCGGAGATCGAGGGGGAGATGGGGGACTCCCACGTCGGCCTCCAGGCCCGCCTGATGTCCCAGGCCTTGCGCAAGCTGACCGGGACCCTGTCGAAGTCGCGGACCATCGCCATCTTCATCAACCAGCTCAGGGAGAAGATCGGCGTCATGTACGGATCGCCCGAGGTCACCCCGGGGGGTCGGGCCCTCAAGTTCTACTCGTCCATCCGTCTGGACATCCGCCGTATCGAGACCATCAAGGACGGCGCCGACCAGGTTGGCAACCGGACCCGGGTGAAGGTGGTCAAGAACAAGTGCTCCCCGCCCTTCAAGCAGGCGGAATTCGACATCACGTTCGGCAGGGGCATCAGCCGCGAGGGATCGCTCCTCGACGTCGGGGTCGAGCTCGGGTTCATCAAGAAGTCCGGCGCCTGGTTCACCTACGAGGGCGAGCAGCTGGGCCAGGGTCGGGAGAACGTCAAGACCTTCCTGACCGAGAACCCGCAGCTGATGGCCGAAATCGACGAGCGGATCCGTGAACACCTCGCCGCCCAGAACGCAGCACTGGCCGAATCCAACGAGCAGCCGGCCGGGCTTCCCGATGGCGCCGAGGGGC
>JBEKOI010000128.1:0-10628 GCA_049521915.1 Acidimicrobiales bacterium | reverse complement strand
GACCGACACGGACGACGACACGGCACCGACACCGGCGACACAGCCTACGAAGCGGTCCGCTCAGCCCTCGCCGAGCACCGACCGGTCTCCCGCCCGCAGGCCGGCGATGATCCGGCGGTAGGCGCCGGCGGCGTCGTCCCCGAGCGAGTCGGTGTCCAACCATTCCATGCCGTGCTCGCCGTGGTGGCGGTCGACCCCGTAGATCCCGAATCGGGGCTCGTACGATCCCCATTCGTAATTGTCGACCAGCGACCAGTGCCAGTACCCCTGGACCGGGACGCCCGCGTCGACCGCCGCCATCACCGCGGCGATGTTCTCCCGCAGGTAGCGCGGACGGTCCCATCCGTCCGGGCGGGGATACGACCGCCCCCGGGTGACCCGGTTGCACATTCCGTTCTCCACCACCCAGAAGGGGAGCCCCGGGGTGAGGGCGGCCTGGGCCCTGAGCCAGCGGGTGAGCCCGGCCGGGTCGGGCGCGTCGTCCCACAGTTCCCGGGTCGGGGACGTGTTGCGGCCGCCGGACGTCCGCCGCCCGGGCAGCCGGAAGTGACGGGAGGCCACCGGCTCGTAGTAGTCGAGGCCGATGGCGTCGAGCGTCCGCTCGTGCGGGCTCTCGTAGACCGCCTTCACCGCCCGGTTGGGCAGGCCGTGCACCAGCCTTCCGGTTCGGGGGGAACCGGTCCCAGGGGAGCCGGCTCCGGGAGGACCGGTCTGGGGGAACCCGGACCGGGGGCTGGCGCCCCCCCGGCCGGCCCCGTAGGGCGACATCGCCGCGCTGAACCGGCGGAGCAGGCGCTCGACCCCGCCCACGGGCGGGAAGGCACGGTCGTGCTCGCCGCGGCGCTCGGCCAGCCAGTCACCGACCTCGTCCTGTTCGACCCCCATGCTGCGGGCCAGCAGCACATCGACGAGCAGCCGGTCGTACTCGTAGATGCTCATGCACGAGTTGTTGGTGGTGACGACGGCGTCGGGCCGGGCCCGATGGATGACTTCGTAGCCGGCCACATGGGCGGCGAGGAGGTTGTCCTCGGCGATGGCCACATCCCCGAGAGCCAACCGGCGCCCCGGCGGGAACATCCCGAGCGACCAGGTCCCGACGGCCAGGACGTTGATCTCGTTGATGGTGACCCAGTGACGCACCATGGGCGCCAGTGCCTCGACGGCCACTTCCACCCAGGCCCGGTACCGGTGGGAGGCGTCCGGCCGCAGCCAGAAGTCCTCGCCCAGCCACGCCGGATGGGTGAAGTGGTGCAGGGTGACCAACGGCTCGAGGCCGCGGTCGAGGCAGGCCCGGACGATGGAGGCGTACCGCTCCAGGGCGGCGCCGTCCACACCGTCGGGGTCAGGGACCACCCGGGCCCACTCCACGCTCAACCGGAAGCTGTTGCAGCCCAGGCCGGCGGCACGGTCAAGTGCCTCCTCCGGCCGGTCCCAGAAGCCGACGCCGTTGCCCGACGGCTCGACCCGGCCCACCTGCTCCCAGGCCAGCCAATTGTTGGCCACCTGGCCCGGACCGTTGTAACCGCCCTCGATCTGGAATCCCGCCGTGGCCACCCCGAAGAGGAAGGGCTGGGTGGATCCGCCGACGGCGGGGCCGTCGCTCGTCGGTGGCTGACCAATCGAGGACAACGTCCCCACCTTTCCCAGTGCGGTTCATCCAGTGGTGCGTCACTGCGGAGCGAGCCACCCGGCGCCCGGCGGCTCACCCGATCCGGACGGTGCCTGACGGATGGCGATGGTAGCTTGCACCCCGAGCCGGGCAAATCCACCTCCTCCGATGAACGCCACCGCCTACGACCCCGAGCGCATTCCGGTGGTCGTGGCGTCGGGCCAGTCCATCGAGCGCACCGAACTGGTGACGCCCGTCGATCTGATGGTCCGGGCGGCCGAAGAGGCGCTGGCCGCGGCTCCGGCCCTCCGGGACAGGATCGACCGCCTGTCGGTGGTGGACATCCTGTCCCGCTCCGGACCGGCCCCGGCCACCGAATTGGGCGAGCGGATCGGCGCCCGCCCCAACGCCTGCGAGGTGACGACCATCGGGGGCAACAGCCCGCAGTGGCTGGTCAACCGGGCCGCCGGCGCCATCGCCGAAGGCGCCCTCTCGGTCACCTTGATCGCGGGCGCCGAGGCCATCCGGTCGTCCCGGGCCCGGCGGGCGGCGGGGATGCCCCCGGAGGTGGGTCGGACCCAACTCCCACCGGATCCGGTGGTGGGCGATGACCTCCCAGGGATCGGTCCGGCAGAGGCCGCCATCGGGCTGCTCCTGCCCGTGCACGTCTACCCCCTGTTCGAGAGCGTGGTGGCGGCGCGGGCCGGACACGACGCCGCCGGGCACCGTCGGGTCATGGGGGAGCTGCTGGCCCCCTTCACCGAGGTGGCCGCAGCCAATCCCTACGCCTGGTTCCACCAGGCCCGAACCGCGACGGCCATCGCCACCCCGTCCGCCGACAATCGCCTCGTCTGCGACCCCTACACCAAGTGGATGTGCGCCTACCTCGGCTCCGACCAAGGGGCAGCCCTCCTGGTCTGCTCCCTGGCCGAAGCCCGTCGGGCCGGGGTGGCCGATCGGGCCGTCTTCGTCTGGTCGGGGGCCGACATCACGGACGTCCGGTTCCCGACGGCCCGACCCGATCCGGGTCGTTCGCCCGCCATCGCCGCGGCGGGGAGGGCTGCGCTGGCGGCCGCGACGTCGGCAGCCGGTCGCGGGGGCGGCGTCGGGATCGGCGGCGGGGCGGGCGGCGTCGGGATCGGGGCGGGCGGCGTCGGGATCGACGACATCGAGGTCCTCGACATCTATTCGTGTTTCCCCTCGGCCGTCGAGCTGGCCGCAGCCGCACTCGGGATCGCGTTGGACGACTCGCGAGGACTCACGGTCACCGGCGGTCTTCCCTACTTCGGCGGACCGGGCAACAACTACACCACCCACAGTATCGCCACCGTGACCGACATCCTGCGAGATCCTGCGTCGGCGCCTCGCCGGGGTGGCGGGGGTGGCGGGAGTGGCCGGGGTGGCCGGGGTGGCCGGGGTGGCGGGAGTGGCGGGGGTGGCCGGGGTGGCGGGAGCTCAGGGGTCCGCCTGGGACTGACCACCGGGCTCGGGTGGTTCGTCACCAAGCACTCCATCGGGGTCTACGGAACGGCTCCCCCGCCGGCGGGATTCCACCAGGGTGACACCACAACGGCCCAATCCCAGATCGACGCCACCGCCGTGGAGGTGGCCCTCGAAGTGGCCGAGCCGACCCCGGCTACCGTCATCGCCGCCACGGTGATCAGGGACCACCAGGGCGCGCCGACCGGAGCGCCGCTGCTGGCCCGTCTCCCCGACGGTCGCCACATGGCCCTCGCCCCGGCGGACGACGAGGTCACCGCCACGCTGGGCCATATGGACATCCCCGGGCTCGTCGGATCCCCAATCGTCGTCGAGCCCGGCGAGGCGCGCTACCGTCTGGCCACAGGTTGAGCGAGCACGGGAGACCCGCCATGTCCGAACTAGAACGCGAGCGACGGGGTCATGTCGAGATCCTCACCATCAACCGGCCCGAGGCCCGGAACGCCATCAACGGGGCGGTCTCGCTGGCCTTCGCCGCCGCATTCGACGAGCTCGAGGCCGACGACGACTGCTGGGTGGTCATCGTCACCGGCGCCGGGGACAAGGCCTTCAGCGCGGGCATGGACCTCAAGGCGTTCACGGCCGGCGAGGCCGCGGACATCATGGGGGCCAAGGGTGGGTTCGGTGGCATCGCCCAGCGCGACTTCCCCAAGCCACTCATCGCCGCCGTCAACGGGTCGGCACTGGCGGGCGGGTGCGAGATCATGCTCTCATGTGACCTGGTGGTGGCCGTCGAGGAGGCCAAGTTCGGGATCCCCGAGGTCAAGCGCGGACTCATGGCCGCGGCGGGAGGTCTGATCCGCCTGCCGAAGCGGATCCCCCCGGCCATCGCCCTCGAACTGGCCCTGACCGGTGACCCGATCGACGCGCGGCGCGCTCTCGAATTGGGACTGATCAACCGGGTCGTGCCGGCGGACAAACTGATGGAAGAGGCCATGGCGCTGGCCACAACGATCGCCGACAACGCTCCTTTGGCTGTGCGCACCTCGAAGCGGGTCATGAAGGAGGCGGGTGAGTTGCCCGACGCCGACGGATGGGGCATCAACAACGCCGCCGTGCCCGAGGTGTTCGGATCGGCCGACGCCAGGGAGGGTCCGATCGCCTTCGCCGAGAAGCGCAAGCCCAACTGGTCGGGCAAGTAGGCCGGCGGGGCTGACGGCCCGGGGCCGGCCGGATACGACGGGCCGGGGCTGACGGCCCGGGGAGGGCCAGGGCTGACGGGCCGGGGAGGGCCAGGGCCGGAGAGGGCCGGATACAACGGGCCGGCGAGACACGCCGACACCAGAATCGACGGGAACAGACATGAACATTGCCGGCAGCGTGACCCATGTCGCCAGTACTGCGCCTTCCCTCTCGGACGGGATCGGCGGCTTCCGCCTCATCCTGCACGTACTGGCGGCCACGATCTGGGTGGGCGGGCAGTTCACCGTGGTCGGCCTGCTCCCCACCGTCCGCTCGTTCGGGGAGGACGCACCGAAGAAGGTGGGCCAGGCTCTCGGACGGCTTCTGTGGCCGGCCTATGCCGTGCTGGTGATCACCGGGTTCTGGAACATCAGTGCCCTGACGGTCAAGGATGCATCGTCAGCCTGGAAAACCGTCCTCATCATCAAGATCGTGGTGGTTGTCGTCGCCGGAGTGGCAGTGTTCCTCCACCAGCGGGCCGCGACGAAGCGGGGAACGGCCATCTGGGGCGCGGTCGGGGCCTTGGCCTCGGTAGCCGCCCTCTGCCTGGGGGTGTTCCTGGCCGGATGACGCGCTCGTCCGGCCGCCGTTGCGGCGCCGAACACCCCGGTAGCTGCTGCGCAGCGACGCGGACCGGACAGGTCTAACCTGGTACTCGCATCCAACAAGGGAGACACCGTCATGCATTTCAGCCCGCCAGCCGACCTCTTCGGCGAACAAGGCATCATCGTCTTGATTGTTGTTGCACTGGTCTTGTTCGGCTCCACGCAGATCCCCAAGTTGGCCCGGTCCCTGGGTTCGGCCCAGAAGGAGTTCAAGAAGGGTCTCGAAGAAGGCGGATCCGACGATGGGGCCGGCACCAAGTCCGGGGGGACCAATTCGGTGGCCCAAGCCACACCTCCAGCCGCCATCACGCCTCCGGTCCAGACCTCGACCCCCGTCGAGTCGAACGGCGACGGCTCCTCGGGCCCCACTTCCTGATCCCTCCGGTGCCAAGCCGATGAGCGAGGGGATCGGTCCGGAGCCACTGGCCCCGGTCGGTGGCCGAACCCAGGGGCGGCGGTGGCTGCCGTTCTGGGGCATCCAGGCCACCGAGGTCGTGGTGGCCCTGATATTCGCGGACATCTCCGTCCACGTCGCCAACGGCGGCCTGCTGGTCGGAAGCGCCATCGCCCTGTTCGCATTGGCCGTGACGGCACAGGGTCCGCTCGGGATCTTCCGGATCTGCGGCCAACGACTCCATCTGTTCCTCGCCATGGCGCTGTCCGCCGTCATCGCGCTGGCTCCCTTCATGCCCGCCCTTCGTCCAGACATCGCAGGAATCATCGTGGTCGAATTCGGAGCCGTCGGCCTGTTCCGCGTGGCCACCCTGACCCGGACCGGCGATGCGCACCGGGCCGTCCGTCCGGGCGCGCCTCACGGTTCCCCGGTGATCGACACGACGGCGACCGTCATTGACGCAGGGGTCGGAGACGGCGGCATTGGTGGAGGCGCGGGGACGGGCGCGGGCACGGGTGCGGGGACGGGCACGGATAGGGGCCCCGGCTCGAGCAGTGGCCGCCCAACGACAGCTCCGACCACCCCCGGAGCCGCGGCCCGGTGGGCGGGCCGGGCGAGCGGTGCAGCAGTCGCCTCCGGAAAACAGGTCGTGAGCAATTACCGGCCCGAGGCTGAGGTGCAGGTCAAGCGCACCATCAGGGAGATCGGCAAGTTGGCCGGGCGGGTGTCCTCCCGGCTCATGCCTCCCGACGACTCCGCCCGCTGATCGGACTGACGGACCGGGCCGCTGCATCCCGCCAGACCGGCTGCATCCTGCCCGACGAGCTGGTGCGTCCGGCCGGACCCCCGTGCGACGCCGACACTCCGCCATGACAGGCAGGGGAGCCGCCGGCCGGGGCTAGATTTCACCCGGGGCGAAAGGGGGACCGTCATTGCCCGACGCCCATGACGTGTTGGCGATAGCCGAGAGGCTCTGGAACGGGGAGATCTCCACATCGGAGTTCCACCCCCTGCGACCGTCGACCGGACTCGCCGAAGTGGCCGACGGGGTGGCCTTCGTCCCCTCATTCGCCAATGTGTCGGCTGTGAGCACCGCCGACGGTCTCCTGCTGGTGGATACCGGGAGTGCCCTCACCGCGGCCGATGTTCACCGCACCATCCGCACCTGGTCTCAGGATCGTCTCAACACCGCGATCTACTCCCACGGGCACATCGATCATGTCTTCGGGGTGCCGGTGTGGGCGGCGGAATCCACCGGGGCCGGATGGCCCGAACCGGTCGTGGTGGCTCACGAAGCGCTGCCCGCCCGCTTCGACCGCTACATCCTGACTGCCGGGTACAACGGCATCATCAATCGTCGGCAGTTCAACATCGACTCGCTGGAATGGCCCACCGACTACCGCTATCCCGATCGCACCTACGCCGACCGGCTCGATCTCGACATCGGGGGGAAGCGGGTGGAACTCCATCACGCCAGAGGGGAGACCGACGATCACACCTGGACGTGGTTTCCCGAGTCCCGGGTCCTGTGTTGCGGAGATCTGTTCATCTGGGCGTCCCCCAATGCCGGCAATCCCCAGAAGGTCCAGCGCTACCCGGCCGAGTGGGCGGATGCCCTGCGCCGCATGCTCGCGCTCTTCGACTCCCCCGGAGGCGGTCCCGAGGTGCTCCTCCCCGGACACGGCTACCCCGTGGTCGGGTCCGACCGGGTTCGTCAGGCCCTGACCGACACCGCGGAGCTCCTCGAGTCACTGGTGGAGCAGACGCTGGCCCTCATGAACGGCGGTGCCCGCCTCGACGAGGTCATCCACACCGTCGTCCCCCCGGCCAGGCTGATGGAACGGCCCTACCTCAAACCGGTCTACGACGAGCCCGAGTTCATCGTTCGGACCGTGTGGCGCCTGTACGGCGGGTGGTGGGACGGCAACCCGGCCACGCTCAAGCCGGCTCCTGAGCGCTCGCTCGCCGTCGAGCTGGCCGATCTGGCCGGAGGAGCCGGGGTGCTGGCCGACCGGGCCCTGGCCCTCGCAGGCGGGAACGAGCACGCGCCGGGCCCCGCAGGGAGCAACAGCCCTGGTCCCGGCCCCGACGATGCCGCCCTGCGCCTGGCCGGGCACCTGGCTGAGCTGGCCTGGCTGGCCGCGCCCGACGACCCAGGGGTGCAGCTCGTCCGGCGCACGGTGTTCACCCGACGGGCCGATTCCGCTTCTTCGACCATGGCCCACGGGGTGTTTTCGTGGGCTGCGCGCGAGTCGGGGAACGACAGCGGCGACCGCTCACCGTGACCATCGCCCATCGGGCCTGGATGGCACCTTCCTGAACTGGGAATTTGCTCGGCTCAAGGGAGGCTGCCGCTCAACTTCTAATTCTGCTCCCGTGCCCACTAGTGTCATCGCCGTGAACGCATTCACAACCGGCTCTCCACTCCCGCAGCGCGGTGCCGAATCGACCGTGTCAGGACCCGTCGGCGAGCCGGGGTCGAGCCCCGCTCCCGTGCCTCCCGGGCGACCCGGACGGGGTCGTCGGTGGCGGCGCCGGGGCGCATTGCTGGCCATCGGGGCACCCTTGGTGCTGGCCGGGTGCAACGCCTATCCGACCTACGGCGCCAGCAGAGGTGCCACCAAGCAGGGGCAGGAGACCTTCAAGCTCTACTCGGGCATGATGACCACGGGCATCATCGTCGGCGGTGCGGTTGGCCTGCTGATCCTGTGGACCATCATCCGCTACCGGAGGCGCTCCGACGAGATGCCGCGGCAGTTCCACGAGAACGTCCCCATCGAAATCCTCTACACCGCGATCCCGGTGGTCATCGTCGGATTCCTGTTCGCCTTCACCGTGCTCACCGAGAACAACGTCGACGCCGTCCAACCGGTCAACGCCACCTTCACCTCCACCGGAAAACCGGTGGTCGAAATCAAAGTGACCGCATTCCAGTGGGGCTGGCGGTTCGACTATCCCGACCTCAACGTGGGCGTGGCCGGCGAGACGACCAACGGACCCGGCAACCACGGACCGCAGATGGTGGTCCCGGTGGGCCAGACCGTACAGATCGAACTGGTGTCGGACGACGTCATCCACGGCTTCTACGTGCGGGACTTCAACTTCAGCCGCTATGCCCTCCCCGGAGTGCGCAACTACTTCGACCTCAACGTGATCAACCCCGGTACCTACAACGGCCAGTGCACCCAGATCTGCGGCCTCTACCACTCCGAGATGCTGTTCACGGTGCGGGCGGTCAGCCCGGCGGCGTTCGCCCGATGGGCCAAGAGCGAGACAGCCAGCGGGCACACCCTGTCGCGGTCGGGTTCCTCTGCGCAGGACAATCCGCCCATCGACACCCACATCACCAACGGAAGTGGCTACAACACACCCTCGCAGGCAAAGGGAGATCAATGACGACAACGGTTGAACCTCCTGATCTGATCGAACCGGAGCAGCCGGGCGGACCGGACGGCCACGCGCCCGGCGTCCACCACGGGGAGAGCGATCACGCCCACCACGAGGGCCCGACGGGACTCATCAACTGGCTGACCTCCACCGATCACAAAGTGATCGGCAAGAGCTACATGATCACCTCACTGGTGCTCTTCTTCATCGCCGGCATCATGGCCCTGGTCATCAGGGCGCAGCTGTCCACCCCGACCGCCTCCATCGTCAGCTTCCAGACGTACAACGAGCTGTTCACCATGCATGGCAGCCTCATGCTCTACCTGTTCGCCGGGCCCTTCGCCTTCGGTGGTCTGGCCAACTACATCGTGCCCCTGCAGGTCGGCGCCCCGGACATGGCCTTCCCCCGCCTCAACGCCCTCTCCTACTGGCTGTACCTGGGTGGCTCGATCACCATGATGTCCGGGTTCCTGGTCGCCGGCGGCGCGGCCAGTTTCGGCTGGGTCGCGTATGCGCCCTTGTCCAATGCCACCAACTCCCCCGGCGCCGGGGCCGACCTGTGGCTGATGGCCCTCGCCCTCACCGGCTTCTCCGCCATCTTCACCGGCGTCAACCTGTGCGCGACCATCTTCTACCTGCGGGCCCCGGGCATGACCATGTTCCGCGTGCCCATCTTCTCGTGGAACATGCTCGTCACCGCCATCCTCATCCTCATCGCCTTCCCGGTGCTGTTCGGTGCGGTGGTCCTCCTGTTCTGCGACCGCCATTTCGGCACCCATATCTTCACCGTCCAGGGCGGCGGCGTGCCGGTGCTCTGGCAGAACCTGTTCTGGTTCTTCGGACATCCCGAGGTGTACATCCTGGCCTTGCCCTACTTCGGGATGGTCACCGACATCATCCCGGTGTTCTCACGCAAGCCGTTGTTCGGGTACAAGGGCATGGTCTTCGCCACCATGTCCATCGCCGCCCTCTCCACCGGGGTGTGGGCCCACCACATGTTCACGACCGGCGTGGTCCTCCTGCCGTTCTTCTCGCTGCTCTCCTACATGATCGCCATCCCCACCGGGATCAAGTTCTTCAACTGGATCGGGACCATGTGGGGCGGCCAGCTGAGCTTCCAGACCCCGATGCTGTTCTCGGTCGGGTTCCTGTTCGCCTTCCTCATGGGCGGGGTGACCGGTGTGCTGCTGGCATCGCCCCCCGTCGACTTCATGACCCACGACACCTACTTCGTGGTCGCCCACTTCCATCAGGTCCTCATCGGGACAGCCGTCTTCGCCGGGTTCGCCGGGTTCTACTTCTGGTACCCGAAGATGTTCGGGCGCATGCTGCGGGAGGGCTTGGGCAAGCTCCACTTCTGGGGGCTGTTCATCGGGTTCTGGGTCACCTTCATGCCCCAGTACGTCGTGGGCCTCGATGGCATGCCGCGACGGGTGGCCGCCTACCTTCCCTCCAACGGTTGGACGACACTCAATGTGATCTCGACGGTGGGAGCATTCATCATCGGGGTGTCGTTCCTGTTCTTCCTCGTGAACCTGTGGGTGTCCTGGCGGAACCCGATCCCGGCCGGTGACAACCCCTGGGACGGTCATGCCCTCGAGTGGTTCACCACCTCGCCGCCTCCACATCACAACTACACACAGCTGCCTCCGATCCGTTCGGAGAGGCCCACCTGGGACTACAACCATCCCGAACACCGGACGATTCACACCGGGAAGCCCACCAAGCCCTCGGGTGACCCGTCGCACGAGAGCGAGAAGGTAGGGGCGAGTTCGTGAAGGTCTACGGATTGTTCCTCGCCGGCATCGGCGTGTTCTTCGCCGTCATCGGCCTCGTCTACTGGTTCACCAGCTACGAGGACGGCGGATTCCTGATGTTGATCGGCTCGGCGTTGCTCGGGCTGTTCCCCGGCTCCTACTACCTGTGGTGGTCCTCGAAGATGAAGCCCCAG
>JBEKOI010000127.1:0-10630 GCA_049521915.1 Acidimicrobiales bacterium | reverse complement strand
GAGCTCGAAGCCGGTGTTGCGGCCGAGGTGCTGATCGGGGAAGAACAGGACCTGGTCCCCCCGTGTTTGCCCACGGTCATCGGGCCCGAGGGCCCAGCTGAGCACGGCCCGGGCGTTCGACGACGTGCACACCAGGCCACCGTGGGCACCGACGAAGGCCTTCAGCGAGGCCGCCGAGTTCATGTAGGTGACCGGGACCACACGATCGATGTCGGTCACCGCGGCCAGGGAGTCCCACGCCTCCTCCACCGAGTCGATGTCGGCCATGTCGGCCATGGAGCAGCCGGCGTTGAGGTCGGGCAGGATGACCTGCTGGTGGGGGCCGGTGAGGATGTCGGCCGATTCGGCCATGAAGTGGACCCCGCAGAAGACGACGAATTCGGCCTCCGACTGGTCGGCGGCGATGCGGGACAGCCCGAACGAGTCGCCCCGGGCGTCCGCCCACCTCATCACCTCGTCGCGCTGGTAGTGGTGACCGAGGATGATCACCCGGGACCCGAGGTCGGCCTTGGCCGCCCCGATCCATCGCCAGAGCTCATCGGGATCCGCCGTCGTATAGCGGTCGGGGAGCGCAGTCTGTAGCCGGAGCATGTCGTATGACCTCCTGGGGAGGCGCTCCGGTTGTGGCCGGCGGGGACAGCCTGGTCGCCCATCCGCGGGGTTGTCGGCCCCGGAGCGGTAGATGTCGCCGGAAACCAGGCCGGCTTGATGCCAGTGTAGGCGGTCGGCCTGTCCGCTGCGCGGTGGATCGGTTGCGGCCCGCGCACGGCACACTGGAGGGGTGGTGACCCGACCCCTTCCAGGCTCCATTCCCGACGCCCCCGGCTCCTACCAGTTCATCGACGCCCACGGCCGGGTGATCTACGTGGGCAAGGCCAAATCCCTCCGACAGCGCCTGAGCTCGTATTTCCAGGACCCGGCCGGGCTCGGCCCCCGGACGGCGCAGATGGTCAGCCAGGCCGACCATGTCGAGTGGGTGGTGGTGGACAGCGAGTCCGAGGCGCTCTTCCTCGAGCACAGCCTCATCCAGAAGTTCCAGCCCCGCTACAACGTGCGGCTCAAGGACGACAAGAGCTACCCCTGGCTGGCCCTGACCGTCAACGACGAATGGCCCCGGCCGGCCGTGGTGCGGGGGCGCAAGCGCACCGGGGTCCGCTACTTCGGCCCCTACCCGAACACCGGGGCCATCCGCGAGACCCTCGATCTGCTGCTGCGCTCCTTTCCGGTCCGGACCTGCTCGGATACCAAGTTGAAGCGGCACCAGCGCCTGGGCCGGCCCTGCCTCATGTTCCACATCGAACGGTGCTCGGGGCCGTGCGTGGGCGCCGTGGACCACGCCGACTACGACCGCATGGTGGCCGACCTCATCTCGTTCCTCGGCGGCGACACCGCCGCCCTCGAGCGTGACCTGGCCGCCACCATGAAGCAGGCGTCGGACGCGCTCGAGTTCGAACGCGCCTCCGTGCTCCGGGACAAGCTCGAGGCGGTGCGGGCAGCCGACGCCGTGCGCCAGATGGAGCTCGAGCGGCCCGAGGACCTCGATGTGTTCGGCCTGTCCGGTGACGAGCTGGAGGCGGCCGTGCAGGTCTTCCACGTGCGGTCGGGCAAGGTGGTCGGGCGGTCGGCCCTGTTCGTCGACAAGGCCGAGGACCTCACGCCGGCCGAGCTCATGGAACGGATCCTGGTCGACGTGTACGCCGATCCGGTCTCCGGGGTCCCCCGACAGGTGCTGGTTCCCACCATGCCCGCCGACGCCGACGCCGTGACCGCCTACCTCGAGGACCGCCGCCGGGGGCCCGTGGCCCTCCGGGTGCCGGTGAGGGGGCGGAAGCGGGCCCTGCTCCAGACGGTGGAGAACAACGCCGGCGAGGCCTTCATCCGTCATCGCCTGCACCGCACCTCCGACCACAACAGCCGGGCCCGGGCCCTCGAGTCCCTGCAGCAGGAGCTGCAGCTCCCGGTGGCCCCCCTCCGCATCGAGTGCTACGACATGAGCCACCTGCAGGGCACCGACTACGTGGGGTCGATGGTGGTCTTCGAGGACGGACTGCCGAAGAAGAGCGACTACCGCCATTTCCGGGTGGCCACCGTGCCCGGCAACGACGACTATGCCGCCATGGAGGAAGTGCTGACCCGGCGGCTGACCTCCCTCCTGGCCGACGACGAGGTGGACGGCGGGAGCGCCAACGGCTCCGGCGCCGCGTCGGACCGGGGCCAGGCCCGGCGGCGCTTCGCCTATCCGCCGCAGCTGCTCCTCCTCGACGGGGGGCTGGGCCAGCTCAACGTGGGCATCCGGGTGCTGGAATCACTGGGGCTCTCCGAACGGATACCGATCGCCGCCCTGGCCAAGAGCTTCGAGGAGATCTACCGGCCCGGCAGCTCCGAGCCCATCCGCCTGTCCCGGCAGTCCGACGGGCTCTATCTGCTCCAGCGGCTCCGGGACGAGGCCCACCGCTTCGCCATCTCCTACCACCGGACCCTGCGCGGCAAGCGGATGACCGCCGGTGCCCTCGACCAGGTCGGCGGCCTGGGGCCGAAACGCCGGTCCCGGCTCATCGACGAGTTCGGGGGCCTGGCCGCGCTGCGCAAGGCATCCAAGGACGAGCTTCTCGGCCTATCGTGGTTACCGGCCGAGGTGGGCGCGGCCGTGTTCGACCGCCTGCACACACCGATGACCCCTGATGGACCCGCCGACCGCAACGCAAAGGTGGACCGATGAGTGAGTATCTGGTGGTGACCGGCATGTCCGGCGCCGGTCGATCGACGGCGGCGGCCACCCTCGAGGACATCGGCTGGTTCGTGATCGACAACATGCCGTCGGCCCTCATGTCCAGGGTCTCCGACCTGGTGGACGCGACCGGGTCGCAGATGAAGCGGGTGGCCTTCGTCGTGGGCCGTGGCGGGGGTGGCCTCGACGATGTGCTCCCCGCCGTCGACGCCCTCGAGTCGGGCCGGAACCGGGTCCGGATCCTGTTCCTGGATGCGGCCGACGATGTGCTCATCCGGCGGTTCGAGGGCACCCGCCGCCGCCATCCCCAGGCGGCCCGGGGGGTGGTCGACTCCATCGCCGACGAGCGCCTCCTCCTCAAGGGCCTGCGCGACCGTGCCGACCTGGTCATCGACACCGGCGACCTCAACACCAACCAGCTCCGGGTGCGCCTGATGGAGGCGTTCGGCGGCGAGGGCCCCGGCAGCACCATGCGCACCTCGGTGCTCTCGTTCGGCTTCAAGCACGGTGTGCCCCTCGACGTCGATCTGATGTTCGACTGCAGGTTCCTCCCCAACCCCTACTGGAACGAGCCGTTGCGCGGGCTCAGCGGCCTCGACGACGAGGTCAGGGACTTCGTGCTGGGACGCCCGGAGACCATCGAATTCCTGGACAAGCTCGACGACCTGCTGGTCATGCTCATCCCGTCCTACATCAGGGAGGGGAAGTCCTATCTGACCGTGGCCATGGGGTGCACCGGTGGCCGGCACCGGTCCGTCGTCCTGGCCGAGGAGATCTCACGCCGTCTCGGCGACCACGGGATGCCCACCACGGTCTTCCACCGGGACGTCGACCGATGACCGAGCCCAGGGTGGTGGCCATCGGTGGCGGTCACGGTCTGGCCGCCACCCTGCGGGCCGTGCGCAGGTACACCGGCCGGGTCACGGCGGTGGTGTCGGTGGCCGACGACGGCGGGTCGTCCGGGCGCCTGCGGGAGCTCCTCCAGATCATCCCCCCCGGAGACCTGCGCAAGTGCCTGGTGGCCCTGGCCGAGCCGGGATCCCCGCTGGCCAGGGCCTTCGAGTACCGGTTCGCAGAGGAGGAGCTGGCCGGCCACTCCCTGGGCAACCTCATCCTGGTCGGCCTCATCGAGGGGGCCCGGGACCCGGTGGCCGCCCTCGACGAGGCCTGCCGGCTGCTCGGCGTCCGGGGCCGGGTGCTGCCGGCCACCACCGAACCGGTGGTCCTCAAGGCCAGGAGCGCCGGCGGCCAGGTGGACGGCCAGGTGGCGGTGATGGCCACCGACCACATCCGGACGGTCTCCCTGGTGCCTGCGGACCCGAAGGCGCCGGTGGAGGCCCTGGCCGCCCTGGAGGAGGCCGACCAGATCATCCTCGGCCCCGGATCCCTGTTCACGAGCGTCCTGGCCGCCATCGCCGTCCCCGACATCCGGGAGGGCATCAGGCGGTCCCGGGCCCGCAAGATCTACGTCTGCAACCTCCGGCCCCAGGTCCCAGAAACCGAGGGATTCGACGTCGGCATGCACATCGAGGCCCTCGCCGTGCACGGAATCGCTGTGGATATCGCCGTCTGCGACACCTCGGGACTGCCACCCGGGACCCCCCGGGTGGAGCTGGTGGACACCCCGCTGGCCCGGCCCAGCGGCCTGGCCCACGACCCCGTCAAACTGGCGTCGGTGCTCTCGGATCTGCTCGGATGATGCGTTGAACCACCAGAATGCCCTAGCGTGGTTGGCGGTTTCCTATTCTCAACGGGGCACCAGGGAACAGCGGCGTGGGGTTGGCCGCATGAACTTTGAAGGGTGAGTACACGGGTATGACCGTACGGATCGGCATCAACGGCTTCGGGCGGATCGGTCGCAATTTTCTTCGGGCGGCGCGGTCCATGGGGGCGGATCTGGAGGTGGTGGCGGTCAACGACCTCACCTCCGCCGACACCCTGGCCCACCTCCTCCGCTACGACTCCACCCACGGGCGGTTCGGCGGCCCGGTGGAGGTGGTCGACGGGTCCATCGTGTTGGACACGGGCCCGATCGCGGTGCTGGCCGAACGGGACCCGAAAGCCCTGCCGTGGGATGAGCTGGGCGTCGACGTGGTCATCGAGTCCACCGGCCTGTTCACCACGCGGGACTCGGCCGGTGCCCACCTGGAGGCGGGCGCCACCCGGGTCATCGTGTCCGCGCCGGCCACCGACGTCGACGCCACCTTCGTGGTCGGGGTGAACGACTCCGAGTTCGATCCGGCCAAGGACTTCGTCGTGTCCAACGCCTCGTGTACCACCAACTGCTTCGTCCCCATGGTGAAGGTCCTCGACGATGCCTTCGGGGTCGAGAGCGGGATGATGACCACGGTGCACGCCTTCACCAACGACCAGAACCTGCTCGATCTCCCGCACCGGGACCTGCGGCGGGCCAGGGCCGCGGCCACCAACATCATCCCCGCCTCGACCGGGGCGGCTCGGGCCACCGGCCTCGTGCTCCAGTCGATGAAGGGCCGGTTGGACGGCAGCGCCCTCCGGGTGCCCGTCCCCGACGGCTCCATCACCGACTTCACCGCCGTGATCCCGGGGTCGGTCACCGTGGCCCAGGTCAATGCGGCCTTCGCCGCCGCCGCCACCTCTGGTCCGATGGCCAAGGTCCTCGACTACACCGAGGACCCCATCGTCTCTTCGGACATCGTCGGCAACCCGGCGTCGTGCACCTTCGACTCCGGGTTGACCATGGTGATGCCCTCCGCTTCGGGAATCACTCTGGTCAAAGTGGCAGGCTGGTATGACAACGAGTGGGGGTACGCCAACCGGTTGGTCGATCTGTCGTTGGTGGTCGGTCGCTCGGGCTCGTGAGAGCACCGGGTGCGTAGGGGGAGCGACGAGGGGATGATGGGCGATGAGAGAAGAAGCTGACAATCCGCTGCTGGACGGCCTGCCCCTGCTCGGCGACCTTCCCGATCTCGACGGGGCCAACGTGCTGGTCAGGGTCGACTTCAACGTGCCGTTGCGGCCCTGTGCCGACGACACGTTCTCGGTGACCGACGATTTCCGGATCCGGGCCGCCCTGCCCACGTTGAACTACCTCATCGAGCAAGGTGCCAGCGTCACCGCCTGCACCCACCTGGGCCGGCCCAAGGGGGCGCCGGATGCCCGCTGGGACCTCGGACCGGTGCGCGAGGAGCTGGCCAGGCTGGCGCCGCAGGTCGAGCTGCTCGAGAACCTCCGGTTCGACCCGGGCGAGGAGCACAACGACCCCACGTTCGTCGAGAAGCTCATCAACGGGCACGACGCCTACGTCAACGATGCCTTCGGTGTCTCCCATCGGAGCCACGCCTCGGTGGTCGGCCCGCCGGCTCGGCTCCCCAGCGCGGCCGGCTTCCTCCTGCAGCGCGAGGTCGAAGTGCTGGGCGGGCTGCTCGGGCAGCCGGACCGGCCCTTCATCGCCGTGGTGGGCGGGGCCAAGGTGGCCGACAAGCTCGGCGTGCTGGCCGCGCTGCTCGAACGGGTCGACGCCCTCGTCGTGGGCGGGGGGATGTCCTACACGTTTCTGGTTGCGGCCGGCCACGACGTGGGCGAGTCGTTGGTGGACGAGGACAGGATCGCCGACTGTGCCGCCCTGCTCGCCTCGGGCAAGCCCATCCTGTTGCCCACGGACATCGTGGCCCTCGAACCGGGCGCCGAGTTCGGCTGTGACTGCTCCGACGGGGAGGTCCGGATCGTCGGGGTCGACATCCCCTCGGGCTGGCAGGGCCTCGACATGGGACCGGCCACGGTCGAGTCCTTCGCCGCCCAGATCGGCACGGCGGCGACCGTGCTGTGGAACGGGCCCATGGGTGTCTTCGAGGACGCACGGTTCAATGCGGGCACCGCGGGAATCGCCCGCGCCGTGGCCGCCAGCGACGGCTTCACCATCGTCGGCGGGGGAGACAGTGTCGCCGCCGTCTACGAACTCGGGCTGGGCGAAGACATCAGCTTCATCTCCACCGGTGGGGGAGCCTCCCTCGAGTTGCTCGAATACGGCGATCTGCCCGGGCTGGCCGCGCTGCGGGGGGCGGTCAACGCACCGCCGGCCAAGGGTCGTGCCGGGAAGCGCCAACCGACGCGGTGACGGGAAGCGCCCTTCGCCGGCCGCTGATCAGCGGCAACTGGAAGATGAACTTCGACCACCTCGAAGCCCTGCACGCGGCGCGGGATCTCGGGCTGCGGCTCCAGCCGTCCGAAGCCGGCCCCGTGGACATCTCCATCCACCCTCCGTTCACCGACATCCGCACCGTGCAGTCGGTCATCGAGCCGGACGGCATCCCCGTCTTCCTCGGGGCACAGAACTGCGCCATCGAGGACGCGGGCGCCTTCACCGGGGAGGTGAGCCCCCTGATGCTGGCCAAGCTCCACGTCGAGTATGTGATCGTGGGTCATTCGGAACGGCGCCGGATGTTCGCCGAGACGGACGAGATCGTGGCGGCCAAGCTCAAGGCGGTGCTCCGGAACGGCATGACCCCCATCTGCTGCGTGGGGGAGACCATCGAAGAGCGGGAGGCGGGCGTGACCAAGGACCGGCTGGCCGGCCAGGTGGAGGCCGCACTCAGCGGGGTACCCCAGGACACCGTCCCGGGGGTCGTCATCGCCTACGAGCCGCTGTGGGCCATCGGCACGGGCCAGGCGTCCACGCCCGAGGACGCCCAGGACGCCTGCCAGTGGATCCGCGAGGTCGTGGGCCGGTGCTCCGACCTGGAGGCTGCGGGCCAGGTCCGGGTGCAGTACGGAGGCTCGGTGACCGAGGACAACACCGAAGCCCTGCTCAGGTGCCCGGACGTCGATGGCGCACTGGTGGGCGGGGCCAGCCTCGACGCCGGTGCCTTCCTCGCGATCATCAGGGCCGCGGCACGGACCGTTCGGTGAGTTTGGTAGCGTCTTCAGCGGTCACAGGCCCAGAGAGGAAGTGCAGATGCTGACCGCAATCATCGTCGTCCTGCAGATACTGGCGTCACTGGCGCTCATCTTCCTCATCCTGATGCACAGTGGCAAGGGCGGGGGACTCTCCGACATGTTCGGAGGCTCCGTCGGGTCTGCCGCAGCAGGGTCAACGGTGGTCGAGAAGAACCTCGACCGGATCACCGTCACCGTCGCAGTGATCTTCGCCTTCACCAACCTGATCCTCATCCTGCGCCTGCAGTGAACGAACACGGCGCCGAGTCCGTCGAGCGCCGACCCCGCATTGCAGCGCTGTGGCGCGAGCAGCGCGCACGTTGGACGCTGCCTCTGGTCATCATCGTCATCATCGGACTGGTGGCCATCGTGGACCATCTGGGCTCCCACCGCATCAGCCACCTGGACGACCAGAACACATCGGCGCTGGTCCCCGCGGCCGGGGGCGCGGCGACCGTCGAATTCGATCGGCCCTGGGACGGGTTCAACCCCAACACGCCGGCCGGGGCGGCATCGACCACGCCGGCGTTGCTGTCCGCGGTGCTGCCCAGTGCCTACGTGATGAACGCCAAGATGGTGCCTGTGGTCAACAGCGCGCTGCTGTTGAGCGTGGAGGTCCAATCGACGTCGCCGCTGACGATCGAGTACGTGATCAACCCTGCTGCCGTCTGGTCGGACGGGGTGCCGTTCAGCGCCGCGGACTTCATCTACGCCTGGCAGTCCCAGAGCGGGGACGGCCTCGATGTGGACGGCCAACCTGATCGGGTCGCGTCCACGCTGGGCTACCGTGATGTCTCCTCGGTGACCCCCAGCCATGGAGGCAAGACCGTGACGGTGGTGTTCTCCGCTCCGTTCACCGACTGGCGGGTGATGTTCAGCGACATGGTGCCCGCCCACATCGCCACCCGGGTGGGATGGAACCACGGATTCGACACGTTCGATCCGGCCATCGACCTCTCTGCCGGACCGCTGCTGTTGAAGTCGGTCTCATCGCAGCGCACGGCCGTCCTGGTCCGCAATCCCAAATGGTGGGGGGTCCCCTCGGTGCTGGACAAGGTGACGGTGCACGTGGCGCAGGATCAGGCCACGTGGACCGGGGCACTGAGCGATGACAACCAGACCGTGGCCCAACCCACCGGGTTCGACGTCGGCTCGCTCGGAACCGTGTCCTCGCTGCCGAACACGCAGAGCGAGGTCAAGCCGTCGCTCGATCTCCTCGAGTTGGACTTCAACGTCAATGCCGCGGTGACGTTCCGGACCGTGGCCCGCGAGGCGATCGCCCATGCCATCAGCCGGACCGGCCTCCTGCAACAGACGTTCGGCCCCATCGACCCGGCACTGGTGATCAACCAGGACCACCTGGCGGTGGCGTCCCAACCCAACTACAACCAATCGTCTGCCTCGGGCGAATACGGCGCCGAGGATCTCGCCGCCACCGATCGGCTGATGAAGAGCCTCGGATATCACAAGGACCTGGAGGGCGACTACGTCGACGGTGCCGGGAAGCGGTTGCTGGTCCGGATGGCGGTCGAGTCCGGAGATCCGTGGATCGACCAGGTGGCGGGGGAGATCACCATGCAGCTCGTCCACGCCGGTTTCGACGTGGTGACGTTCCCCGTGGATGGGACAGAGGGCATGGAGGCGGCGTCGGCCACCAACTCCTACGACATGGCCCTGGTGACCCGTACGGCCAGCCCCTTCGAGACGACGACAGCTGCGTGGTACTCGGACGGGTTGGGCCTGACGGACTCGACCGGCACCCAGAACTGGAGCCATTTCGACGACCCCGAGGTGGACCAACTGTTCATCCAGGCTGCAGAGGCCCTCAACCCGGTTTCGGGCGGGGCCATCTATGCCCAGATCGACGATCAATTGTGGGACCAGATGGTGGCCCTGCCCCTGTTTCAGGAGCCGGCCCTGATGGCCAACGGGGTGCAGCTGGCCAATGTCCAGTACAACGCCACGGGTGACGGGATCATGTGGAACGTGGCCCTCTGGACCCTCTTGAAGCCGGGCCCACCGAATCACTAGGCGGGGAGCGGTCACCCCGGGCTCTGCGACCGTCATGGGCGGCCGCGTCGGGCCCTCCAGACGAGGGCGAAAGGCCGCGGGGGCTCTGTCGTGAGGTGAGCTGGGAGCGCGCTACCATGCCTCTCGCCCCGGTAACGAACCGGAGCCACTTCGTCGGAGTGGCGGAATAGGCAGACGCGCTAGCTTGAGGGGCTAGTGCCCGCAAGGGCGTGGGGGTTCAAGTCCCCCCTCCGACACGTTCGAAACCCGACTCATTGATGCCAACCCCCTGACCTCCGAGGGCATAGGGATCACCTGAGCAATCGGGAAGTAAGGCGACATGTCGGCGGTCCCACCGCATATATCTGCTGGGTTCACGCAGGCCACCTGGACGCCGGTGGTGGCCGCCTGTCCCCAGTTGAGGCTGATCCCTTGACCGGGCAGCCCGAACATGGTGTTTGATGGCGGCTCCGGAGGGAAGGATGAGTAGGCGACAATGCAGCCACTCCGATGGCTCGACGTGCAAAGGGGAAGGTGTTTGAAGGTCACCCCCACGGTCTCACCGGTGGGCACCGTCACATTCCCTCCGGCGATGATCGGCGCCACCATGACTTTACGGACTGCCGCGTTCGGCTCGACTTCGGCGCGAAGCAGCCTGATTATCATCACAGAACCCTGCGAGTGGCCTATGAAGATGATCGGGTGGCCGCCGTCGTAGTGGGCCATGAAGGGTTTCCAGTCCGAAAGGACACTGTTGTAGGCGATTGTACCGGGATCGGTTCCCCCACCGGCAGCGGAGCGGAGTCCCGCCACGGTGATCTGGCGATAACATAGGCGGCCCACACATTGCAGGGAGAACCGCGCAGCCTGGGCCATGGCGATCAGTTCCTCCGCAGGTTGGAAGACTGGAGTTCACTGTCGTCTCGTTGCTGGCAGTGGGATAGATATAGAAACGGTCGTACTTCTTGCTGCCGGTGG
>JBEKOI010000126.1:0-11335 GCA_049521915.1 Acidimicrobiales bacterium | reverse complement strand
GTCGACTCGATGAACACGTCGATGACCATCAACGCCACCGCGGCCTGGCTGCTCGGCCTCTATATCGCCAACGCCGAGGACCATGGCGTGGACCCGGCCGTGCTGTCGGGAACCACGCAGAACGACATCGTCAAGGAGTACCTCTCCCGGGGGACCTACATCTTCCCCCCGCTGCCCAGCCTCCGACTGACCGTCGACACCATCGCCTACACGGTGCGTCACGTTCCCAAGTGGAACCCGATCAACGTCTGCAGCTATCACCTCCAAGAGGCCGGGGCCACCCCGTCCCAGGAGGTCGCCTACGCGCTGGCCACCGCCATCGGAGTCCTCGACGCGGTACGCGATTCCGGGCAGATACCCGACGATGAGTTCCCCTCGGTGGTCGGCCGCATCTCCTTTTTCGTCAACGCCGGGGTCCGCTTCGTCGAGGAGACCTGCAAGATGCGGGCCTTCACCGGTCTGTGGGAGCGGGTGTGCACCGAGCGGTACGGGGTCACCGATCCCAAGCTCCGGAGGTTCCGCTACGGCGTGCAGGTCAACTCGCTCGGGCTGACCGAAGCCCAGCCCGAGAACAACGTGCCCCGCATCGTCGGTCATCGAGAAGAAGACGGCCGAAGTGGCCGAGTCCTCGTGGGCCGAGCTCGAGAACGTGCTCGGGCTCGGAGGGGCGTTCGAGGCCATCGACGAGTTGAAGGCGCGTCTGGTCGGCAGCCAGGCCGAGCGGATCCGGCGCATCGAGACCGGTGATCTGCAGGTGGTCGGGGTCAATTGCTTCACCGAGACGGCCGAATCGCCCCTCGAGCCCGAGAGCACCGGGTCGGAGGCCGGCGGCCATCCCGGCGGCGGCTCGATCCTGAGAGTCGACCCGGCGGTCGAGTCCGAGTTGCGGGCCGACGTGGAGGCATGGCGATCGAGCCGGAGTGCGGCTCCGGTGCAGCGCGCCCTCGACGAGCTGAAGCGGGCGGCCCAGGGCTCCGACAACATCATGCCGGCCACCATCGCCCTGGCCCATGCCGGCGGCACCACCGGCGAATGGGCCCGTGCGCTCCGCGAGGTGTTCGGCGAGTACCGGGCCCCGACGGGCGTGAGCGGCGGGGTGGGACATCGGGGCGTCGAGTACCGGGCTGTGCGTGAGCGCTCCCGGGCCATGGCCGAGCGCGCCGGCGGCCCGCCCCGGCTGCTGGTGGCCAAGCCGGGGCTCGACGGTCACTCCAACGGGGCCGAGCAGATTGCGGTGGCCGCCCGCGACGCCGGCTTCGAGGTCGTCTATCAGGGCATCCGGCTGTCCCCGGCAGAGATCGCCGCCGCCGCCCGGGACGAGGACGTGGACGTGGTGGGCATCTCCATCCTCTCGGGGAGCCATCTCGAGCTGGTTCCCGAAGTGGTCGACCGGCTGAGGGCGGCCGGGGTGGAGGCGCCGGTCGTGGTGGGTGGGATCATCCCCCCCGAGGACGCCGAGATCCTCCTGGGCAAGGGGGTGGCCCGGGTCTACACGCCCAAGGATTTCGAGCTCGGGCCGATGATGGACGACATGCTCCGACTGGCCGAAGGGTACCGGGACAGTCTCGTGGCCTGAAGGCCTCCCGTCCTCAGGCCCAGGGGCGTTGGCGGCGGGCGGTGGGCGGCCTCGACCACCACCGACCGCTGAACCGCCAGGCCGGCGGTTTGTCCGGTTCCGCCGACGCCACCAGTCGTCGGCGGGGCCAGGCCTGATCGGCGGCGGCAGCCAGGACGGCCAGTACCACCGGATCCACCTCGGGCCGGACGGCGATGCCGGGTGAGGTGGTGGCTGTCGCTCCGTCGGCGCGGCTCGCGACGGTCACAGCGGCATGTTCCCGTGCTTGCGCTTGGGAAGGTCCTCCCGCTTGGACACCAACAGGGCCAGGCTCCGGACCAGTACCCGCCGTGTCTCGGTCGGGTCGATGACGTCGTCGACATAGCCGCGCTCGGCGGCGGCGTAAGGATTGGCGTACCGCTCGGTGTACTCCTCCACCAGCTCCTTGCGGCGGCCGACGGGATCGACGGCTTCGGCCAGGTCGCGACGGTAGACGATCTCGACGGCGCCCTCGGGCCCCATCACGGCCAGCTCGGCCGACGGCCAGGCGTAGGCCAGGTCCGCCCCGATGGACTTCGAGTTCATCACCACGTAGGCGCCGCCGTAGGCCTTGCGGGTGATGATCTGCACCCGGGGGACGGTCGACTCGCAGTAGGCGTAGAGCAGCTTGGCCCCGTGCCGGATGATGCCCCCGTACTCCTGGTCGGTGCCGGGCATGAACCCGGGGACGTCGACGAAGGTGATCAGGGGGACGTTGAAGGCGTCGCAGGTGCGCACGAACCGGGCGCCCTTCTCCGATGCGTCGATGTTGAGCACGCCGGCCAGCATCTGAGGTTGGTTCCCGACGATGCCGACCGACCGGCCGTCGATACGGGCGAAGCCGCAGACGAGGTTCATGGCCCAGTGGTGGTTGACCTCGAAGAATTCCCCGTCGTCGACCACCGCCTCGATCACCTTCTTCATGTCGTAGGGCTGATTGGGTGACGCCGGCATCAGATCCACCAGCTCGGGGGTGAGGCGGTCGGGGTCGTCCGTCGGCGTCACCAACGGGGCCTCCTCCAGGTTGTTGGAGGGCAGGAAGCTCAGGAGGTAGCGCACGTCGTCGAGGCAGGATTTCTCGTCAGGAGCCACGAACGCCGCCACTCCGGACTTGGTGGCGTGGCTCATCGCCCCGCCCAGCTCCTCCAGGGTCACGTCCTCGCCGGTCACCGTCTTGACCACGTCGGGCCCGGTGATGAACATGTGGCTCGTCCCCTGCACCATGAAGATGAAGTCGGTCATGGCCGGGCTGTAGACCGCCCCTCCGGCGCACGGGCCGAGGATCACGCTGATCTGTGGGATCACCCCCGAGGCCTCTGCGTTCCGGTGGAAGATGCCCCCGTAGGCGTGCAGCGAGACGACACCCTCTTGGATGCGGGCCCCGGCACCGTCGTTGAGGCCGATCATCGGCACGCCGATGGACGAGGCCAGGTCCATCACCTTGTGGATCTTCTCGGCGAACACCTCGCCCAGCGCCCCGCCGAAGACGGTGAAGTCCTGGCTGAACACACACACCCGGCGACCCTCGATGGTGCCGAATCCGGTGATCACGCCGTCGGTGTAGGGGCGGTTCTCCTCCAGCCCCATGCCGTGGGCCCGGTGGCGGGCCAACATGTCCAGCTCCTGGAAGGACCCGTCGTCGAGCAGGTAGTCGATGCGCTCGCGGGCGGTCATCTTGCCCTTGGCGTGGTGCTTCTCCACCGCCCGCGGGGACCCGGCATTGCGGGCCTGCTGGCGGCGCTCGGCCAGTTCTTCGAGTCGTTGGGTCATCGGATGATCCATGGACAGTGAGGCTACCGGAACGGCGCCGGGGGGCTCGATCTACGGGTCCCGCTCAGCCCGGCGTGTTGATCCAATGGGGCCCGCACCACACATAGGAGACCGGGCTCTTGGACCCGACCGCCCCGTAGGCGGCCACGCTCTTTCCCCTGTACCGCTTCTCGAGCTCGGGATCGGGCGACCCGACGAAGGAGAACCGGTCCGGGGGCCGATCCCCACCGCGGCCCTGCAGCGGCCGGGAGGCCTCCCACCGCTCGATCCGGTAGACGGCGGCGACCACGTCGCCGGCCACGATGGCCGCCCATCGGGGTGAACGGAGGGCATCGGGGTCGGTCCACCGCCGTCCGATCCGCCAATCGCGGCGGACCCGGTCGTAGGAGGTCTCGGCGCCGACGGGTCCCACCCGCAGCAGCACCAGCTGGTGACCGCGTTTGATCTTGGCCCGCTTGGCCAGGTGGGAAGCCACTTCGACGGCGCTCCGGCGCTGAGGGCCCAGCTCCGGACGGCCCGGGAGCCCGAGAGCCTCATGGGTGGCGGCCTCGACCAACAGGGCCTCGTCCGGGCTCAGCCCGTGGCGAAGGATGTCGATGCGAACCGTGCGGTCGCCGGACTCGATGTCGCGGATGCGGTCGAGCATCGGATACCTGGCCGGCTCATCCGTGCCGGTCCTGGCCGCGTGTACGTGCCGGAAGCAACGATCGTTGCGCCCCCGTCCCACAAAGAACGGGCGCCCGGTCCGCGGATCGATCAACAGATAGACGTAGGACCGCAGCTTGGCCGAGACCCCCGCGGAGAACCCGGGGCCGGCGTCGGTGTGGATCGGGACCCCGGCCCGGTCAGCACGGTCGGTCGGAGCCGGAGGCGACCGGTCGGACACCGATCCGCCCGGTTCGGGCGAGGGGGGTGCGGACGGGACGGTGGCGGGTGGACGGGCCCGGTCGCTCGGAACGGGGATGCTGGCCACGCCGATGGGTGGCATGTCGGCGACCGGGGGTTCGTCAGGAGGTCCCGATGGCGCCGTGGCGGTGTCCATCGACCGGACCGCTACTCCTGCACGAGCTCGATGAGCGTGCCGAAGGCACCCTTGGGATGGACGAAGGCCACCGTCGTCCCACGGGACCCGGGCCGTGGGGCCTGGTCGATGGCCCGACCGCCGTGTTCTGTGACCGATCGGAGGGCTTCGGCACAGTCGGACACCCGGTAGCCGACGTGGTGGAGGCCCTCGCCCTTCTTCTTCAGGTACACAGCCACCGGCGAGTCCTCCCGGGTGGGGGTGAGAAGCTGGATGTAGCTGTCGGCCACCTTCAACAGCGCCTCTTCGACGCCGTCGGAGTCGACCCGTTCACGATGGTCCACCGTGGCCCCGAAGGTCTCCGCGTAGTAGGCGATGGCCGCCTCGAGGTCGTTGACGGCGATGGCCACATGGTCGATCTCGGTGAGCAGGGGCGCGGTCATCGGTCGGATCCGCTCATCCCTCGTGCCTCCTGAAGAGGGTGATCCTGTCCTCGCCGACCCGGGCCCGGAGCTCGGGGTCGTCGATGCCCTGCCCACCCTCGGGGGCCAGGCAGAGCACTCCGATCTTGCCCTCGTGGAGGTTGCGGTGGACCTGGTACGCGGCATCACCGACGTGCTCCAGGGTGTGGACGGCCGACAGGGGCGGGAGGATCTTTCCCTCGCAGACGAGCTGGTTGGCGTCCCACGCCTCCCGGTAATTGGCGAAATGCGAGCCCTTGATGGTCTTGAGCTTCATCCACAGGTGCCGGTTGTCGTACTCGATCATGTACCCGGACGTGGCCGCGCAGGTCACGATGGTCCCACCCCGTTTGGCGGCGAAGACAGAGGCCCCCATCGTCTGTCGACCGGGATGCTCGAACACGATGTCGACATCCTCGCCCACCAGTCCCCGGATGTCCTTGCCCAGCCGGCGCCATTCCGACTCGTCCTGGGTGTGCTCGTCCTTCCAGAACCGGTAGTTGGCCACCTTGCGGTCGATCACCGCCTCCACTCCGAGGTCGTGGAGGAGCTCGACCTTGGCCGGGGAGGACACCACGCCGACCGGGGTCCCTCCCCCGTTGAGCACGTACTGCACGGCATAGGCCCCGAGCCCACCCGATGCCCCCCACACCAGGACCTTGTTCCCCTGCTCCATGTTGGCGCCGTTCTTCGACACCAGCATCCGGTACGAGGTCGAGTTGCACAGCGCGTTGACGGCGGCCTCCTCCCAGGTCAGGTGGGTGGCCTTGGGCATCAGCTGGTTGGCCTTGACCACGGCCAGGTCGGCCAGACCACCGAAGTTGGTCTCGAACCCCCAGATGCGCTGGTTGTCGGCCAGGATCGAGTCGTCGTGGGCGCTCGGGCTCTGGTCGTCGACGTAGTTGCAGTGGACGGTGACCTTGTCCCCGGGCTTCCACAGCCGGACAGCCGACCCGGTGCGCAGCACGACGCCGGAGGCGTCCGATCCGACCACGTGGTAGTCGAGGGCGTGGCGCTTGCCCCACCTGCTCTCTTTGCCCAGACGGTCGAGAAACCCGAACGTGGGCAGCGGCTCGAAGATCGAGGTCCACACGGTGTTGAAGTTGATCGAGCTGGCCATGACGGCCACGTAGGCCTCGTCGGGGGCCAGCTCAGGCACGGCGACCTCGCCCACGTGGAGCGACTTCCTGGGGTCCTTGTCCTCGGAGTCGAGGCCTTCGAACATCCCCACCTCGTCGCGGAGCACAAACGCGGCCCGGTAGGTCTCGGGCAGCGGGATGGCCTCCAGTTCGTCGCCCGACGCGCCCGATTGGATGGCTGAGAGGAACTCCTGCATGGGATGCGAGGATAGCTTGCCCGGGACTGGCCGGCCCTGGGGACGGGGTGCCGAACGGGAGCGGGTGGTGAGCGCTGTGGTCCCGGGGGCGGACGACGCCGTAACATGGGGCGGTTGTCGTGGCGAGCCGTTGGGGAGCGCCGCCTGAACTGGCCAGCAGGCCGCGGAGGACGTCATGCCCGGAACCGTCATCGTCACAGGGGCCCGGACCCCCATCGGCAAGCTCGCAGGTGCCCTGGGTGGCTTCGCGGCCACCGAGCTCGGGGGTTTCGCCATCGCCGCGGCCCTGGAGCGGGCCGGGGTGAAGCCCGAGCAGGTCGACTACGTGTTCATGGGTCAGGTGATCCAGGCCGGGGCCGGCCAGATCACCGCCCGTCAGGCCGCGGTCAACGCCGGGATCCCGATGAGCGTGCCGGCCACCACCGTCAACAAGGTGTGCCTGTCGGGCCTCAACGCCATCTACCTGGCCGACCTCATGATCAACGCCGGAGACGCGGACATCGTGGTGGCCGGGGGGATGGAGTCGATGACCCAGGCCCCGTACCTGCTTCCCGGGGCCCGGGCCGGGTACCGGATCGGGGACGGCACCCTGGTCGACTCGATGATGTACGACGGCCTGTTCTGCGCCTTCGACGAGTGCGCCATGGGACTCTCCACCGAGCGCTACAACGGCGCCGACGGCGTGTCCCGCGAGCGCCAGGACGCCTTCAGCGCCCTGTCCCACGAACGTGCCGCGGCAGCCATCAAGGACGGCAAGTTCGCCGACGAGATCGTCCCGGTGAGCGTGCCCCAGCGGAAGGGGGACCCGCTGGTGGTGGACACCGACGAGGGCGTGCGGCCCGAAACGACGGCCGAGTCGCTCGGCAAGCTCCGGCCCGCATTCGACAAGAGCGGCACCATCACGGCAGGCAACGCCTCGCAGATCTCCGATGGTGCCGCCGCCGTCATCGTGATGTCGAAGGCCAAGGCCGAAGAGCTCGGAGTCTCCCCGCTGGGTGAGCTGATCGGCTACGGACAGGTGGCCGGACCCGACCCGTCGCTGCTCCATCAGCCCTCGAACGCCACCGATGCGGCGTTGGCCAACGCCGGCCTGGCCGTGAAGGACGTCGACATCTTCGAGATCAACGAGGCCTTCGCCGCCGTCGGGTGTGCATCGACCGAGGCGCTCGGCGTCGGTGGGGACATCATCAACGTGAACGGCGGAGCCATCGCCCTCGGCCACCCGGTGGGCATGTCCGGCACCCGGTTGGCGCTCACCTCTCTGTTCGAGCTCAAGCGTCGCGGCGGCGGTACCGCGGCGGTGAGCCTGTGCGGCGGCGGCGGCCAGGGGGACGCGGCCGTCCTGCGCTCGCTCTGACCGAACCTGCGCCGGCCGACTGCGCAGCCGGACTGCGCCGGCGGCCCGACGTTGCCGGAAACCCTCAGTACGGCGGCTTGAAGAGGCCGGCCAGCCACCCGCAGCCGCGGGCGAGCTCGTTCCACGTTGTCGTATCGAGGGCCAGAACGGCCAGGGCGCACGTCGGGAATCCGTGAGCTTCCAGCACGGACCGATCGCTCCCCGCCCGGTCGTCGTCGCCATCGGCCAGCAGCTCCCAGACGAGCTGGTACACCGTCGGGTTGTGGCCGACCACGAGTGCGCTCGTCACCTCTTCGTCGATCTCGTGCAGGTACCGGAGGACGAGGTCGGTGTCCGCCCCGTACAGGGAGTGGTACGAATCGATCCGGGGACGGCTCCCCATGGCCTCGACGATCAGATCGGCCGTCTGACGGGTCCGGACCGCGGCCGAACAGATGACCAGCTCGGGTGCGGGCACGCCGTCGAGGCCGAGCACCGGGTCGTCGTCGGCCAGCCGGTGTCCGAGGGCGGTGGCGTCGCGCCGGCCCCGCCCGGTCAGGGGCCGCTCCTTGTCGCTGCCCCCCCACGGGGCGTCCGAGGCCGCCTTTCCGTGCCGTAGCAGCCACAGGTGCCGGACGGCCCCACGTGTCGGCTTCGGCATCCCCTCATCGTGCCCCAACCGGGATGACCGGCGCGGCCCGGTCAGGCATCCACCTCGCGCCGGCCCTCCAGCGCCCGGCCCAGGGTCAGTTCGTCGGCGTACTCGAGGTCCCCGCCCACCGGGAGCCCACTGGCGATCCGGGTCACCTTCAGCCCCATCGGCTTCAGCAGGCGGGCCAGGTACATGGCGGTGGCCTCACCTTCGAGATTGGGATTGGTGCACAGGATCACCTCGGTGACCCCTTCCGCCTCGACTCTCACCAGCAGCTCCCGGACACGGAGCTGTTCGGGACCGATCCCCTCGATCGGATTGAGCGCACCCTGGAGGACGTGGTAGCGCCCGGTGAACTCCCCGGTCTTCTCCACGGACACGATGTCGCGGGGATCCTCCACGACGCACACCGAGGTGGCGTCACGCCGGTCGTCCACGCAGATGGCGCACAGTCCACCTTCGGCGACATTGAAGCAGCGGGTGCACAACGTGATGCGCTCCTTGACGGCGATGATGGCCTCGGCGAGGCGGAGCGCGTCCTCGGGAGCCACCTTGAGGAGGTGGAAGGTGATCCGCTGCGCCGATTTGGGACCCACGCCGGGCAGGCGGCCGAGCTCGTCGATGAGCGATTGCAGGGGGCCGGAGAAGATGGCCATCTAGCCGACCTCCTCGGCGCCCGGGAAGGCCTTCAGGACCCGGGACTCCACCGAGTTGTCGAAATCGGCGACCTCCCCGAGCTGGGACTCGTCGAACGCGGACAGGTCCTCGAGGTCATCGGGACCCTCCGCACCGCACCCCCCTGAAACCCGGGCTTCGACACCGCCGGCCGGTGGCCCGGCCGCAGACGGATCGGTGCCCGGGCCGGGTTCCGGCGGGTGGGAGCGGGACGGGACGCCGGCCGGCTCGTCGGCACCGGGTCCGATGCCACCGCCACCGCCGGCCCCCGCATCGACCACCAGTACCAGCCCGACGGCACGGCCGAAGTGATCGGCCAGGGCCGCCTCGATCTCACCCCGAACCTCTTCGCAGCGGGACCGGTGGATCTCGTTGGGCAGCCCGAAGACGGCCGTGTCGCCCTCCACCCCGACGAACCGGCCCGCCTGGAAGAGTGCCTTGGCCTTCGGCCGCAGCCGCCCGATGATGTGGTCACCCCAGGCCTGCACCAGCTGGTCGCGGGTGGGCATGGGGACCGGTGCGGAAGGCTCCGGCGCCGGCCGGGCCGGCTCGGGGGCAGCCGACGGGACCGGGTCGACAGGAGCCGTCTCGACCGGAGCCGTCTCGACCGGTGCCGTCTCGACCGGTGCCGGGCCGGCGTCCCGCTGGCGGCGGACCGCCCCCAACGTCTTGCCGGACGGACCCGGGAGGGCAGGCTCCCCGGTGGGGGTGGCGGGCGGGTGAACCCCCGACGGCGGAGCCCCGACGGCCGGAGGACCCGGCACACCGGGGTGGGACGCGGTGGCCCGGCCCGTGGCTTCGAGTCGCTCGATACGGGCCAGCAACGCCTCGGGCGAGGTGTCGGCCTCGGGATGGGCCAACCGCACCAGCGCCACCTCGAGGTCGACCCGGGGGTCGGGTGCGTCCCGCATCGAGACCTGGGCCCGGCCCAGGACCTCCATGGCCCGGACCACCGCCGCCAATCCCACCCGCTCCGCCTGCGACGACAGTGCATCCTGTGCCGGCCCCGGGACGCCCGCCAGCTCAGGGGCGACCAGGGTCAAGAAGCCCTGGCGGAGGTAGTCGACCAGGTCGCCGGCCAGCTGTTGGGGGCTGAACCCGGCTGAGGTCAGGTGGGCCACGGCCACCAGGGCCCGGTTCACATCCCGTTCGGCGAGGGCCTCGACGACCTCGTCGAGCTCGGGCAGATCATCGTCGACCGAGTCGGAGGCGACCACCTGGTCGAGCACGGACAGGGCATCGCGAGCCGAACCTCGCCCGCGCCGCACGGCCAGGTCCAGCGCCTCGTCGGGCACGTCGAGGTGGGCATCCCGGCGAACCTGCTCGAGCAGATCCCCGAGCGTTTCGGGGCCGAGGAGGCGGAACTCGAAGTGCTGGGTGCGACTGCGGATGGTGGGGAGCACCTTCTGCGGGTCAGTGGTGGCCAGCACGAAGACCACGTGGGCGGGGGGCTCCTCCAGCGTTTTGAGCAGGGCGTTGGACGCCGGCGTCGAGAGCATGTGGACCTCGTCGACGATGTAGACCTTCTGGCGACCGGGGGTCCCGAGGGCGGCACGGGCCACCAGATCGCGCATCGCCTCCACGCCGTTGTTGGAGGCTGCATCCAGCTCGTGGACGTCCAGCGAGGTGCCCTTGGCGATCTCCACACAGGAGGTGCAGACACCGCACGGTTCGCCTTCACGGAGGTCGGTGCAGTTGAGCGCCTTGGCCAGGATCCGGGCCGTCGACGTCTTGCCCGTCCCCCGGGGCCCGCTGAAGAGGTAGGCATGGGCCACCCGCTGGTCACGAACCGCGTTGCGGAGTGCGAGGACGACATGGTCCTGGCCGCGCACCTCGCCGAACGTGGACGGCCGAAATCGCCGGTACAGCGACTGGTAGTGCGTCTCGTCGGGTGTCTCGGCCACGTCCGCCGAGCCTATCGGGCACCAGCGTGCGGACTGCCGCCGCTTCGCCCCGGCGCTCGGTGCGACGGCCAGGTTGACTGCGGCACACGGCCTGACCCGCTGAGAGCTGCTGCCTTCCGACCCTGACTCGATTCACGGGAGGACGTTGCGCAGGACCCAGCCGCCGCACCCAACGCCGGGGCACCGAGATGCTAGTGCCTGCGCGCACGGGCAGGTCGACGGGATGGTCCGGGGGAGCGGAGTAGCCTGTCGGAGCTGTCGGCACCCCTGGAGAGGTCCTCGGGTCCCTGAGCATCGGGAGGCGTGCGAGAGCGGCCGAATCGGCACGACTGGAAATCGTGTGTGGGGAAACTCACCGTGGGTTCAAATCCCACCGCCTCCGCCCCATGAGCATCGACGCGACCGACTCCCAACCGGCTCGGCCCCACGTGGCGGGGGTCGACGGGCCGACGCTGGACGACAGGGGGGCCATGGGGATCGCCCTGGCCGAGGCGGCGTCCGCCGTGGGTCACGGCGACGTCCCGGTGGGAGCCGTGGCCGTGGTCGGCGGGCGGGTCATCGCGGCGCGGCACAATGAGAGGGAATT
>JBEKOI010000125.1:13232-18300 GCA_049521915.1 Acidimicrobiales bacterium | reverse complement strand
TCCGCCGAACATGAAGCGATGTCCCAGATGCACTCGGGTTCTCCCGCTGGAGGCGTTCGGCAAGCACAAGGGCAAGCGGGACGGGCTGACAAGCAGATGTCGGGAGTGCAACGCCGAGGTAACACGGCAAGCCCGCTCGTCGCAGTAGCTATCCGATCCGCTTGACGGAGTCGAGGTCAGCTCGGTGACCCTGGCACGCCTCTACGGTGTGCCACTTGCCTGCGTTGTCCTTGAACCGTCCCCGCTATTCAGTCAGGTACGGGCAGTGCTGGGCGTGCCCTGTGCCATTCTCGGCCTGGATGAGTCGGAAGCACACCTCCGACAGAAGGCAGAACGCCTCGGCGTAGTGATCCACTACTCCAGGCTGCCATCTGGCTGCTTCCAACGCTCACGCGAGCAGGCGGATGGAGGCGGCCTGCGCTTGCTAGCGTTCGGTCGTGCCCACTCGCCCAACGACGACATCGTGCTGGATGAATCTCCACCGGGGCATCCTTGCGCACGTCGCCCGAGTATGCATCCGTCCCCCATCATGAGCCGACACCGTTGACCATCCCGACCAGTGATATCCGAGATTATCGATGGCTCGGGCGACGGTGGTCGCAGTCCGGTTGAAGGGTGGCCGCCGGAAAGCGCCCGACTGACGTCACGCCGGCATGGGCTGGGACCACAAGAGACTGCATGCTCGACGGGCTCCACCGGCTGTGCGAACAAGAATCCAGACCAGTCATCGACGAGATGACGAAGGCCATCGCGGAGGCGTTCCACGGATCGAGCGGGCCAGGCCAGTCGGTTCACACTTGATGAGCAGCGGCGGATCTTGAAGAGCATCGTTTCGGGACTGCGGCGGAGGGCCGGTGATCAACTCGGAGAGTGAGGTTTCTGCTGCCGGTTGAAGGCCCACCACCCCACCAAATCAGTCCGTGGTTGAACCGGACGGCACTGTGGCAAGAACACTCTCCATCGAGACCCACCCCTGGGGCGGCGTCACCACAACCGGCTTTCCCCGCGGGCCCAAATGCAGAGCCAGGCTCTGGATGGTCACAGACACCGGAAGATGCTTCCCATCGACCGCGATGTTGGCGACCGCCGATCCTTTGTCCACCCCGCCGTTTGTGTAGGTGATGGCAATGGCCGGGACACCATCCACGGTCTTGACAGCACCCTTGTGAAAGGCCGTGGCGTCAAAGGAGTCGCGGACAAGTGTCGACATGGTGAGGTCGTCGGCGGCCTGTGTGTAGAAGGATGTACCGGCAGGAATCTGAACCCATTTTCCGGCCAGGGCGACGGATTGGACTGATGCCATTCCGGCGTTCGTGGTCCAGAACGCAGCGTTCCCGTTGTTGTAGAGGTCCCCATCGACGTCGAGGACCGACACGGTCACGAGTGGAGTTGTCCCCGGCGCATCGGCCGACATCGCGAGGGTCTGGCTCCCAGAGTCCGGCCCCGAGTCGTTGTTCTCACGAAACGACACCTTGCCGAGATCGGGTATCTTCACGACGGCGTCGATGTTCGAAGCAACGGATCCGGCTGCCGTCATCGCGTGCTCGGCCTGGAGGGCGATCTCACCTGCGGTCTGCGAAACGAACAGTGACGACGCGGGGGTCGTCGACGATGTCGAAGCGGCGGATGAGCCGCATCCTGCAAGAACAAGACGCGCGATCGTGGCGGTCAATCCGGCCCGACAAACCGGCAATGCTCTCGTCGGACCGCAATGCACTTCATCCGATCATCCCCTGCCTGGCCACCGAACTCCTTCAGCCCCGATGGGCCGTAGGGGTTGCCCCTCGATCATCGGCATTCCTCCGGAGTTGCTTGAGGGGCTCTCGACCTCCGAGAGCTGATTTCCGGCATGGCGAGATCCTCTCCGCCACGGTGACCGTGACGACGGCTGCCCGCGGCCCACTGTCCGGGCAGGGCCCGGAGACTCCTTGTCACTTCCACCTTCGATGGGTCACAGCTCTCGCCGTGCGGCGTCGGAGCGCTATCCCTTCCCAGACCGGAGGGCGGCCTCCCAGCCTGTCAGGTGAGGATCTTGGCCTTCTGGGCCTCGAACTCCGCATCGGTGAGCACGCCCTTGGCCTTCAGGTCGGCCAGCTTGGCCAGTTGGTCTGCGCTGTTGTCGCCCGTGCTCCCCGCCGCCCGCTTCACATAGTCGTCGAAGGCCTTCTGCTGGGCCTGGGCGGCCTGCTCGGCCCGCTCGTGCATCTTGCCGCCGCGTGCGATCAGGTAGACGAGGATGCCGAGAAAGGGAAGGACGATCACGAAGATGACCCACAGGGCCTTGGCGCCGCCGCCCATGTCCCGACTGCGGAAGATGTCTCCGAAGATGACGATGAGCAGCCAGAACCAGATCAAGAAGACGAACAGCCCCAGCATGGTGCCGAAGAGATCGGCCAGGGGGTAGGTGTAGGCGAGCATCGATGGGTCCTCCTTGGTGTCCTAAATTTCCGTTGACTTGAGTCGTGCACCGACCTCCGCCGACCGTGCCGGTCTCGTGGCCAACGCCGCGAACCGCAATCCCGGGTAACGTGACACCGGTGCGGGCAGAAGGCTATAGCGAAGACCCTCCCCGTTGCCGCATTCCCTTCTGGGGTGGTGTTGTTCGACCGATCGGGCCGTCCTCGTAGGAAGCGATCTGAATCCGCGCGCCTGCCGGATGACCCGGCGCGGCGGCCACCGACCAAGGGGCTCGAGGACCCTCGTGGTGTGGGCTCCACGACAGACGCCTGTTGAGCGAGATCCTCACCTCAGGTGGGGAAACGGTTCAGGCGACTGGCAATTGCCGCAAGACTGTCCAGCAAGGTGCCTTGCTGGCCTCGGTCCAGCCCGCTGAAGAGCTCTTCCTCGAATCGGTGCACTTCAGGCAACACATGATGCACGAGATCTTGTCCCGCGTCCGTCAAGGAGACGAGTCGCATCCGACCGTCCGCACCATGGGCGCTACGGGTGACCAGTTCGAGCCGCTCCAGCGTATTCAGAATGCCCGTGAGGGTCGGCCGCGTGACGACCATCCGCTTTGCGACCACGGAGGGAGGAATCGGCTCGCCGGCCCCAGCCAGCACGGTCAGCGCGTTGAAACTCGTGTACGACGTAATCCCGAACCCAGCCAAGAGGCGGTCCAGCTCCCCCAGCATCGACACGGCAACCCGGCCGAGGTTCAAAAAGCACTCAGTCGCCAGTGCCGAGGCATGGGGAAACTCCTCTTCGAAGTCGCGGTGGACTCGGACAAGCGGCCTCTCGGGCGGATCCGGAGAGTTGGTTGACATCGACCTCCAGGGTAGTTAGGTTACGAACCACTTTTTGTGAGCATGCCCGACTCACCACGTTGTTCACTCAGTTCTCGGGTGTCGCAGTGACGTGGGGGGGCGAACTGTTGAAAGCGGCAGGGGAACTGTTGAAAGCGGCAGGGGAACCGTTCTGTCTGCCGACATTCTGGGCGATCAGGATGGCATTGGTGTCTCAAAGAGGTCAGGAAGGTTCCATGTCTTCGAAAGGAATATCCGATGGCGGATTCTAGGACGCGCGCGAATCTACCGATTCCTGATACCCAGCATGTCGGGGTCACAACCTTCGATGCCAAAGATCCCGATACCGCCTTCCCGGCTATCAAGCCACTCCGTCCACCCGAGGGCGCACCCAACGTTCTCCTCATCCTGCTGGACGACGTCGGGTTTGGAGCTTCGAGCGCGTTCGGTGGCCCGTGCCAGGCACCTACGGCAGAACGGCTGGCCGGCGGAGGCCTGGCCTTCACCCGGTTCCACACCACCGCCCTCTGCGCGCCCACCCGGGCCGCTCTGCTCACGGGACGCAACCACCACAGCGTCGGCATGGGTGCCGTCCCCGACCTGGCCACCTCGGCACCTGGCTACAGCTCAGTCCGCCCCAAGGCCTCGGCGCCACTGGCCGAGACCCTCCGCCTCAACGGCTACTCCACCGCGCAGTTCGGCAAGTGCCACGAGGTCCCCATGTGGGAGAACAGCCCGGTAGGGCCGTTCGACCAGTGGCCCACGGGGAGCGGCTTCGAGTACTTCTACGGGTTCATCGGGGGCGGCACCAACCAGTGGTTCCCCGGACTGTACGAGGGGACAACCCCGATCGAGCCGGCGAAGACGCCCGACGAGGGCTACCACCTGACCGAGGATCTGGCCGACCGGGCCATGGCCTGGATCCGCCAGCAGAAGACCCTGGCTCCGGACAAGCCCTTCTTCGCCTACTTCGCCCCCGGAGCCACCCATGCACCCCACCACGTGCCCAAGGAGTGGATCGACCGCTATCGGGGTCGTTTCGACGCAGGATGGGACGCGCTCCGGCGTGAGATCTTCCCCCGTCAAAAGGAGCTCGGAGTCATTCCGGCCGATGCCGAACTGACCGAGCGTCCCGAGGAGATTCCTGCCTGGGACGACGTCGACGACGACCTCAAACCGGTGCTGGCCCGTCAGATGGAGGTGTTCGCCGGCTTCCTCTCCCACACCGATCACCACGTCGGACGACTGATCGATGCGTTGGAGGAGCTGGAGATCCTCGATGACACCCTCGTCCTGTATCTGATCGGTGACAATGGGGCCAGCGCGGAAGGAACGCCGAACGGCACCTTCAATGAGCTGCTGGTCTTCAACCAGAGCATGGACCTCGAGACCACGGAGTTCCTCAAGGATCACATCGACGACTTCGGAAGCCCGACGGCCAACAACCACTACGCCGTCGGCTGGGCCCATGCCACCTGCACTCCCTACCAATGGACGAAGCAGGTGGCCTCCCACTTCGGCGGGACCCGGAACGGCATGGTGACCCACTGGCCATCCGGGTTCGCAGCGAAGGGCGAGACGAGGTCCCAGTTCCACCACGTCATCGACATCGCACCCACCATCCTGGACGTCGCCGGCATTCCCGCTCCCACATTCGTGCACGGCATCCAGCAGATGCCACTCCATGGTGTGAGCATGCGCTACTGCTTCGACGACGCCTCGGCCCCGGAACGACACGAGACCCAGTACTTCGAAATCGTCTGCAACCGTGGGATCTACCACAAGGGCTGGACTGCGGTGACTCGACACAGCATCCCGTGGTT
>JBEKOI010000125.1:0-13221 GCA_049521915.1 Acidimicrobiales bacterium | reverse complement strand
CAGCCATCCCGAGAAGCTCTTCGAGCTGCAGCGCATCTTTCTGATCGAGGCGGTCAAGTACGGCGCCCTTCCGTTGGACGACCGCCGGGTGGAGCGGTTCCTGGCCGAGCTGGCCGGGCGGCCCGAACTGATCACCGGCAGTTCCCAACTGCTGTACGGGGGCATGGGACGGTTGAGCGAGAGCTCGGTCATCAACACCAAGAACTCCTCGCACTCGGTCACCGCCGACATCGACGTGCCAAACCACGCCGAATCCGGTGTGCTCATTGCCCAAGGGGGTGCGTTCGGCGGATGGAGCCTCTACCTGCTCGAGGGCGTCCCCACGTACTGCTACAACCTCTTCGGAGTGCACCGAACGGTCGTGCGGGGAACCGACCCAGTGGGCCCCGGTCACCACCAGGTCAGGAGCGAGTTCGCCTATGACGGTGGGTTGGGCGGCTCGGCCACCGTCGTCCTGTTCGTCGACGGCGAGCAGGTCGGAGCCGGGCGCCTCGAGCGCACCGTTCCGCTGCTCTACTCGTACGACGAGACGACTGACGTCGGGAGCGACAGCGGATCGACGGTCAGCACGGAGTACGAGGATTCGACCAGCCGCTTCCCGGGCACGGTCAACTGGGTCCAGATCGACGTCGCGGTGGAGGACACTGACCATCTCATCTCGCCAGATGAGCGTTGGCGGGTGTCCATGGCCCGCCAGTAGGCGCCGTGGAGGGTCGGGTCGGGTCGACGTGCCCGGCGGGGAAGCCTGGGAGACGGACTGACCGGTCCGGACTCGGACGCGCCCGGTGAGCCACGGCCTGGACACGGCGGTCCTCGCCGCTGCCGCTGGGTGCGTCGTCCTCTGGTCGTTGCTGTCGGCCGGTCTGGAGAGGCTGAATATCTCGGCCCCCATCGCCTTTGTGGTCATGGGCCTGATCATCACGCATGGACCTTTGGCCTTCATCCACTTCGATCCCCATTCGTCAACCGTCCGGTCGCTGGCCGAGGTCACTCTGGCGCTCGTGCTCTTCACCGACGCCTCGAGAGTCAACGTTCACCAACTCCGTCATGACCTCGGGCTCCCCGTCCGGCTGCTGGCCGTTGGACTGCCTCTGACCATCGGCGTCGGAACAGCAGTGGCCTTCGGACTCGTTCCCGGGATCTCGCTGTGGGTGGCGGCCGCCATCGGAGCCATCGTGGCCCCGACCGACGCAGCTCTGGGGGCGAGCATCATGGAGGACACACGGATCCCCAATCGGGTCCGGCGCCTGCTCAACGTCGAGAGCGGACTGAACGACGGCATCGCCACGCCGTTCGTGAATCTGTTCCTGGCCGGCGCCGTGGCCACGGAGATGATCCATTCGACGTCGGTGCTGGGTGCCGCTCGGGATCTGCTTGTGGGGGCCGGGGTGGGGGCCGGGGTGGGACTGCTCGGCGGCTTGGCGTTGGCCCGGGCCAGTGCTTCGGGCTGGAGTGATGCCAGCTTTCGGAGTCTGACGCCTCTCGGCCTGGCGCTGCTGGCCTACAGCGCCGCCATCGAGGCCCACGGCAACGGCTTCGTCGCCGCATTCATCGCCGGGATGGTCTTCGGTTCGGTGGTGCGTCGGGATCTCGACCAGATCGTCGACTTCGCCGAAGAGGCCGGCGGGTTGCTGTCGCTGGTGGTGTGGCTGATCTTCGGGGCGGCCATGGTGGTCCCAGGATTCCAACACGCCACGTGGTCGGAACTGCTGTTCGCTGTCCTCGCCCTCACCGCAGTGCGGATGATCCCCGTCGCGGCCGCCCTGGTCGGATCCGGCCTGGACCGGTTCACCGTGGGCTTCATCGGGTGGTTCGGGCCCCGGGGACTTGCCTCCGTTGTGTTCGGCCTCATCGCCTACGACACTCTCGATCCCGCAAATGCCGGACGGGTGCTGTCGGTGGTGACGGTGACCGTCGCCCTGAGTGTTCTGACCCACGGGCTCTCCGCCTCGCCGTTGGCTGCCCGCTACGGGGCTTTCAGCGCCACGCTCCCCAGTGTCCAGCCCGAGCACCGGACGACACCGACCATGCGTCCCCGCCGAAGCCTCGGTGGCCGTGTGGAAGGCACGAGGGACAGTGATGCCTGACCTCAATGACGATGGCCCCGGCAACGATGGACCCGGCAACACCCAGGACCCCAACCGCTACGACCCCGAGGTGTCACCGTTCAGGCCCCGCCAGCGGCCGTCGGTCTCAGCCCGGACCTTCCCCGTCACCGCTGAGCTCGCCGGCTACCCCCGACGAAGTGGCAGGCGTGATGCCATCGCCGGCATCACCGTGGCCGCCCTGGCCATCCCGTCGGCCATGGCCTACGCAGAATTGGCCGGCCTCTCCCCGGTGGCCGGCCTCTACGCTCTGCTGCTCCCCGCCGTCGCCTATGCGGTGTTCGGGTCCTCGCGGCAGCTCGTCGTCGGCCCCGAGGGTGCCCTTGCACTGCTGGTGGTGGCTGCAGTCACTCCCCTGGCTGCCGGCAGTGCCTCCTCCTATGCCCTGTTGGCGGCCATGCTGGCCGTCCTGGTCGGGGTCATCGCCGTCCTGGGCCGAATCATTCGTCTCGGCTGGATCGCCGACTACTTCTCCCGCGCCGTGCTGGTCGGCTACCTGCACGGCATCGCCGTCGTCCTGGTGTGCGGGCAGCTGGGCAAGATGTTCGGGGTCCCGATCGAAGCCGATGATCCGATTCCCCAGATCCGCGAGTTCTTCCGCGAGCTCGGGTCCATCCACGGCCTGACCGTGCTGATCGGGTTCGTATCTCTCGCCACGCTGCTTCTCCTGCGCCGGTTTCTGCCCAAGATCCCCGGCGCCCTCGTCGTCGTGGTCGCCGGGATTCTCGTGTCGTACGCCGCAGGACTGTCCGATCACGGCGTGGCCCTGGTCGGCCACATCCCCTCGGGGTTGCCGTCGATTCGGTGGCCCAAGGTAGGCCTGCGCAAGACGATCGAACTCCTGCCGGCAGCGGCCGGGATCTTCGCCGTGGGCTACGCCGACGCCATCCTCACCGCCCGATCGTTCGCTGGGCGCAGCGGCCAGCACGTCGACGCCAACCAAGAGCTGTTGGCCATCGGATTGGCCAACGTCGCGTCCGGAGTGACCCAGGGCTTTCCCGTCGGGGCCAGCGGCTCCCGTACTGCGGTGAATGAGCAGATCGGGGGCCGGACCCAGGTGGTCGGGATCATGGCGGCAGCGGCCACGGCGCTCGTCTTGCTGTTCCTGACCGGGCCTGTGGCCCAATTGCCGAAGGCCTGTCTGGGCGCGGTCATCGTCGCGGCGGCAATCGGCCTGGTCGAGCCGGACGCCTGGCGTGCGCTCGCTCAAGCCGGGCGGTCCCAGGTGGTGATCGCCGCCGTCACGCTCGCGGGAGTTGTGGTCTTCGGGGTCCTGCAGGCCCTGATCGTCGCCGTCGGCCTGTCGATCGTCGACGTCCTGTTGCGCTCCGCCAAACCCCACGACGCCGTCCTCGGGTATGTACCCCGTCTCGGTCGTTGGGCCAACGTCTCGGTGCACCCGCGAGCCAGGATCACTCCGGGCGTCGTCGTCTACCGGTTGGACGACCGCCTGCTGTTCGCCAACGCCCGCTACGTGTCGGGCCGAATCCGCGAGGCCGTGGCTGGGGCACCTTCGGAGACCAGGTTCCTGGTCTTCGACGCCGAGGGTTTCAATGGCCTCGACGCCAGTGGCATCGAAGCATTCCAGCGGCTGGTGACCGCTCTGAGCATAAGCGGGGTGGCACTGGTCATCGCCCGGATGAAATCGCATGTCGAGGAGCAGTTCGCCGTCACCGGTCTGACCGAGCGTGTCGGGTCGGAGCATTTCTTTCCCACCGTCGATGAAGCGGTCGCCTGGTGCGGGGCCCACATGACCGAGCCGGCGCCGTGAGTACGGGGCTGGAGGTCCCGACAACGAGCGTCCCGAGACCCTGGCGGGCTCGAGTCTTCGTCACGGCTTCCGAACAGCGCCTGCGTCTCCCCCGCGACCTGATCGGTACAGCCACCGGCACCGTGGTGGTCGTCATCTCCTGGGCGTCCGTCGCCGCCGGCGTCAACACGCCGGTCACGGTGGTCATTCCAACCTGGATCTCCTGGCTGGTCACCGGGGTGGCCGTCTGCGGCACGACCGCCTTCATCGTCGTCGCCGTGCTGCTCTGCATCGTGGCCGGTCGGCTAACTCTTGTCGGCCATGTGGTCATCGCTGCCGGTGGGGCCGGGCTCGTTGCCTGGGGTGTTGCCCACTGGTTGGGCCAGGGAACCCCGGCCGCCCCACCGCTGGTGGCCGTCACGTTCGCCACCGCCTTCATGGTCATCCGGATCCTCGGGGTCCCCTTGCGCACGCCGTTATGGGTCCTTGTCTCGGCCGGTGCACTCGCCCAAGTCTTCGACGCGCACCTGGTACCGCTCGGGGCGGTCGCGGCTGCAGCCCTCGGAGCCACCGCCGGTGCGGCAGTGTCCTTCGGCTTCGGAACCCCCGATGTCGCCCCGACGGTGACCGAGGCGGGTGGGTTCCTCGACCAACTCGGCGTGACGGTGACAGGCCTCGTGCGCAGTGCCACCGTCTCCGGATGGGGGGCGACCCGATTCACCGGAACCGCCAACGACGGCTCTGTCCTGGATGTCGATGTCTATGGTCGTGACGCTCCCGAGGGGCAGTTCCTGGCCCGCGTGTGGCGGTTCCTCTGGATCCGGCGCTCGACCCTCGATCTGCGGCTACGCCGCATCGACCACATCGAGCATTCTGCCGGGATGATGCTCTGGGCGGGCTCCCGAGGTGTGGGGGCCCCGACCGTCGTCCGGGCCGGCCGGGTCGAACCGACCGACGATGCCGTGCTCGTCACCGTGCGGCCGAGCGGAACCAGACTTGCCGACCTCGCGCCCGAGGACATCGACGCCGCCGACCTCGTGGCGCTGTGGGAGGCCCTCGATCGGCTCTCCGGCGCAGGCCTTGCCCTTAACTCCATCAGTGCCGACAACGTCGTCCTCGACGATGCCCATCGGATGGCCTTCCTCGAATTCGCTGCGACGGAAGCGATGGCCTCGGTCGAAACCCGCGGACGCGATGCGGCCTCGCTCCTTGTCGCGACGGCCGGGATCGTCGGCCCCGAGCGGGCCGTGGCCGCCGCCATTGCCGCCCTCGGATCCGAGCGAGTCGAGGAACTATTGCCCCTGATCCAGCCCCAGGCCACCGCGATCACCGCTGTCCCCCATGGCCCGAGGACCAAGAAGGCTTTCACCGAGTTGCGCCTGAGCGCCGCCAAGGCCCTGGGGGTCGATCCCGTCGAGCCCCGGCCCCTGGCCCGGTTCCAGGTATCGCAACTGCTCATGCTCCTCGGGACGTTCTTCGGCCTGTGGCTGCTCGTCAGCCAGCTCGTGGGCCTCACTGGCATCGGTGAGATTCTGCAGGACTCGATCTGGTGGTGGGTGGTCGCCACCCTACTGATCACCCAGGCCACCTCGGCAACCGAGGCGTTCTCGATGTCGGGTACCGTCCCGGTCGCGCCCCCGATCGGACCGCTCACCCTCCTGAGGTTCGCCATGAACTTCACCGGCATGATCGGTGGCACGGTCGCCACGACGGCCACGGTCGTCCGCTTCAATCAGCGCCTCGGGCTTGCTCCCGGTGTCGCCCTGAGTTCCGGGATCGTCTACAGCGTTGCCGGATTCATCGTGCAGATCTGCCTCACGCTGGTGACCCTGTGCTTTGCCGCCGACGAATTCCACCGGGAACACTCCGGAGCGGCCGGTTCGGGTCCGGAGAATCTCCAGCTGATCCTCTACGGCGTGGTTCTCCTCTCCTTTATCGGCGGGATCGCCTTCGTCGTGCCCAAGATCCGCCGGGCGATCATTTCGCGCCTCGCACCACGGTTGGCGCCAGCGTGGAACAACGTCCGGCTCATTGCCCAAACCCCGAGCAAGCTGGCGCGCATCTTCGGCGGGGCGGCGATCACTCAGCTGATGATGGCGACCGGCCTCGGCTTCGCCATCTTCGCAGTTCACGCCTCGGCTTCTTTCGGCGGCCTGCTCATCGTCTGCACATTCACGGCGCTGGTCGGGGGTATGGCACCGGTACCGGGGGGCATGGGCGTCATGGAGGCGAGCTACATCTCGGGTCTGGGCCTCTTGGGCGTCCCTCAAGATCAGGCCATCGCGGCCACTCTTATCTACCGCGCCTCCACTACGTACTTGCCGCCACTATGGGGCTGGGGAGCACTCGTCTGGCTTCGCCGGCACGACGCTCTGTGAGCCCGGCGGGGGGCTCCAGACGGACCTGCCAGGATCGTGAGAAGCACGCACCGCCGCAAGGATCGACTGGGGCTCGACATCAGACATTCGAGTGGGCGCTAGTGGACTCGAACCTCCGACCTCAGCCGTGTGGATGCTGCCCCTGCTGTCCCATCGACCCGGAAGCGTTTGGGGGATACCCTGACCCGACGAATTGGTGGAACTAATTATCCGGCCGGGTATAGCGCTCGGAAAAAGCAGCTCACATGGGGATTGCCCTGATCATCTGTAATGTGACAGGCACCGGTCCCTCGAACGTGAACCCGGAAGAGCAGCGAGTTGTCTTCACAGTTCACCAAGATCTCGGCTAGCTCCAGCACATTCCCCGAGGTCGCACCCTTAACGTGGAGAGCATCCTGCGAGGTTGACCAGAAGACTGCTTCTCCTCGCTCAATCGACTCCTCGACGGCCTGGCGATTGACGTAGGCGACCATCAGCACCTGCCCCGTATCTACTTCCTGGACAGAAACAGGGAGTACCTCGGTTGCGAGGGCGGCGATTGAACGAAGCTTCGTCCAATCGAGAGTTGGCATCGGCATGTCCACATGTTCCCATCGACCTGGGCCTGGGTGCCGGGCGACCGGAGTGGGCCTCCCGAACGCGTCCTGTGGCACTCGGCGTTAGTTGTTCCCGTTGATCAGTGCGTGAAGATGCATGTCATGCCACCCGTCCGCATGTTTCAAGTAGCTCTGAAGGGTTGCTTCAAGTTCGAACCCGGCCCGAATGGCTACACCGCACGAAGATTCATTGCGGACAGAATGGTGAAGGTCCAGTCGGTGAAAGCCAATGATCTCGAACGCCCAGCGGCTGACCGAACGGGCTGCCTCCGATGCCACACCTTCGCGTCGTCCCTTCGGGAGAACCCAATAGGTGACTTCGGCGGAGCCCGCTTCCAGGGAGATTTGCCTCAGGGCAATCCGACCGACGACTGACCCGTCGGATCTCCTTGCAATTGCCCAGCAGGCATCAGTCTCGGCCTGCCAAGCCGCACTCCAGGAGTCGATCCACTCATGCGCTTCATCTGCATCCATAGTACGAAGATTCCATTTCTGGATATCTGCCACGGCGTAAGCCTCAACGATGGATGCCACGTCTGCTTCTTTCCACGGTCGCAGGATGAGGTGTTCACCGGCCGGGAGTTCAGGCTGACCCATGCTTGCCAACGCACCCTGTCGAACGACTGGCTCGACGATTCTCGGCATGTCTCAAGTATGGCCGACCTCATCGCCTTCCCTCGTTTGGCTCGGCGGTAGGGGTGAGTGCGATTCTGGACGGAGCCACAACGGCGTCGGCCTACATAATGCGTAACCGGTCGAGTGCGGTCTCGTAGCGGCGAATCCGATCCACGCTCCCCCGGGCAAGGGGCGAACGCCGGTTGTTGACCAGGCTCTCCGCCAGGTCGACGACCTTGACTCGACGTGCGACCGGATTACGAGCAATGCTTTCGATGTACTGCTCGTAGGGGTCGCATGAGCGGTGTGTCAGAGCGTCGATCGCGTCGACGATTTCTGGTCGATAACCGGCGTCACGGAGGGTGATTTCACTGTCCTCAACCACATCGTGCAGAACGGCGGCCGTCTGTTCCACCGGATCGGCGAACTTCTGCTCCGCTGTCCAGATATGCCATCTGCACTGGGGTGTTGTGTGGGCGCTAGAGGACTCGAACCTCCGACCTCTGCCGTGTGAATCCCCTCTATATACCTAAATCCGTTGATAGCCGACGGTAATATATGGCGTGAGCTGCAATGATGAAGGTGACCCCCGACAATAGACGGCACGAGACTGCGCTATTTCGGGATCTTTACTAGGACAACGTCGGATGCCCCAGGAAAGAACAATCTGAGGGGATGTCACCCAAACTGGGGTCCTGCGGCATCTTATGGGTGTGGAGGTTGCTGATGTTGCTGATGACGAGCTGTACAGGAAGCATGCTGACGATCTGACGCGCTTCGCCACGGGTCTCGTCGGTTCTGATCACGCCGCCGACGTTGTCTCCGAAGCGGTCCTTGGGTGCCTGGGTTCGCCCCGATGGTCAAAAGTGACCGCGAAACGCTCTTACCTCTATCGATCCGTCTATAACGAGGCGGCCAGATTCCACCGGTCATCCGGCCGCCGCATCGCACGTGAGCGACGAGCACTATCACCCGAGACCGTCGAACTGCCCGAGATTCGACCCGAAGTTCTCACAGCGGTTGCCCGTCTCAGCATTCGACAGCGGGCCGTCATCGTTCTGACCTACTGGGACGATCTTGATCCGGGATCTATCGCCGGACTCTTGGACATAAGCGAAGGCTCGGTGAAGCGTCACCTTGCTCGCGCCAGATCTCACCTGAAGGAGGCCCTCGATGCTGACGGATGAAGCCCTTGACGTAAAGATTCGCTCCCTGGTCACGGAATTGATGGAGTCGGCTCCGCAGGCGCCGCCTCTTCCCCAACTGGAGTGGAGCGATACCGGCAAGGCCCACCAGTCGCTCGGTCCGCCAGCCTGGATCAACTGGCGTCCCCGTCTGCTCACGTTGATTGGAGGGATCAGCACCGTTGTGGTTGCTGTTTTGCTCCTACTCTTGCTCCTTCCGGTTTCCGGACAGCATCAGCAGTCTGCCGCTGCAGCAGAACTCCGTCAGATTGGTACCAACCTCGCCAACCGGCCGGTGCCTCAGTTGAATCGGGACCAATGGCTCGAGACCAAGCAACAGGTCTCCTACGCAATGGTGGTGGACCAGATCGGATCGACGAAGATTTCCGGGGCTCAGGCAACGGTGGTGGCATCACAGACCAGCTGGTCAAACAACTTCGGCGAAACCTGCCTGCTGCCGGGCCTTGGGCAGGCCCAATTCGCATCCTCTGCCAACGAAATGACCTGGAAGTCTGTTGGGTTGACTGTCGATCCCATCCAACAGCCGGTCTCATCCTGCAGCAACCTCGAAGGGGCGAACGCCGGGAACGGGACCAGCCTCTTGTCCGGGAGCGGCACCACCGATGTCTCCTTCCTCACCACAGATCCGTCAACCTTGGCTCATGAGCTAAGCACGGGCACGACGGGGATCTCCGGACTCGATGAAGTGGGATCCGGCAGCTCCAATCCGGGGTTCCAGCGAGCCGTTGCCCTCCTTCTCGGTCCATTGACGGGCACCACTCCAGCATTCAACTCGGCGCTCTACGACGCCTTGGCTCTCCTGCCGGGCATCCATGCGCTGGGCAGTACCACCAGCCAGACCGGCTCGACCGGTCTCGGCTTCGAGACCGCCGGCTCGAAGCTGTTCGGACCGACCATCATCGTGGTCGATCCAGCAACCGGAGCACTGTTGGAGGCACGCAACCTAGCCTTACCTTACAACCCGATCTCAGACTTCGTCCCATTTATCCTGGGCACACACGGAGTCAGCGCCGCCGGAAGCAAGATCCAGTGGCTTGATCCCATCGACTCTCCCACTGTCGTCGACACGGCGTCTATCCCGCCTTTCCTCAGTCCAAGACCACCTCCAACCGCCGTTATTGTCGCCGTCGGCAAGCGGGGCGTTTCCGCCATTCCGTTGAACGACCTGCAGGGCGAGTTGTACGCCCGGTTCGGTGCCTCAGGCGACTCCGGTTATGCGGCGGCGACGGGTGGAGGGATCATGACCTTCACCTTTGATGGCCCTCGATCGCAAGTGCAGAACTATGCCAAGGCGCTGCGGCATTCGGATCTGATTGCATCGGTCAAGGTCAACTATGGAGACAAGTAGGACACAACGGAGCTGCGCCGTCGGTGGGATGGTCGCTGCATTCATTTAATGATCTGATTCATTTGCTGGGGTAGCCCTAATGCCCGGTCGGGGGCACTTCCACCGACCGATCGAGTTATTGGGGCACATCGGGCCAATTCGGCAACTTCGGTCCCCCAGCGAGCTGATCCGACTGTGGGTCTACGTCACCCCGAACGTCACGTCGATCTTCCTTCTGTTCTCGTACAGGGTCCGGGGCCGCTGCGTCCGCTCCCCCAGCTCCAACCACTTGTCGAGGAGCTGTCCGACGGTCGCCCTCGTCCGGTCGAACTTGCCGGACGCCACCTCGGTGACCAGAGCGGCGAGCGCCTTGGATGCCTCCCGTTCCGTGCCGGCAAAGGTCCGGGTGGCCTGCCGGGAATTGCCGGTGACCGGGTCGTACCCGTTGAAGACCCTGAGCTGCCAGTGACCCGGGGAACGCTCCCGCTTCGTCCCCGGCTGACGCTTGGTCGTTGTCCTAGTGGCCGTCTCGGCGATGCTACCGCCGGATTAGGACATTTGTAGGACATTCTCCGCCGGGCCGGACCCGGAAACCGGTCCCGACCTGGTGGGCGCTAGAGGACTCGAACCTCCGACCTCAGCCGTGTGAAGGCTGCGCTCTAACCAACTGAGCTAAACGCCCTTGTGCCGGGGCAGGCACCATGACCGTGGCCGACAAGGTGGACATCGTAGACGAACGGTCAGTGCTCGACGGCGGACGGGGCCACCTGGTCGAAGCCGATCGCCGCCTCGAGGGCAGCAGCCGAGCGCAGGACGACCAGGTCCGCGTGCTGGGGCCCCACGAGCTGGATGCCGACCGGCAGGCCGGCACCGGTCAGTCCGGCGCAGATCGACGCGGCCGGCGATCGGGTCATGTTGAACGGGTAGGTGAACTTCACCCAGTTGATGTCCGGTGTGCCGTTGATCATCCCCGAGCCCCCGAGGGACCGTGGCGGGGGTGGTGCCGCCATGGTCGGAGTGAGGAGGATTCGGAACTCGTGGAAGAGCTCGACCAGCCGGAGGTTGAGGTCGTGACAGGCATCCTCGGCGAGGACCAGGTCCAGTGCCGAGGTGGTGGCGGCCCGCTCCATCACCATGGCCAACACCGGATCCACCCGGTCCCAGGCTTCGGTGCCGCGGAGATGGGCATGGGTCCGGAGGTTGTACACCCCGGAGAGGAGCAGCCACTGATCCACAGGGTCTGCGTCGAAGACGGCATCGACCTCCACCACCTCGGTGCCCAACGAGGCCAGCACGTCGATGGCGCGCTCGCAGACGGCCAAGACCTCGGCGTCCACGTCGGCATAGCCGAGCGTCGGAGACCAGGCCACCTTGCGCGGCGGCATGGGAGCGTCCAGCGTGGCGATCCAGGATGCCTCGGGTCGGGGAAGGGAGCGGAGGTCACTCGGATCGGGCCCGACCACGACGTCCAGTGCGGCCACCACGTCGGACAGGCGACGCGCCATCGGTCCCTTCGTCGAGAGGTTCTGCCAGTCCGGGGCCGACGGTCCCCCGCTGGGCACGCGCCCGAGCGAGGGCTTCATGGCCGACAGGCCGCAGCAGGACGACGGGATGCGCAGTGATCCGCCCCCGTCCGAGCCGGTGGCGAGCGGCACCATGCCCGACGCGATGGCCGCCGCGCTCCCGCCGGACGAGCCCCCCGGGGTGTGGTCGACGTTCCACGGGTTGAGCGTCGGTCCGAACAACGGGTTGTCGGTGTCGGCCTTCCAGCCGAGCTCCGGGGTGTTCGTCTTGCCCACCACCACACACCCGGCGGCCACCAACCGGCCAACCAGCGGCGAGTCCCGCACAGCCGCGGGCTGGTCGGCGAAGGCAACCGAACCATGGGTGGTCACGTACCCGGCGGCGTCTTCGAGGTCCTTCACTCCGAGGGGGATGCCGGCCAGCGGCCCCGGGTCGACCCCGGCGGCCACCTTCCGATCGATGGCCGCGGCGGAGGCACGGGCGCGTCCCGGGTCGACGGCGACGAAAGCGTTCAGCACCGGATTGTGCCGGGCGATCTGGTCGAGCGCGTGGTCGACCAGATCGACGGCGGACACCGTACCGCTGCGCACCTGCCCGGCCAGTTCCACCACCGACCCGCCACGGAAGTCCATGCCCTCGACCGTACCGGTGGACCGTCACCGCCACAACCGTCGACCGGCGGACGGCGGACGGGCCCGTCGTCTCGACAGCCACACGCCCCGGGAAGCAGTCTGTTGCCATGAGCGAACCCCCCATCCCCGGCGCCGTGCTCGACCACGTCGCCCACGCCGTCCCCCGCTGGCAGGACGTCTGGGAGCGCTACGCCGTCGACCTCGGTGGCGAGTGGAGCTCGGGGGGTACCGGTCCCGGATTCGCCCCGGCCCAGCTCGCGTTCGGGAACGGGGCACGGGTCGAGGTGCTCATGCCGAACGACGTCGAGGTCAACGATTTCCTCGCCCGGTTCCTGGCTCACAGCGGGCCGGGTCCCCACCACCTGACCTTCAAGGTCCCCGAGCTGGATACGGCCCTCGAGCTGCTCAGGGTCCACGACTTCGAGCCGATCCGCATCGACCGCAGCGACCCCGAGTGGCTGGAGGCCTTCATCCACCCGAAACAGGCTGCCGGTGTGGTTGTCCAGATCGCCGAGGCACCCAACTCGTGGAGCAGTCCCCCACCCGACGACTACCCGGTCGGACGGCGCCGGCGTCTGGACGGGACCGGCACCGTCGCACCGGCTCGTCTGCACCGGGTCACCCATGTCGTGGCCGACGTCGGTGCGGCCACCGCGCTCTTCGTCGGCCTCCTGGGCGGGCAGGTCGTCGACGAGGGCAAGGGGCCGGACTCGCAGTGGTTGGAGCTGACCTGGGGAGGCCCGCTCGGGATCCGTCTGGTCGAGCCCTCGGCGGCGCCGTCCGGCGCACCGTTGCGCCGGTGGCTCGGCGACCGGGCCGGGCGGGTCCACCATCTCGACTTCGAGACCGAGGAGCCGGGGGACGTTGCCGGAGCCGTGAGAAGCGACCTCTCCGGGCCGGGGTCGGGACTCGTCGCCGGCCAGGCCGACACCTGGGAGATCGGACCCGGCGACAACGCCGGCCTCCGCCTGGTGCTCCATCCGGTCCGCTGAGGCCGGCACCGGCGACGGACCGGGCCGCAGTCGATCCGGCTCGTCACTGCCGGTAGCCTCTCAGCGATGGCCCACCGACCCGACCACGAGCCAGACG
>JBEKOI010000124.1:0-10761 GCA_049521915.1 Acidimicrobiales bacterium | reverse complement strand
GCCGCGGCCATGGCCGCAGCCATGGCCATCCGGTGGTCGCCCCGGGCATCGACCCGTCCCGGCTGCAGCGGTTCCCCGCGCCCCTCCACCACCAGATCATCCCCCTCGACCTCGGCGCCACCCCCGAAGGACCGGACCAGGTCGACGGTCCCGGCCAGGCGGTCCGACTCCTTCACCCGCAATTCGCCGATGTCCCGGAACCGGGTGACGCCGGTGGCCGCGGTGGCGGCCACGGCCAGGACGGGCACCTCGTCGAGGGACGGGATCTCTGCAGCCTCGACCACGGTGCCGTGCAGCAGGGCCGTGTAGCCGGTCAGCGACCCCGTTCCGTTGCCCGCCTCCTCAACCTCCACGGTGGCGCCCATCCGGCGGAGGACGCCGATGAACCCGAGGCGCTCGGCGCTCAGGTCGACGCCGGTGACCGTGACCAGGCTGCCCGGGATGACCACGCTTCCGACCAGCCAGAACGCCGCCTGCGAGGGATCACCGGGCACCGAGTAGGACCCGCACCGGAGGGCGCTGCGCCGGACCCGGACCACCCGGCCGATCCCGTCCGATCGGATGGAGACGTCCGCACCGGCCGCGGCCAGCATCTCCTCGGTGTAGGCCCTGGTGGCGATGGGTTCGGACACGACCGTCTCCCCGTCGGCGTCGAGGCCGGCCAGCAGGAGGGCCGACTTGACCTGCGCGCTGGCCACCGGCGGCGTGTACTCGATGCCGTGCAGGGCACCGCCGCTGACGGCCAGGGGTGGGAGGCACTGCTGCCCGCGTCCGGTGACCCGGGCTCCCATAAGAGCCAGAGGCCCGGCCACCCTGTCCATCGGTCGGCTCTGGAGCGAGGCATCACCCACCAGGGTCGTCGTCCCGTCGAGCGTGGCGGCCACGCCGGCCAGCAGGCGCATGCCGGTGCCCGAATTGCCCAGGTCGATGACGTCGGCGGGGGCAGCCAGCCGCGACCGGCCCCCGCGGACGACCACGACCGGGCCGTCGTCCGCCACCTCGGCCCCGAGGGCCACGATGGCGTCTCGGGTGCGGACCACGTCGTCTCCGGGGCAGAGACCGGTGATGGTGGAGGTGCCCTCGGCCAGGGCGGCCAGGAGCAGCGCCCGGTGGGAGATGGACTTGTCCCCCGGGACGGCCAGCGTGCCGGACAGGGGCCCGCCGCCGTGCACGGACATGGTGTGGGCGGCTCCCTCCCCCGGAGTGGCGGCCGTGGCCGTGGGCCCGCTCACCGGATCGGACCCACCGGGGTGCTGGTGGCACGGTAGCCCCGGCCCGAGAGCGTGGCCAGGAGGGTCGGGGCCGACAGCTGGTCGACCACCACCAGCATGACCCCCTGGTTGCCGTCCACCGAGTGGGCGATCTCGAGGTCGACGATGTTGATGCCGAGCTCGGTGACGAGCACGGTGATCTCGGCGATCATCCCGGTCCGGTCGGGCACCGGGACGCGTACCTCGACCAGCTCCTCGGGAAGGGGGGCCCGTTCGCCGAGGGCACGCCGGGCGGTCGAGGCCCGGTCCAGGATCTCGAGCAGCGACTGGTGGTCGTGGTCGGCCACCCGACGCCGCATGGCGCCCAGTGCGTCGATGAGGAGGTCGAGGGTCTCGACGATGGCGTCGGCGTTCTCCTCGCAGATGTCGAGCCAGATGGCCGGTTGGCCGGCGGCGATCCTGGTCATGTCCCGGAACCCGCCCGCGGCCAACTGCAACAGCGCGGCGTGCTCCTGGCCGAGGCCCGAGGCCAGGTCCATCAAGGTGGCCGCGGTCAGATGGGGGACGTGGGAGACCACCGCCACCAGGGCGTCGTGCTGGGACGGGTCCAGGGCCACCACGTTGGCCCCGAGGTCGACCAGGACGTTGTGGACCTGGGTGTACGCGGCCGGATCGGTCACCGTGGTCGGGGTCAGGACCCAGGTGGCGCCCACGAAGAGCTCGGCCGTAGCCCCGTCCAGCCCGACCTGCTCCGAGCCGGCCATGGGGTGGCCCCCGACGAAATAGGGGTGGTCGATGGAGCCGACCAGGGGCGCCTTCACCCCGCCCACATCGGTGATGACGGCGTGCAGGTTCCGCTCCGGGGAGGCCAGGATGCCGGCGATGATCTCACCGGCCACATGGACGGGTGTGGCCACCACCACCAGGTCGGCCTGGAGGTCGATGCCCTCCTCGGACAGGGCGCCGAGCTCCAGCGCCCGGGTGGCCACCCCGTCGGCCGCGTCGACCCCGCTGACCCACCATCCCCGGGTGCGCAGGGCCAGACCGACCGAACCGCCGATGAGCCCGGTTCCGTAGATCATGGCCCGCCCGGGAACCCGGACCCGGCCACCGGCGTGATCGGCCGACTCCCCCCCTCGGCCCTCAGTCGGGGAGGTCGTCACGGAGTCCCTGGGCCCCCTCGAGGTAGACATGGTGGATGTCGTCCCGCGAGCGCTCGCTTTCCACGTGCAGCATGACCCGGATGCAGTGCGGGACCGACCCGGTGATCGCGAGCTCGCGGGCGCAGATGAGCGGGACCGCGCCGAGGCCCATCGATCGGGCCGCCGTGGCCGGAAAGGTGGACACGATGTCCTCGGTGGCGGTGAAGAGGATGGAGATGATGTCGGCCTCGACCAGGCCGTTGCGGTCGAGGATCTGCTCCAGCAGGGCCACCACGCGCTCGGTGATGGCCTCGGGGGTGTCGTGGTCGACGGTGGTTGCGCCGCGGACGGCTCGGACGGTCGGGGACATCAGCCAGGCATGTTACTCACCGGCCCCGGCCGGTCCCGATTCGGGGCCGGACCGGGCCACGGGTTCCATCGGCGTGGCCGCCGCGGTCAGGCTGCGCACCTCGTCGAAGGAGAGGGGCCGGGACTCCCCCGGGCTCAGCGAGGGATCGGCGATGGGCCCGATGCGCGTCCTGACCAGGCGGAGCACGGGATGGCCGACGGCGTCGCACATCCGGCGGACCTGGCGGTTCCGGCCCTCGTGGATCACGATGCGGAGCAGGTTGGGGGCGACCACCGCCACCCGCGCCGGCGCCGTGGGCCCGTCGTCGAGGTCGACGCCGCGCCGCAGCCGGCTGACCTCGGCCGGCGTGGGCTGTCCTTCCACCTGGACCAGGTACTCCTTCGGGACGCCGAACGACGGATGGGTGAGCCGATGGGTGAGGTCGCCGTCGTTGGTGAGGATGATCAGGCCCTCCGAGTCCATGTCCAGCCGTCCGACGGGGAACACCCGGGGATCCACCGGCACCAGGGCCACCACCGTCGGCCGGCCGTGGGTGTCCTCGGCGGTGCACACCACCCCGGCCGGCTTGTTGACCAGGTAGTGGGCCAGGCCGGGCTGGACGGGTAGGGGCACCCCGTCGAGCTCCACCCGGTCGACCGACGGGTCCACCCGGCGTCCGAGCACCGGCACCTCGCCGTTGACGGTCACCCGACCGTCGACGATGAGCCCTTCGCACACCCGCCGGGAGCCGACGCCCACCCGGGCCAACACCTTTTGCAACCGGTCGCCGGTGGCGAGGGGCCCGGTGGGCTCCTCAGGCATCCCCGACCGGGCGCATCTGCTCCTCGAGCTCGGCCAGGGCTTCCGGCCCCGGGAGCAGGTCCTCGACCGGCGGCAGCTGATCGACCCGGTCGAGCCCGAGCCGCTCGAGGAAGGCATCGGTGGTGGCGTAGAGGACGGCCTGTCCCGGGCCCGGGGCCCGGCCCACGGCGGCGATGTACCCCCGGTGCTCGAGGAGCCGGACCACCCCGTCGACGTTGACCCCGCGGAGGGAGGCGATCTGGGCCCGGGAGACCGGCTGCTTGTAGGCCACGATGGCCAGGGTCTCGAGGGCCGCGGCCGACAGGCGCGACGAGACACCCACGTTGGCGAACCGCTCGACGTGCGAGGCCAGATCGGGATGGGTCTGGATGCGATAGCCGCCGGCGATCCTGGCCACCTCGAAGCCGCGGCCCATGGTCCGGCACGACTCGGCCAGCTCCTCGCACACGGCCTCGACCTGATCCACGGGCAGCTCGAGCAGCTCGGCCAGCAGGCCGGCCGAGACCGGCTCCACGGCCACGATCAGGACGGCCTCGACGGCCCGTGCCTCAGGGGAGAGCACCGCGGTCAACCCTCGTACTCGTCGTAGGGACCGGCACCGACGGAGACGGCTTCGGCGTCCGCATGCACCCAGGACACGTCGAGGTCGCCGAAGGTGTGGCCCTGATCGAGGGCCACCCTCCCCCGCTTGCACAATTCGAGCAGGGCCAGGAACCGCACGATGATCTCGATGCGGGACGACAGGTGCCCGGTCAGGCTGCGGAAGGTGGCCCGTCCCAAGACCGGCAGGCGCAGCTCGAGCTCGGCCACGGCGTCGGCCACCGTCACCGCGTCCACGGTCACGTGGTACAGGTCCACGGTGGGGATCGGTCGCTCGGCCGTGGCCCGCAGGAAGGCCGCCGCCACCTGCTCGGGCGTGACCCCCTCGAGGAGGTCCGGCGCACCGACGGCCAGGTCGTCGTCCACGCCCGCGGTCCGGGGCACCGAGCGTGCCGCCCGTTCCATGAGCACGGCAAACCCGTCCGCGGCGGCGGCGTAGGCCTGGCACTCGAGCAGGCGGGCCATGAGCAGGTCCCGTTCGTCCCACCCGATCAGCTCTTCGTCGGGATCGACGTCGTCGGGCCCGGGGAGGAGGCGGCGTGACTTGAGCTCGATGAGCACGGCCGCGATGACCAGGAACTCGGACAGGGTCTGCAGGTCGACCTCCTCCCAGCCGGCCACCTCGGCGACGAAGGCGTCGACCACCGAGGCGAGGGGGATGTCGAAGATGTCCACGTCGTGGCTGTTCACGAGCTGCAGCAGCAGGTCGACGGGCCCCTCGAAGGCGGGGGTGGACACGATGGCGGGCATGCCATCCGACGATACCGGCTGGGAGCCGGCATCTCGTGCACCTCCGGGCGCGACCTACGATGACCCCCCATGTCCCGCGTACTCTCCGGTTTGCAGCCCAGCGGTGAACTCCACGTGGGGAACTACCTCGGGGCCATCCGCAACTGGGTGGCCGACCAGTATGTCCACGACGCGTTCTACTGCATCGTCGACCTCCACGCCCTGACCCTCGACATCGATCCGGACGAGCTGCGCTCACGAACCTTCGAGACCGCCCTCGACCTGCTGGCCGCCGGTCTGGATCCCGAGCGCTGCACCCTGTTCGTCCAGAGCCACGTGACCGAGCACGCCCAGATGGCCTGGCTGCTCGAGTGCACCGCCACCATGGGGGAGCTCGGCCGGATGACCCAGTTCAAGGACAAGAGCGCGGGAAAGGACTCGGTCAGGGTCGGGCTGTTCACCTATCCGGTGCTCCAGAGCGCCGACATCCTGCTCTACGACGCAGATCGGGTGCCGGTGGGTGACGATCAGCGACAACACCTCGAGCTGGCCCGCCAACTGGCCATCAGGTTCAACCACCGGTACGGCCCGACCCTGGTCGTGCCCGAGGCCGCCTTCCCGACCGCGGCCGCCCGGGTCATGGACCTCCAGCACCCCGGGGACAAGATGTCCAAGTCGGTCAACTCCCCCCTCGGAACCGTTCTCCTCCTGGACGAGCCGGCCGACATCGCCCGCAAGGTGAAAAAGGCGGTCACCGACACCGACGGGGAGGTCCGCTACGACCCCGAGGCCAAGCCGGGACTGTCCAATCTCCTGGAGCTCCTGGCCGTGGCCACCGACCGGACCCCGATCGAGGTGGCCGCGGCCTACAGCCGGTACGGCGACCTCAAGAACGACGTGGCCGAAGCCCTGGCCGAGCTGCTCCGACCGGTCCGCGAGCGACGGGCGGCGCTGGCCGCAGACCCGGGTGAGGTGACCTCGCTGCTGTCCCGGGGAGCGGACAAGGCCCGGGCCACCGCCTCGGCCACCTACCGGCGGGCGGCCGAGGCCATCGGGCTCCTCACGCCGGGCTGACTTCGTCCGGCGGCCCCACCACGGCGGGCCCGACCCCCGACCGGCCCGCCCGGCGCCGTCTGCGCACGGCCACGCTGGCGGCCCAGATGAGCAGGCCCAGGCCGGCCACGGCCGACAGGGCCAGTCCGACCGGCGCCGAATCCGGGAGGTAGGAGAAGGTGACCAGGTAGTCGCCCCGACCCGGGAGCGTCACCCCCTGGCTGATGCCGACCCGGACCACGGTCGCCGCCCGCGCCGGTCCGGCCGCGGGGTGGCCGGACGAGGGCGAGAGAGGCTGGACGGTGGCCCGCCACCCCGAGGTCCACGCCTCGCTGCGCTCGAGTACGACCGACGAGGTGGCATGCACCGTCACCTGCTGGCCGCCGTCCACACCGGGGGCCCGGGTCGCAGCCCTACTGCCGGACGCGGCCGGGCCCCCGCGGGGGGCACGGACCCAGGCCCAGCCGCGGGCGTCGGGGTCGTGGAAGACGGCGAAGGCACCGAGCATGCCGGTGAAGACCCAGTGCGGGGTGGTCACCCCGTACTGCATGCGGCCGTCGAGGGCCACCTCGCCGGTCTGGGCGGTGAACGCGGTCGGGGTCCCCACGGTGGCCGGGCCGGAGGCGGCCGTTCCGACGATCAGCCCGGCTGCCCGGACCTTCGGCCCGAGGGAGACCCGGAGCGAGGTGTGGCCACCGGCTCGGACGGCGGCGACATCGGAGGCCGGCAGCCAGCGGGTGCCCCCGGCGGCGGTGACCAGGCCGGCCCGGAGGTCGCCGGGCCGGCCGCCGAGCAGCGGGACGGTGAACGAGCCCACGGACAGCACGCCTCCGAAGTACCAGGTGCGGGAGGCGCGTCCCGACAACGGGTAGGAGCGCGCCACCGGCGTCGGTGCCGAGGTGTACGCGTCGGGGTGGGCCGGGAATTGGACGGCGTCCGTCAGGGGGACGGTCGGACCGGGGGCGGGACGAGGCAGGGGCGTGACGAAGTAGCCGGGCAGGGAGAGCAATGTCGAGACGTTGAGGTCGTCCCAGGTGGGCCCGGCCAGGGTCGTCGGATCGAGGTCCTCTTGGAAGTGCGCCCCGGTCACGTCGTAGTACGTGCCCTGGGTGAGCGCGGTGTAGCCCTGGCCGCTGGGTAGCGGGGCGTAGAGGTTGAGGTCGGTCTGGCCCAGTTGGTAGAGCTGGGTGGTCTCGAACTGGTCCGGGTCGTAGATGATGAACCGGGCGTCACCCACCTGGGTCCGCAGCGTCGTCGACATCGGTCCGAGGGCCTGGGCTCGGGCTTCGGTGGTGGGCGGGTGGACCACATACCAGTCGAAGACGACCAGGTCGACGACGAGCACGGCGACGAGCAGGCGCCGGAGCCTGTGCGCTGGGAGGCGGCGTTCGACGAGCACGATCCAGGTGGCCGCGCCGGCGATCAGTGCCCCGGCCGTGACCAGCAGGGACACCCGGATCCGGGTGGCGGTGGTGACGGGAGACTGGGCCCCGAGCAGGCGGTCGAGCTGGACACCGCCGACCCACAGGAAGAGGCAGAGCGCGCCGATGAAGGCCAGCGGTAGGCAGGTGACCACGATCTCTGCCCGCCTACCCTTCGTCCGGCGGGGCCGGATGCCCGTGTCCCCTGTGTCCCCCGTGTCCCCCGCCGGCTCCGTCTTGCCCTTGCCATCGAACAGGAGGTGGACCCACCAGGCCAGCAGGACGGCCATCGAGAAGTCGACCAGGAGGATGTTCCGGTTGGTGAGGCGCTCGCTGTTGATGCCGGGGATGAGGTAGAGGACATGGCCGAAGAATGTCTGGCCACCGAAAGCGGACAGCAGGCCCACCGCGGCGATGACGTACCAGATCCACCAGTGGCGGGCTTCGGGCCGGGTCCGGAACCGCTTGAGGAAGAGGGAGCAGGCGGCGATCAGGGCCAGAATGCCGACGTAGCTGGTCACCTCCTCGAAGTTGTACGCGCCCACGTACGGTCCGGGCCCGCCCTGGTTGCCGCCCAGGACGAACGGTGAGGCGAACAGCGTCGCCAGTCGGACGGGGAGCGAGCCGCTGACGAAGAAGGCGTAGCTGGACTGGGCCCGCTGGGACTGGGACAGGAACTCGAGGCCGGTCAACCACTGGGCCGCGCCCAGGGCCAGGCCCCCGGCCACCCCGGCCACCATGCTGAGCACGGCGGCGGCCAGCGGACGCCGGTTGGCCCGCTCGAAGTAGCCCATGGTGACCAGTCGGCCCACGGCGTAGATGCCCACCAGCACGCCGCTGTCGATGATGGCCTCGGCCGAACCGGCGAGCACGGACAGTCCGAGGGAGGTGGCGAGCACGGCCACCCACAGCCGGGTCGTGCCCCGGAAGCCGGCCGATCCGCCCGCCGGCAGTCCGTCGCCCGCCGGCGATCCGGTCAGGGCATGGACGGCGGTCAAGGTCCAGGGCAGCCAGGCCGCGCCCGCCACGAGGTCGATGTGCACGATCTGGGCCGACATGTACCCGGCGAAGGCGAAGGTGGCTGCGCCGAACAGGGCCCCGGTCGTCGAGATCGACTGTCGCCGCAGGAACAGGTACATCCCGGCCAGGGCCACGTCGTAGGTGAGGGCGAGCGTGAACGTCCAGGCGGTGAAGACGGGGAGGACGGCCGTCAGCCAGGTGGCCGGGTAGGCGGCCCCGGCATTGAAACCGCCGAGCAGCGGGGTCCCACTGGACAGGTAGGGGTCCCACAGCGGCAGCGTCCACTGCCGCAGGTCCCTGCCCACCAGCACCCGCATGGGGAAGTTCTGCAGGAAGTTGTCGCCGTCGAGGAAGACCCGACCGAACAACTCGGGGAGGCCGAAGACCAGAAACGGGATGACCAGCAGGATGACCAGACCCCGATGGGCCCGGAGCCAGCGGGCGGCCTCCCGGCGACGGGCCCGCTCGGGTGCGGTCGTTCTGGTCGGAGGAGCGGCGCTCGGTGCCTGGCTGGTGGTGGTCATCAGCAGGCGATCATGAGGCCCCGTGGGCGCGAGTCCCTTCAGAGGGGGATCTCACCAGTACGGATGGAGCGCGCTTCACACCAGCAGACCCGACCACCAGGTGATGACGTGGTCGATCAGCTGGGCCCACTCGTTGCGGAAGAGCAGGATGAGGACGAAGGGGAGGAACATCAAGAGGGGCTGGATCCGGTAGTACTCGGGCAGCATCCGGGCCGGGATGAAGCGCTCGAGTACCGCAGCCCCGTCCAGCGGTGGGCACGGGATGAGGTTGAAGATGCCGAGGACGACATTGGCGATGCCGCCGATGAACAGGATCTGGCCCAACAGGGAGGGCGGGTAGGCCCCGCCCCCGGTGCTCCAGTAGAAATTGATCTCTTGAAGGACGAGGTGGGGGGTGGTCAGAACCAGGATGACGCCCAGGATCGCGGCCAGGATGAAGTTGGTGAGCGGCCCCACGAGGGAGACGATCACGGTGTGGTTGCGCGGGCTTCGGAGCCGGTTGGTGTTGACCGGGACCGGCTTGGCCCACCCGTAGGCGCCGAGCCCCGAGAGGGAGAGGACAGCCGGCACCAGGATGGTCCCCACCGGGTCGATGTGCTTGACCGGGTTGAGGGTCAGGCGTCCCGCCTTCTTCGCCGTGTCGTCGCCGAAGGCCAGGGCCACCACCCCGTGGGAGATCTCGTGCAGGATGATCGAGGGGACCAGCATGCAGAAGTAGATGATCTCGAACCGGTTGATCCGGTCGGTGGCCAGCAGGATGGCGAACAGCACCACCCCGATGGCGACGATGATGACGGTGCGCTGGCTGGGTTGGGTGCGCCTCCTGGGCCCACCGGATCCCCCGGCTCCAGAGCCGTAGCCCCCGTAGCCCATCAGCGCCCCGTCCCGATCAGGGACGGCTGGCGTGCTTGATACAGAACCGGGTTGCCGGCATGGCCTCGAGCCGCGCCGGCTCGATGGCCACATCGCACTCCTCGCAGCGGCCGTAGCTACCGTCCTCGAGCCGGCCGATGGCCTGGGCCACCTCCTCGAGCGTCTCGCGCAGCTGGCCGGCGAGGACCACGGCCTCTCCCCGCTCCGCCGTCACCTGGCTCGAGTCGGCGAAATTGGAGTCGTACTCGAGGCCGCCACCGTCCCCGAAGCCGAGCTCGGCCAGTTCCGACTGCAGCTGGCGGCGCTCCACTTCGAGCAGCTGCCGATAGTCAATGGTGGGGGCATCGGGTGGCACGAACAAGATCCTACTTGAGCTGGGGCAGGCTGGCCCGCGGGTGGGCCTGCTCATAGGAGGTCCTCAGGTGGTCCTGGCTGAGCCGGGTGTAGATCTGGGTGGTGGCGATGGACACGTGGCCGAGGAGCTCCTGGACAACCCGGATGTCGGCCCCGTGGGCCAGCATGTGGCTGGCGCAGGAATGTCGCAGCACGTGGGGGCTCACGATGGCTCCGAGCCCGACCCGTTCGGCACGGTGTTGGACCACGGCCCAGGCCCCCTGGCGGCTGAGGCGCCCGCCCCGGGTGTTGATGAACACGGCCTCGGCGTCGGAGCGCCGGCGCCAACGGTCGGGGGCCAGTAGGGGTCGGCCGTGGGGTGCCAGCCAGCTGTCCAGGGCGGCCCGGGCCGGACCACCCAGGGGCACGAGGCGCTCCTTGGCCCCCTTGCCGAACACCCGGAGAAGGCTCTGGTCGCCCTGCAGGCCGGCCAGCGAGAGCCCGACCACCTCGGAGATCCGCGCTCCCGACCCGTAGAGCAGCTCGAGCAACGCCCGGTCCCGAAGATCGGTGGCCCCGGTGCCGCTCACCGAGTCGAGCAACGCCGACACCTGGCTCTCCCCGAGGGCCTTGGGCAGCCGGCGCGGGAGGCGGGGCGAGCGCAGATCGGCGGTGGGGTCACCG
>JBEKOI010000123.1:0-10872 GCA_049521915.1 Acidimicrobiales bacterium | reverse complement strand
GGTGGGCTCCGGTGCATACGAGTGCACGAAGTAGACCCAGGCGGGACTGGGCACGCCCTCGAGCAGGCCCCCGGGGGCAGGACCGGGCGTGTCCAGGACGTTCCACTGCATCTGGGGACACTTGACCCCCTCGGCCAATCGCCTCACCGTCCCCGGGAGCACGCCGAGCCCCTGTTCGGTCGGGGACTCGTCGGACCCCTCGTACAGCAGCTGGAACCCGACACAGATCCCGAGGAAGGGCACGCCCCGCTCGATGGCAGAGATGGCCGCCTTGTCCAGACCGCTCGACCGGAGGGCCTGCGCGCAGCGACCGAACGATCCCACGCCGGGCAGCACCACGGCGTCGGCCGCCGCGGCCCGGTCAGGGTCGTCGACCAGCGAGGCGTCGGCTCCGAGGTACTGGAGGGCCTTCTCCGCCGAGCGCAGGTTCCCGATGCCGTAGTCGAGGACAGCGATCACCGGTGGCCGGTGGGATCGGAGCCGATGGGGCTTCCCGGGTGGGGTTGCCGCCCCGCCGGGGTCACAGGGTCCCCTTGGTGGCCGGGGTCACAGGGTCCCCTTGGTGGCCGGGGTCACAGGGTCCCCTTGGTGGAGGGAATGCCGCCACCCTCGTAGCGGACCGCATCCCGAAGGGCGCGGGCCACGCCCTTGAAGGAGGCCTCCACGATGTGGTGGGTGTTCTTGCCCGAGCGCAGATGGACGTGGAGGGTCATTCCCGCAGATGTGGCTAACGCCCGCCAGAACTCCTCGGCCAACTGCGGGTCGAAAGGCGGCGTGCCGAGGGCCATGGTGTCCGGTGGGAACTCGATGTCATAGGTGAGGAAGGGCCGGCCCGACAGGTCCAGCGCCACCTCCACCAGGGCCTCGTCCAAGGGGACGGCGACCGATCCGAACCGGCGGATACCGGCCTTGTCGCCCAGCGCCGCGGCCAGGACCTCGCCGATGGTGATGCCCACATCCTCGACGGTGTGGTGGGCGTCGACCTCGAGGTCGCCGCGGGCCGACACCTCGAGGTCGAACCCCCCGTGGCGACCGAGCTGGCTGACCATGTGATCGAAGAAGGGGAGGCCGGTGGAGACGTCGGTGAGGCCCGTGCCGTCGATGTCGACGACCACGTCGATGGACGTCTCCTTGGTTGCTCTGTGCACTTCGGCGCTCCGGTGGGCGGCGGGCGTGGTGGTCGTTGCGCTCATTGCAGGCTTTCACTCAGTGCGGCCAGGAAGCGGTCGTTCTCTTCGGGGAGACCCACCGTGACCCGCAGGCATCCGGCAAGGCCCGGCCACTCCGAACAGTCTCGCACGAGGACGGAGGCGTCGAGGAGCCGGGTCCATACCTCCCGTGCGCCCCTGTCCGCCGGCCGGAAGAGGATGAAGTTGGCATCCGAGGGCCAGGTCTGGACCGGGAGCTCGGCCAGTGCGGCGGCGATGCGCCCGCGCTCCTCTTTGAGCATGGCCACCCGCGCCTCCATCTCGTCGACGAAGCCCAGGGCCAGGCGACCGGCCAACTGCTTGGCCGCGTCGAGATGGTACGGCAGCACCACCATCTCGCACGCCTCGACCACGGCCGGCGGGCCCACCAGGTAGCCGAGCCGCAGTCCGGCCATCGACCACGTCTTCGAAAAGGTCCGGACCACGACGGTGCGATCGGAGCCGGGTCCACCGCTTCGCACCAGGTCCAGCGCCGACGAAGCGGCGAACTGCCCGTAGGCCTCGTCCACCACCACGAGGCCGGCGGCCGCGTCCACCACCGCCTCGATCTGCTCCGGGGTCTCGGCCCGGCCCGTCGGGTTGTTCGGGGAGCACAGGAAGGTGATCACGGGATGGTGTCCATCGACGACCCGTCTCACCTCGTCGAGGTCGATCACGAAGTCGTCCGTGCGGCTGCCCAGGGCCACCTCGGTGCCGGTGATGCGGGCGATGTGGCGGTGGAGCGTGTAGGTGGGCTCGAACACGGCCACCGTGCGGCCGGGCCCTCCGTAGGCCAGGAGCAGTGACTGGAGGACCTCGTTCGAACCGTTGGCGCAGAAGATCTGGTCGGGCCCGACCCCGTGGCTCTCGGCCAGGGCGTGGCGGAGCTCAGTTGCCTCACGGTCGGGATAACGGTTGAAGTCGATGCCGGCCAGCCCGGCGCGGAAGGCGTCGAACCACTGTGGAGGTGGAGGCAGGGGGGACTCGTTGGTGTTGAGGCGCACGTCGACCTCGACCTGGGCCGAGTGGTAGCCGCTGAGGGCGACCAGATCGGGCCGGACCGCGGGCTGCGCCGGTCCGTCGTGGCGCGGTGCTACTGCTGCCATCGCAGGCGAATCGACTCGGCGTGGGCGGAGAGGCCCTCGGTCTCGGCCAGCGTCACCACGTGAGGGCCGAGGACCTCGAGGGCCTTCTCGCTGACGGTGACGGCGTGGATGTGGCGCCTGAAGTCGTCCACCCTGAGCGCGCTGGCGAACCGGGCCGTCCGGTTGGTGGGCAGAACGTGGTTGGGCCCGGCCAGATAGTCGCCGATGCTGGCCGGCGAGCTCGGGCCCAGGAAGACAGCCCCGGCGGACGAGATCAACGGCAGCACCGATTTGGCTCGGTCGACGAGTATCTCCAGGTGCTCTGGAGCCACGATGTTGGCCACCGCGCATGCCTGCTCGAGGTCGTCGACCAGCACCACGAACCCACCCGCATCGAGGGTGGCCTCGAGATCCGCGCGCCGGGGCGACGCACTGACCATGCGGGCCACATGGGCCACCACTTCCTCGGCCACCTCCTCCGACCACGTCAGCAACCAGGCCAGTCCATCGGGTCCGTGCTCGGCCTGGACGACGAGATCGATGGCCGCCAGCTCGGGAGGTGTCTCGGGACCTGCGATCACCACCACTTCCGACGGCCCGGCGAAGGCGGACGCCACGCCCACCACTCCCGACACCTGGCGCTTGGCCTCGGCCACATAGCGGTTGCCGGGGCCGACGATGACATCGACGGCGTCGATCGACTCCGTCCCGTAGGCCATGGCCCCGATGGCCTGGGCCCCACCCACCCGGTACACCTCTCCCACACCGGCTACGGCGGCAGCCGCCAACGTGGCATCGTCGATGCGGCCCTCCGGCCCGGGCGGAACGCACAGGACGATCTCGTCGACGCCGGCGACCTGGGCGGGCACCGCGCACATGAGCACCGTCGACGGATAGCGGGCGCGGCCTCCGGGGGCGTAACACCCGGCGCGCGCCACCGGGCGCACCAGATGCCGGACCTCGATGCCACCGGATTCGAAGTCCTCGGCCGACGAGTCGCCGGACTCGTGAGCGTGGTAGGCCAGGATCCGGTCGTGGGCGACGTCCAGCGCGTCCTGAAGATCGGTGGGCACGCGGCGGAGGGCGGCCTGGATCTCCTCCTCGGGAACCCGCAGCTCGTCGATGTCCACGCCGTCGAACTCGCGGGTGAGCCGGCGTACGGCGGCGTCGCCCTCCTCACGGACCTGGCGGAGGATGGAGGCCACGTCGCCCGCGCCGCCATCATCGACATCGGCCGGACGCGGAAGGGCTCGTTCCAGCGCCCGGCGGTCGCCGGAGAAGCCGCGGAGATCGAGCCGACGCAGAGCCATAGCCCGTCGATGCTACCGGACCGGGGCCGTCCGCAGACCGGAGCTGCGGCCGAGCCGGACTGCTTCCGCTGGGACCGCCCCGCTGGGACCGCTCCGCCAGCGCTGCTTCCGCCGGGACCGCTCCGCTGGGACCGCTCCGCCCGCCCGGGCGCAGGATGTCATGATCGTCCGATGTCCGCTCGCCCTGCAGAACTCTCATCGCTCGCCACCGCTCTCGACGAACTGACCCGCCGCGTCACTGCTCATGCCGACGCCGCCGACGCCGCCAAGGACGAGGAGACAGCACGCGAGCTGTTCGCCATCGAGCGCGCCCTGACCAGTGCCAACCGGCGGCTGACCCGGCTGTCGGCCACACTCAGCCGAAGATGACTTCGCCTTTGGTCCCCGACCGGTCCCCGGCTGCTCCCCGGCCCAGGGGGTGCGCCGGGTCTGATCGTTGCGCCCGGTCTGATCGTCGCGCCCGGCCCGGGAGCCGGTTGCCCGCACTCCCGGAAGCAGTGCCCGCCCGCGACCCGGGCCCACACGCGGCGAAGGCACCCCGAAGGGTGCCTTCGCGCGAGCGGCTCGGGCGGCGGATCCCGAACAACGCTCAGCGGAACCAGTTGGCGGGAACCGGTTCCGACTCCCATAGGACACCACTTTTTTCTGCCCAATTCCAGTCAAGCACCACCAATATTGCTCATCACGCCGGCCGGATCCGACGTTTCGCTGGCAAAGGTCCAGGTCGCGTCCCACTTCTTCGCAGGCCTCCGCTCGGTGGCACCTTCACCCGCCGGGCCGTCACCCGCCGGGTCTCGGCCACATCGCCCCCACCGCCGGCCGTGACGTACGGGAACCGTCCGGGCCGCTCGGGGCCAGCCGTTCGGCGTGGGCCCTACAGCACCGCTGAAGGGCAGAAATCCGAGAGCACGCAGCCATGACAACGTGGCGATCGGGCCGAGCAGACGGCCCGACCGTGCAGAATCAACCGAAGGCTGAAGGCCCCACGATGGGCTGCCGGGACCATGGTGTTCAACACGGCCTCGACCTTCACCGGGTCGGTCTCGTCGGTCAGCCCCAGTCGACGGGAGAGGCGTTGCACGTGGGTGTCGACGGGGAGTCCCGGCAGTCCGAAGGCCACGCTCCGCACCACATTGGCGGTCTTGCGGCCCACCCCGGGCAGCGTGACCAGATCGGCCATGGCCCGGGGCACCTGACCTCCGAAGCGCGCCACCACCGCCTGTGCCATGCCCACCAGGTTGCGGGCCTTGGACCGGAAGAACCCGGTCGAGCGGATCAGCGTCTCGACCTCGGCCAGATCGGCCGCGGCCATCGACGGCGCATCGGGATATCGGGCGAACAGCGCCGGAGTGGTGAGGTTGACACGGACGTCGGTGCACTGGGCCGAGAGGATGGTCGCCGCCAGCAATTGGAACGCGTCCTTATGATCGAGCGCACACAATGTGCTGGCCGTCCCGGGATAGACCTCGGCCAAGCGTTCGTCGGTGACCCGGGCCCGGCCTGCCGGAGTGCGCGGTCGGGCCATCGGCTCGAGACTAGCGGTAGCGTCATTTTCATGGAGGGCTCCGAACTGTCCGTGGTGACGGCGCCCGATCAGCACCTGGCCGATGAGGTCACCGACCTGTTGGGCCGAGTGGCCCGATCCACCGGCCATGCCGCGCTGGGCGAATCCAAGCGCACCGCACTGACCCATGCCGTCGACGGCACCCCGCCGGGCGACGGTCACTCCCATTTCGTCGCCGCCATGGTGGCCGGGGCCGGCGGCCGCGTCCTCGGCTATGCACCGGTGATCGGAGACGCACACGCGCGGCAGTACGCCACCGAGGTGGTCGTGGACCCCACCGCCACCGACGCCCCGGGAATGGGCGATGCGCTGGTCGGTGCGGCCTTGGACCTGGTCACCGGACGCGGGGGCGGATCCCTCCGCCTGTGGGCGGCCAAGGCTTCGACCAGGGATGACGACAGAGCCGCGGCCCACGGGTTCGAGCTCGAACGCAACCTGATCCAGATGCGGTGCGTGCTGCCGGTGCCCGATGGGCGTCGGCGCGCCGGACCCGGTATCCGGACCCGCCCGTTCCGTCCCGGAGTGGACGAGGAGGCCTGGTTGGCCGCCAACAACCGTGCCTTCGCCGCCCATCCCGAGCAGGGCCACTGGGACCTGGCCACGTTGGTGGAGCGCGAGCAGGAGCCCTGGTTCGACCCCGAAGGGCTCTTGATCCTCGAGGAGGGCGGGCAGGTGGCGGGCTCGTGCTGGACGAAGATCCACACCGACACCGATCCGCCGATGGGTGAGATCTACGTGATCGGGGTCGACCCGCAGTTCCACGGTCGCGGCTGGGGCGGCGCCCTCACCCGGGCCGGCCTCGACTGGTTGGCTCACCGCGGTCTCGGTGTCGGCATGCTCTATGTGGACGCCGACAACGTCGCCGCCGTGTCGATGTACCGGTCGATGGGATTCATCGACGACCATGTCGACCGGGCCTATGTCCGACACCTGGACTGAACCGGGCCCGGTCAGCGCGTGACCCGGCTCATCGGAGGCTCCTGGGAGGCCGCGACCAGGCTCATCCCGAACCTGCGAATCAGCCCACGCCCACCAGCCGACCGATGGAGAAGGTGACTCCGGCGGCGATCCCGGAGATCAGCAGTTGGCGGGAGGCGGACCACAGCCACGAGCGTCCGGTGAAGTGGGCCAGCCCGGCGCCGACGGTGAAGGCACCGATGGCGCCGAGGGCGACCGACCACAAGGTGGCGGTCGTCCCCTCGGTGATCAGCCAGGGAAGGAGCGGCACGAACGCCCCGACGCCGAAGGCCACGAACGACGAGGCCGCCGCCTGCAGCGGGTTGCCGGTCTGCCCCGGGTCGATGCCCAGCTCCTCCCGGGCATGGGTCTCGAGTGCGAGATCGGGATCCCGCATCATCTTGACCGACAGTTCGTTGGCCATGTCGGCGTCGATGCCCCGGCTCTCGTAGATGGCCGCCAGCTCCCTCCGCTCGTCCTCGGGGTCGTGGCGGATGGCCTGTCGCTCGACGTCGAGTTCCCGCAACATCAACTCGGACTGCGCCCGCATGGAGACGTACTCCCCCGCGGCCATCGAGAACGCGCCGGCAACCAGACCGGCGATGCCGGCAAGACGAACGGCGCCCACCGATGCGTGGGCGCCGGCCATGCCGAGGATGAGGGCGACATTGGAGACCAGGCCGTCGCTGACGCCGAAGACAGCGGCGCGGGCTCCGCCCCCCTGCAGGTTCCGGTGACGGTGGGAATCGACCACATCGAGCAGCGTACCGAGCGGGTCCGACTGAGGACGCACTGATCTTTCGACCAAGGAGCGCCTCAGTCCCGGGCACCGGACCCTCGAGCGGGTGGTCAGCGGGTCCCGTGTCCCATACAGTCTTGGCCATGGCTACCACCGTGAAGGGCATCGACAAGTTTCAGGACCTGGCCGGCAAGCACCTCGGCTACAGCGACTGGCACCGTATCGACCAGGACCAGATCAATCTGTTCGCGGACGCCACCGGTGACCACCAGTGGATCCATGTGGACCCGGAGCGAGCCAAAGGGGGCCCCTTCGGCTCGACGATCGCCCACGGCTACCTGACCCTTTCGTTGGCCCCTGTACTGCTGGGGGAGGTCGTGGTGGTCGAAGGAGCGTCGCTGGGCGTCAATTACGGGTGCAACAAGGTCCGCTTCCCGGCCCCGGTCCCGGTCGACAGCAACCTCCGCCTGGGGGTGGCCGTGGCCGAAGTGGAGGCCGTCAGCGGAGGTGTCCAGGTCGCCCTGGACCTGACCTTCGAAACCGAGGGATCGTCGAAGCCGAGCTGCGTCGCCCAGGTGGTGTACCGCTACTTCTACTGAGCCCGGGATCCTGCTGAGCCCCGGAGGAGGCCCGGGGCGCTCTGAGCCGGACCTCCTCCCGCCCGGGAGCGGGGCGCTCAAACAATGTGAGCAGTTACTCCTAGAGTGTGGTCCATGGAGATGCGGGTCGAACAACTGTCAGCTCGCTCCGGGATGTCCGTGGACACCATCCGCTACTACCAGAGCAAGGGGCTGCTCGAACCACCGAGGCGTCAGGGACGGGTGGCCTGGTACCACGACGGCCACGTCGACCGGTTGGAGCGCATCAGATCCCTCCAACACAAGGGATTCACGCTGGCCACCATCGCCCGCCTGGTGTCAGGCGATCTCGATGCCGCCGACGAGGCCCTCCTGAGCGAGATCTCCGGGCTCAACGAACCCGGAGGAGGAACCGGGTCACCGGGGCACAACCCGGCGGACGGGCCGGAGTCACCGGCGGGTGGAACGGGGCGGGTGGATCAGGGTGAGAAGGTGTTCACCATCGAGGAGCTGGCCACCGCCACCGGGGTACCGTTGGCCCTTCTCAAGGCCGTCGAAGCCGAGGGCTTGCTCATCCCCCGTCGTATCGGAGGCCAGGAGCGATACACCGCCGAAGACGTGGCCGCTGCCCACGCCGGCCTTCTGCTCCTCGAATGGGGGATTCCGCTCTCGGCCTTGCTCGATCTGGCCCGACGCCACCACGAGGCCACCGAAGCCGTGGCCCACGATGCGGTGAACCTCTTCTCGACCTACGTGAGACGACCGCTCCGGGGCGGGCACCCGCCGACCGGCGGCGGACCGGGAGGGGCACCACCGGATGCCGACGTCGAACGCCTGGTCCGGGCCTACTCCGAGCTCCTTCCCGCCGTGAACACCCTGGTCGCCAACCATTTCACCCGCACGCTGGTCAACACGGCCCTCGACCATGTCGAGCGGTCCGGCTCCGACGCCGAGCGCCGGGCCATCTCCGATCAGATCGGTGGGATCGGGACGGGAGAGCTCGTCGAGGCCGGCGTGCCCACATCGGCACCACGCCGGTGAGCTCGGCACGCCTAAGGCCCGGACCCATGGATCCGCCCGGGCCCCCGGCCGCGGGCGGGCAGGCCGCCGACCCGGATCTCCCCACCGGCCGGGAGAAGACGGTGATGGTTCGATCGATGTTCGACGCCATCGCACCCCGTTACGACATGGTCAACCGCATGATGACCTTCGGGCTCGACGTCCGCTGGCGTCGTCTTTCAGCTCGCGCCCTCGGCCTGCCCGCCGGATCGCGCGTGCTCGACCTGGCCTGCGGGACAGGTGACTTCCTCACCATCTTGAACCGCTCCGGGCTGCGGTCCTTCGGAATGGACCTGTCCTGGGGGATGCTGGTGGCCGGCCGCTCCGGTCGGCCCGTGGCCCAAGCGGACGGCGCCGCCCTGCCGGTGGCCAGTGGTTCCATGGACGGAGTCACCTGCGGCTACGCCCTCCGCAACTTCACCGGGCTCGGCCCCGTCTTCGCGGAGCTGGGACGGGTCGTCCGGCCGGGTGGTCGGATCAGCCTCCTCGAGGTGGCCGAACCCGAGAGCGGGCTGCTGCTGGTCGGCGACCGCATCTGGTTCCGCCACGTGGTGCCCGTCATCGGCGGCCTCGTCTCCGACCGGGCCGCCTACCGCTACCTTCCGAAATCCACGGCCTACCTGCCGCCCACGGCCGAGCTGCGCTCCATGTTGATGGAGGCCGGGTTCTCGGCCGTCAACCGCCGGGCCCTGTCCGGCGGCCTCAGCCAGCTGATCACCGCTACACGCAAGGGTCGCCCGTGAACGGGCCCTTCACGAAGCCGGCCGCGGTCCGGTTCCCACTCGACCCCGGGCCGCCGATCGACCCCTTCGCACTGGCCGGGCCGACCGGCATCCTGTTCCACGCCGAAGGAAGGGTCCTGGTCGGACTGGGATCCGCGCTGACCATCGGGTTGCCTCGTGGCCTCGATTCGGTCGGTGACATCCGACGGGCCACCGAGGTCCTGGCTTCGGTGGACTGCGACGATCGATTCGACGCCAGCTCCTCGGGCGTGATCGCCTTCGCGGCGCTGCCCTTCGAGCGTTCGGCAGCCGCCGGCCTCGTACTCCCCGAGGTCATCTTCGGTTCCGACCCGGATGGACGCGAGTGGGTCACCGTCGTGGCCGCCGACAGAGGTGCCCTCCCCTCTTCGCCGCGGGGCCTGCGATCGTGGCTGGCCGCCGGGGCCGCCGGGGCCGCCGGGGCCGCCGGGGCCGCCGCCGGCCGGCTGGACCGCCCGGCCACCCGTGCGGGGAAGCCCTCGTGGGGGTCGGACGGCGATGCGGGGCCGGATGCGGACGGCGACCCGCGGCCGGGTGCAGACCCTGGCCTCGGGCCGTGCGTCGAGCCGCGCTCGTCCGACGCGTCCTTCCTGGCCATGGTGGCCGACGCGCTGGAGGCCATCGACCGTGGCCAGCTGGTCAAAGTGGTCCTGGCCCGCCAGGTCGACGTGACCATGCCCGCACCGGTCGACGTGGCCGCCCTTCTCGACCGCTGGCATCGTCTCGAACCGACCTGCACCATCTTCTCGGTGCCCACCTCCGACGGACAGTTCGTGGGGGCCAGTCCGGAGCTCCTGGTGGAACGCACCGGCACCGGGGTGCGCAGCCGACCACTGGCCGGCACGGCGGAGAGGTTCGTCGGATCGGAGGGGAGCCTCCTGCCCGGCGAGCTGCTCGAATCGCGTAAGGACGCCACCGAGCACCGCCTGGTGGTCGAAGCCATCGAAGCCACCCTCAGGGACCTCTGCTCCGAACTGCACGCACCCTCGCAACCCGACCTGGTCCACCTGCGCAACATCATCCATCTGGGGACGTCGCTCACCGGCACGCTGGCCCGGCGTCCTGACGGGCGTGTTCCGAGCGCTTTGGAACTGGTCGGGGCGCTCCATCCCACCCCGGCCGTCGGAGGAGTTCCGGCCACGACCGCCCAGGCGGTGATCGGCCGGCTGGAACCGGAATCGAGGGGCCACTACGCCGGGCCCGTCGGCTATGTCGACGCGGCCGGCGACGGGCGCTGGATGGTGGGCATCCGGGCCATGGCCATCGACCGCCTGAACTCCCGGTTGGCGGCCGGGGTGGGCATCGTCGACGGATCCACGCCGGCCATCGAACTGGCCGAGACCAACCTCAAGCTGAGCGCCGTGCTCGATGTGCTGGCTCCGGGGCTCACCATCACACCGGCGGAGGGGACCCACCGCAGCGTGGTCGGCTGAGGTCCGCCGACCTCGCCGACCTACCCGACCCGCCGGCCGCACGACCTCGCCGACGCCGCACGACCTCGCCGACCTCACGACCTCGGGAGCCGCGCCCGGGCGGTCCGGCGGATCACGTCGGCGAGCCCCTGCGGGTCGTCGCGGGCGGCGAAGTGACCGGCCTGGGGGAGGCAGGTCAGCTCGGCGCCGGGCACGGCCC
>JBEKOI010000122.1:0-11145 GCA_049521915.1 Acidimicrobiales bacterium | reverse complement strand
ATTGGCGGTTTGAACAGACGTATTTCTTCGGTTGTCTTTCGGCACGACTTATGCCCGTTCCTTTCCAACAAGGACCTGCAACCGCTTGAATGCCGCCGCTGCTCAGCGCTCCTCGTGCTGGTGCCCCAGCCTCTGCCAGATGACTCTATCCGCATCGTAGGGTTACGTGCCGTAGTGCCCACCTTCTCTCGCACGCTCGCTTCATGATGGTCGGGTCAACGGAGTGTGAACCGTGGATGAATTGGGGAGATCCCTGCCAATGACGATGGCTCCGACGCATTATCGACCTGGCGTTGGCTGGCCGAGGCCAACTGCCCACGACCGGTGCCTGTGCTCTCGCGGCTTCGATGCCACGACCGCGCCGGTGATCGGACTATAGAGGCTGCGCCATCCCATGGTGCGAAATCCGGCGGCCTCGAAGAGGGCCCGCTCCTCACTGGGTGCCGCAGTCCGGTTCTACCGGTGATCCACCTCCTGGGATAAGTATCCGGGGGGATCTTCCTTGGGTGCAAGCCCAACGAGGAGGTGTGCGGAGTGGAGTCCGTCATCCGAATATCACGTCCGTCTAGATGGGAACACGAGTACAGAATCGGCCGACCGCTGGTCGATGAGTTATAGGAGTTCTTGGTAGGTCGGGGCGTCCCAACAACGTGTGGGCTTAATCGCATGACTTGAGCGTCTTCTTCTCGGTGGTGAGGAGGGAGCCCACCCGGGTAAGACCCAAGGACGTCATGTCCTTTGTCACAGGGCAGCGACGTCCACGCCCCAGTGCCGAAAATGTCGTGCGTGTCGCCGATGGCTCGTCTGGACGTCGGCGGCGAGGGCTGGCTCGAGTCAACCTTCGGCCCCGGTGAACGCGAATTGACCCTCAAGGCCGGCGGCCGAGAAGTCGATAAGCCGTTATGGGGCAGGAATGTTCTTCGGAACGATGAGTCGCTTTACGAATCTGCGCAACACAATTGCCTGTTGCGTAATCCTGGCGTCCGTCATGACCATGTCCGTGCTGGCCGAAGGAACGAGCAGCGCCCACGGCACCGTGCAGGCAACCGCCATTTCGTCTCCACTCCTCGGCGTGCTCGGCGCAAGCTCACAGCACTTTGACCAAGAGCACTCGGGCGGGGTCGACGTGATCACCGTCTCTGTGGGCTGGAACTATGCGGAACCGACCGACGGAGCATTTTCCACCGCATACATCATGGGCGTGAAGAATGAGATCGACTTGGCGAAATCGGCCGGACTTGGCGTCGTCCTCGATCCCGGCCTTCAATATCCGCCCGACTGGGTATTCTCGCTTCCAGGCGGCACCAGGTTCGTAAACCAGTACGGTGACATATTCACCGGATCCGAGCCGTCCGGTAATAACGTGGCCAATGCCGTCACTGACATGGCCGTCCGGAACGCGGAGTCCACCTACCTCGCCTGGCTCGGCAGCCAAATCCCAGGTAAGTCACTCACTGCTATTCGGCAAGGCGGTGGACCGCTAGGCGAGCTTCGTTATCCCGACGCGATCTACAGGGGTCATACTGACAGCTATTGGGCTTACGATGCCAGCACCAAGGCAGTGTCGCCTGTGCCTGGATGGGTTCCGGGGACGGGAACGACAGCCCAGGCTGCGGCGTTCCTCAATTCGTACAACGCTGCTCTCGACGGATACGGCATCTGGATGAACGGCCAGCTTGAGGCCGATTTCGGGACCGAGGAACTTGTAATGCTGCCCGGCTGGGGTGAACGACCCGGCGGCTCAGTTTCCGAGGTCTCCAGCCTCTTGACCTTGAACATGGATGAATTCAACGAGGGACTCGACTGGAACAATCTGTTGAGCTCACTTCCTGATGCCGAGCACTCGGCCGCCTATATCACCTACCTGGACGCGCCGACAGTAAAGCCCACCCTCCAACTCGAGGATCCGGCTGACTACGTGGCCACCCTGGTGGGTGGCACATCGATCCGTCTCGGAGGCGAGAACACCGGCGACGGGACCATCGCTGACATGGAGCTGTGTGTGAAGCGCGCCAAAGCACTACATTTCTTCATTGTCCAGTGGATGGATGAGGCCCAACTGATCGCATCCGGTGCGGGGGAGGACCCTGGCGGTCCGACCCTCGTCGAGCTCGAAGGGGCGATGAGGGCCACGTCCTCCGCGGCAGTGCCGCTCTCGATCACCACCAGATCGTTACCGTCGGGGATCGAGGGCAAATCGTATTCGGCCACCATAAGACAGTCGCACGGCGAGCCTCCCTATGTGTGGTCGGTGATCAAGGGATCACTCCCCGCAGGGCTGTCGTTACACTCCGCGACCGGAGCCATCAGCGGGTCACCCAAAGCAGCAGGTCGAACGACACTCAGCGCACAAGTGACCGATGCCACGGGTGCCCGAGCCTCGGCCAGGCTCGTCCTTGCCGTCTCGGCCCCGCGCCCTTCGACCGCATGATGCACCGCCCTCGAAAGTAGCTCCGTCGCCTCAACCGGAGGCGGTCGTAGCTCGCAGCGTCTTATGGCATTTTCCATCTCGGGACGGCTTCCTCGGATCCACCGGTGCGCGGGATTCCACGGCTGGTGGTCATTGGGCCGCAGAAAGTGACGGACCCATGGTGGCCGCGGGCGCGGGTGATTCATGATCGGAGGTTGTCGTTGACCTGCCCGTATCCGACAACTGCTCGACAGTTCAGAGATCGTCCATCGTTCAGAAACAAACTCTTCACGATCAGGCGCTTGCAATTCCCCTTTTCGCCTTGAAATACTCCCTCTGGAGGGTCGAGCTTTGGAAGGGAATCAGCACGACGGGCGGGCGCTCGCCTGCGGGCTTGTTGGAACGAGGCGTAGCTGGCTGAGGGCAATTTCCCTCGTTTGCGATCCTTGCAATTGGACACAGTCCATTGGGATGTTGAAGATCTTCACAGGCGGTGGGCTTAGCGCAACGAGTTGAAATCTGATGCATCATCTGGAAGTTTCATACACCATCTGACCGAACGACAGAACCTTGGCGGATATCGTGGCAACAGAGATCGAGTTGGATCTGGTCATCCCGGCTCTCAACGAGGAACGGCGAATTGGGGCGACGATTGCCGCCGTCATCCAAAAGGCCCTTGAGTCCGATCTGAGACTTCGAATACTGGTGGTAGATAATGGCTGTGTTGACGCCACGGCGGAAGTCGCCAGCGGACATCTGAATTCACATGTCCCTGTAGAAGTCATCAGTTGTAGAACTCGGGGAAAGGGTGCCGCTGTTCGGGCAGGCATCTATCGCTCTACTGCAATGTACGTCGGATATTGCGATGCTGATCAGTCGACCCCGCCGTCGGCGATCCAAATGGGAGTCGATTTGCTTCGGTCGGGTTGGGAGGTTGTCATTGGCTCTCGTCGTTGCACAGGCGCGGGCTATTCCGTCCCACAGGGAAGCCTTCGCCAGCTAGGAGGCTTTGCGTTCCGAAGGTTGGCGTCGGAGCTCTGTGGCCCCGTCACCGATACCCAATGCGGGTTCAAGCTGTTCCACTCAAAGGTGGCAAAAGACCTCTTCGCATGCACCACCCTGACCGGATTCGCTTTCGATGTGGAGGTCGTTGCTCAGGCCCGCCAGCGCAAGCTTCAGATGATCGAGCTCCCCATCCAGTGGAGCGATAGTCCGGACTCATCTTTCCGACCTCTTGTCGACGGATTGCGGTCATTCCGCGAGCTTCGAGAGGTTCGGGGCGCTCTTGCTCGCTCACGCTTCGAGGCTCGGGAGGCGTAATGTTCGGCGAACGACGCCACCGGGCATTACTGGTCATTCTCAACTGGCGCGACCTCAAGCACCCCGATGCCGGGGGGGCCGAAATGGTTTGCGAACGTCTGGCCAGGTCGTCTGTTGTGAGGGGTTATGAAGTCGTACTGCTCTCAGCGACCGTGCATGGGGAGTGCCGCAGGGAGAAGACCGACGGCTACATGATCATCCGGCGAGGCGGCCGCTTTACTGTCTACCCATGGGCCCTTCTCTGGTTGGCCCTCCATCGCAATCAGATCATCGGAGTCATCGACTCCCAAAACGGTATTCCCTTCTTTTCACCCCTGGCACTTCGGCCAAAGACACCGGTGCTCATGCTGCTCCACCACATTCACCAAGAGCAATTTGCGCTCTATTTTTCCCCGTTCATGGCGGCTGTGGGCCGCTGGCTCGAACGGTATGGATCCCGATTCGTCTACCGCGATCGGTCCATCGTGGCCGTCTCCCCGTCCACCCGGGCGCGTGCGCGCCGGACGCTGGGGCTCAAGGGAGATATCGTCGTGATTCCCCCCGGTACCGACGCAGTGGTATCCGACCTTGCGTCGAGAAGACGGCGTTCCGAGCACCAATCCATTGTGTGCGTGGGGCGACTGGTCGCTCACAAATGCACCGCGTCGATCATCAATGCGATCCCAGCGCTGCTGGCGGAGTTTCCACATGTCGAGCTTCACCTCGTTGGGGACGGGCCGGAGAGGTCGGCGATCGAAGCGTTGGTCGAGTCCTTGGGCTTGAGCGACCGAATCATTCTCCACGGTCCGGTCAGCTCGTCCGAACGCGATCGGATTCTGCGCACTGCCTGGATGTCCGTGAACGCTTCCGAAGGAGAAGGGTGGGGACTTTCGGTAGTCGAGGCCAATGCAGCCGGGGTCCCCGTCCTCGCCTATCGGCGGCCGGGTCTACGCGACTCCATTCGTGATGGAGAGACGGGCTGGCTGATAGATGAAAGCCAAGACCTCAGCTCAGCCATCGGGTACGCGCTCCGCCAGGTGGATAACGAGGAGGTGGCCGTGGCGTTGGGCCAGAGGACCCGACAATGGGCTTCGCAATTCACCTGGGAGAAAATGGCAGACCAGGTGCTCCTCCTCCTGGCCGCCGAAGCGGGCCGCCTGGCCCAGTCACCCAATGATCGACGGACGACCACGGACCTCGCCACCGTCGTACGGATGCCTGTGGATCTCATTCCGGACGGCATTGTCCCCACGTTCCGCGACACGGATGTGTGCGAGATCGGCGATTCCGACCTTGTGGTCCTCTTGCGGAACACGGACACGGACACGGCCCGGTCTGCCCTGCAGAGAGCAGGGTTCTCCACCCGGGGCATCGTTGACGAACGGCTGCAGATATCGGTCGCGCGTCACATCGATTTAGTGTCACCGACGATCCCGGCCTCGACATCGCCTGTGGCACCGGACCGGCTTCCAAAGAATACCCTCGCCGGCTGATGTTAGAAGAGGTAGTAGGCCTGGCAGAAGAGTGGGGACATAGCAGCACCGTCGTTCTCCAACCGAGGGAGATCCCGTCTCTTCCGGATGTGATTTGGCCGACACCAGCTCCCCAGGTTGTCCCAAGTCTTGAAATCCCAGTCGCCCAGTCTCCGATGCTGAGGCGACTGGTTGCCAGTCGAACGGCATGGATCGTCGGCATTGGCGCCGTAGGAGTGCTGGCCCGCCTCATTGCGTTGAGAACAGCCAACGACCTGTTCATAGACGAGATCACCTACACCAATATCGCCACCAACATCGCCCACGGACACGGGGTCACCCTCTACGGCCAGCCATTTGAACTTCATCCTCCGGCAGGGTTCGGTCTTCTTGCCCTTGTGATTTTGGTCATCGGACTCCATGGCGGCACGGAGGCTGTCATCCTCAGCCTCCGGAATGTCGACGTCGTCCTTGGTGCAGCCACCTGTGTCCTGACATACCTTCTGGTCGAACGAGCGGCAAACCGCTGGGTGGCGGTGATCGCGGCACTACTTGTGGCGATCGATCCGCTGGTCATCACCTACGACAGCCGGGTGATGCTGGAAGGACCGGCGCAGCTCGCGACCGTCACTGCGTTCCTGATGCTGGCGGTGGCCGTACACGCTCCCGTCGCCAGTTCCAGCCGATTGCGCTGGCTATTTGCGGCAGGGATGGCCTCAGCGCTGGTCTTCTGCACGAAGGATACTTTTGGTCTGGTCCTTGGTCTCACTCTCGCGATCCTCCTGCTCACGGGGTGGTTCGTGAGCCGACGGGAAGCCCTCTTCGTACTCGGGGTGGGGCTCATCGGTTATGGGATATCCGTCGTCACGATGGGCCTGTCCTACGGGTTCGGAGTCTGGTGGCGCGACCAGATTGGCGGTGCCTCTCGCCTGGTGGGTACGAGTCAGATCACCGGATTCAATTCTCCCCAGGTGCACGTGTCCATCGTGTCGAGATTTCTGGCCGATCTGCCGACCTTCGCCGTGAGCTACCTGATTCTCGGATTTGGGATCGTGGCCGCCCTGGGGCTGTTGATCAGGCTGAAGCCTTGGAAACCGAGTCCCACACCGAGGGAGACATGGTCATTGGTGACTGTCCTTGTCGCCATCTGGACAGTGTCTGCCGCGGCCTATCTCGTCTACGCCACACTCATCGGCACCATCGAGGAGCAGATGTACTACATCCTGCTGCTCCCCTCGGCACTCAGTCTCTGCCTGTGGTTCGCCAGCAGGCCGGAGCCCCGGTCCCACCAACTGCACAGATCCCGGCCCCGCCAACGGCACAGATCCCGGCCCCGCCAATGGCAAAGGATCGGTGTGGCTCTGGTCACTCTGGCCCTGCTCTTCGACGCGGTGGTGTGGGTCAGTGTCCACTCGCACCAGGATGATGAATACCGCCAAATGTTGGCCTGGGAAGCAGTACACGTCCCCCCGACTGCCGTCGTATCCGCCACCGAGGACCTATCTCAGTTTCTGCTTCGGAGAGGGATCATCGGTCAGTGGAACACGATTTCCGAGCTGAAATCGCACCACGTCGACTTCGTCGTCGTCAACCTGTCGCTCGTCGACCAGGGATACGGCCTTGCCGACACCTCGTTCGAGCGCACATTGCAGCGTGAGGGCCACTTGGTCTTCGAGGCCAACGGAGCCACTGACATCAGTCTCCGCATCTACGACGTGCGGTCCATCACAGGCTCCCCGTCATGACCCGGACATCCGGCACTGGAGCCGGTGCCGACATGCGGATATCCGCCAAGGACTCGACCTCCGCTCCGCTGCTGGGCGATGAGGCGCTCGTAGTGTCCGCCGCTGGTGTGGTGTCGCTGTTCAACTATGCATACACCCTCATTCTCCTCTGGCTGCTTCCGACAAGAGAGTTCGCCGAGGTCGGATCCGTCTCGGCTCTCCTCCTCATCTGTGGAACGATCGCCGGCGCGGCCCTCCCGTGGGTACTCGCCCAAGAGGTGTTGCATTCAAAACAGGACAAGCCACGCCGCCGCGCTGCCGTGACATTCTGCCTCTTCGCTACCGTTCTCCAGGGGGTGGCGGCCGGGCTGGCAACGTGTCTGATCGTTGAACGTTATGCGAGTAGCAATGCCGTGCTTGCGGCGGCCTTCTGCTCGGTGCTCCTGATCTTCGTGGCAGCCACGGTCACTGGCTACTTCCAGGGCAACGAGTCGTTCCGTGTGATCGCTTTGCTTCGAGTGGCGGAAGTCATCGTGAAGGTGGGGGCCGGCATCGGACTTGTGGCTCTGGGTGCCGGTGCCAGCGGCGCCGTGGCGGGATTTGCCCTGGGTGCCGGCATTGTCGCAGGAGTGGGGCTGATCTACATGGTTCCCAATCTCCAATGGTCTTGGCCGACGGTAGCGGGTCGTCACCTGTGGGCCAGCACACAGGGCTTGATGGCGATCCAGTCAGGCGTGGCCATCCTCGCCAGTATGGACGTCGTCATCGGGAGTCTGATCATCGGGGCGCAGCCAGCAATGGCGACCTATCTTGCCGCCAACGTGCTGGGCCGGGTGCCGGTATTCATCGGGGCTGCGGTTTCGATCGTCATCTTTCCCAAGATGATCGCGCAGCGAATCCACCAGTCCGTCGTGATTCGCCAGAGCATTGTCCTCTACTTTAAGGTCTGTATCCCACTCACGCTGTGCACGGTCACGCTCCCTGGGCCACTTGTCAGGTCCATCTTTCCGGCTCGGTACGGAGATGTCGCGGCAATTCTGCCGTGGTCGGCACTTGCCGGTTTCGTGATGGGTCTTGTCAATCTCGCGACAACGTACTTCCAAGCCGCCGGCATCTTCTGGAGAACGACCTACCTGCTGGCGATCGGAGTTGCTACTTGTGGCCTTCTTGACATTGTGGGACTGACTCTTCACGGTGTCCTCGGTCTTGCCATCGCTGTCGCAGCCGGAGGCACGCTGGTCGCAGGAGCACTGATCTGGGAAATATCGCGCATCTGGCCCGGGAGCCTGAGAGCTATCACAGGGCCTAGCGTGGCGGTCGCCGTGGCTTGCCTTCCTTTGTTCCTCGTACGGAGCCATATCCTGATATGGGCGTTGTGGGCCCTTGTCTGCGGAGTTGTCTTCTGCCTCCGAGGCCTTCTCGCGGTCCCATCTGCCGGGGGCAACACAAAGTCGCCGAAGCCCAGCGTGCTGCACCTCGGATACGAGGATCCCAGACGGCCGGGTGCAGGAGGTGGGTCAGTGCGCACCCACGAGATCAACCGCAGGCTGTCGGGATCCTTCGACATCACTGTCGTCTGCGCCCGCTTCCGGCACAGCTGCACCAGAGAACAAGATGGGGTTCGCTACGTCCACGTGGGCATCGCCGGCTTACCCGGCGGAGACTTCACGGAGCGGTTGGCCTACTTCGCATTCATTCCCTGGGCGCTCTTCCGGTACCGGTCGGACCTGGTTGTCGAGGATTTTGGTGCTCCGTTTTCAACGGTTGCCGTTCCGTGGATGACGACGCGACCGGTCCTCGGGGTCGTGCAGTGGCTGTTCGCCAGAGAGAAGAGCCAGCAGTACCATCTGCCGTTCTCCTGGGTGGAGCGCGTGGGCGTGCGCTCCCACTACCGGATGATCGCTGTCTCCGAGGACCTCGGCCTCGTACTCACCAATCTCAACCGGCGAGCCAGAGTGGCGGTCATCGGCAACGGACTCGATGAGCGTGCGTTCACCGACTACAACTTCCCGCGATTTGGCATCGTCTACCTCGGACGCCTCGAAATCGATCAGAAAGGGCTCGATTTGCTCCTCGAAGCGTACGCTCGGATCACGAACGATATCGATCAACCCCTCGTCATCGCCGGAGACGGCCCTGATGATAAGACCCTGAAGGACCTCGCACTATCGCTCGGCATCGGAGATCGCGTTCAGTTCATCGGACGTGTTGCCAGCGAGAATCGTTTCGCATTGCTGGCTTCCGCAGATGTGGTCGCCATGCCGAGCAGGTACGAGACGTTCGGGATGGTGGCTGCCGAATCCCTAGCTGTGCGGACACCGGTGGTCGCCTTCGATATTCCCTGCCTCCGCGCCTTGATCGACGACAGGGTCGGGGCACGGGTCACGGCATTTGACGTGAACCTGTTCGCTGATGCGCTGCGATCACTTTCTCTCGACAAGACTCGGAGGCATGATCTCGGTTCAGCTGGCCCCGATCGCGTCAAAGGATTGAGTTGGGACGATCTAGCCGCCGAGCAAGGCCGAATCTACGAGAGTCAGATCAACGGGGCGGGACATGTCAGCTCCGAGCCTGGAGTGGAACCCGGATGAGCTCTGACCCTGAGATGCGATCGGGCCCGACCGCCGTTGACTGCATAGCTGTTCTGGGAGATAGCGGCTCAAGCGGTTTTGGCACTGGAGGACGGGGCTTCCCTGTCCTCGTCGGAGAAGCACTTGGTGCGAAGAGGGTGGAGAACTTCGCCCAATTCAGCCGAACCGCCAAGCTTATGGTCGAAGAAGACTTACCCCGAATTGCTGTGCTCAGGCCGGACCTCATCATTGTGGAGGCGGGGATGGGAGATTCGCTTCCGCATCCAGGTGAGCGAGTCCAGCGAATGCTCGAGCGTTTCATTCCGAGTACCTGGCATGGCGTCGACGGCCTTGAGCGGCGAGCGTACTTTTCCGGCACGCGTCGTCAGCGTGCCCGGCAGTGGGCAGTCGCCGAATCCAAGACGGCAATCAAGCGGGCTCTGATCACGCTCACCGGAGGGTTCACTCGGTCGAATCCCGAGGAGTTCCACGCGTACCTCGATCGGCTCTTCACCGCACTTGAAGTGACGAATCCGGTCATCGTATCCATAGGATTGTTCGACTTAGATCAACATGCCTTCCCCAAGCAGCACGAGTTCAATCTTCCTTTCCGAGCGCATCGTGATCAAGTGCTCTCGGAACATCCACATGTCGTCCGAGTCGAGATCGATCAAAGGCTCCACCGATGGGACGATTTTCATGAGGATCATTGCCATTGGAATGCTGCCGGACATGCAACCGTCGCCAATGAGATACTCCGAGCTCTTCATTCGGCGTTGCCGGGACTCTTGACGGTACCACCAGGCACGAAAGCAACGACCTAAGTCTTGGTTGGTCGTTCCCTCATCTGGTTTGCCCCCAGGGACAAGGATGGAATGGCACTGAGCGGGGCGGTGCCGGCAATTCTGTCGACCCCGACGTTCGTGCCCATGGCGGGGTGGTGGGATCGGCCTCGTACACCTGGATGACGCTCGACTCGACAGGGATCGATGGCCCAGGGTCGTTGCTCGAACGGATCCCCGCCAGGTGAGCTTCCAGATCGGGGAACGAGTCCCACAATTCGAACAACCGGACACGACCCGGGGTGTGGGCATCGGCCGAAAAGGCGTACTCACGGCATCCGGTCTCGCCACGGGTGCGAAGGACCTGCTCCCGCTTGGACTCGAGGAAGGCGTCTCGCTGGTCGTCGGCCACGTCGAAAATCCCCGACACGATGATCATCTGACGACTCCATTCCTCGTAATTGGTAGTGCCCGCTCTCGAATACTCTGGCCACCATGGATACCAGGAGTACCGGCCACGAGGCAACGGAGGTGGGCACCATGGAACCGTCGGGATATGTAGACCATCCCGACTACCGGGTCGACGTCCTGGCCCGGAGGAACCGGGTGACCGTCTCCTTCGAGGGCGAGCTGTTGGCCGACAGCCGGCGCTGCCTCCTCGTCGACGAGCAGGACCACGGTCTGGTCTTCTACTTCCCGCCCGAGGACGTCCGCCTCGACCTGTTCGTGGCCGACGAGCAGACCAGCCGATGCCCGTACAAGGGCACGGCCACCTACCGCCGGTACGAGCGCGAGGGGGACGATGTGCTGATCTGGTCGTACGAGGATCCGTATCCAGAGGTGTCGCGATTGGCCGGCTACGTCGCCTTCTTTCAGGATGCGGTCGAG
>JBEKOI010000121.1:0-11226 GCA_049521915.1 Acidimicrobiales bacterium | reverse complement strand
GCCTCGCCCTCGGGGTCGGGTCCAGCCCGTGGCCCGAGGACTACCAGCTGTGCGATGTGCCCTGGGAGGGCAGGGGGCGCCGGATGGACGAGGCGGTCGACATCGTGCAGGGGCTGTCGGCCGGCGGGTACTTCGAGTACCACGGTGAGGTCTTCGATCTGCCGCCGGTCAAGATGAGCCCCACCCCCACCGCGCCCCTGCCCATCCTGATCGGGGGCCACGCCCCGGCTGCACTTCGCCGGGCGGCCCGCACCGACGGTTGGGTCCACGGCGGAGGTGATCCGGCCGATCTGCCCGGGCTCCTCGAGCGCCTGCGCCACTATCGGGAGGAGGCCGGGACCGCCGATCGTGACTTCGAGGTCCATGTGATCTCGCTCGACGCCTTCTCCCTCGACGGTGTACGCCGGCTCGAGGAGCAGGGCGTCACCGATGTCATCGTGGGGTTCCGGTGGCCCTACTCGGTGGGTCCGGATACCGAGGCCCTGCAGACGAAGATCGACAACCTGCGCAGGTTCGCCGACGACGTGATCGCCAAGGCGCGGTCATGACCTCGGCCCGTGAGCTCGGCCGGGCGTCGATGGCCGCGGTGGAGTCGGGCGACCGGCAGGCCTGGTTGGACCTGTTCGCCGACGATGCCGTCGTGGAGGACCCCATCGGGCCCTCGGCGTTCGACCCCGAGGGGAAGGGACATCGTGGGATCGACGCCATCGCCGCGTTCTACGACAACGTGATCGCCGTCAACGAGTCGATCAGGTTCACCATCCACCAGTCCTTCCTCTGTGGTGACGAGGCGGCCAACGTCGGTGTGATCCGCATCTCCTTTGCCGGCGGCGCCGCCGTCGAGGTGGACGGGGTCTACGTCTACCGCCGGTCGGCCGACGACAGGATCGCCTCACTCCGGGCCTTCTGGGAGCCGTCCGCCGTCCGCCCGGTGTCCTGACCGGCGCCGGGCCGGGTCACTCCCACCCGGTGAACCCGTACTGCTGGTGCGGACCCATCACCGCGCACTCGAACATCCCGTACCCGACGTGCCCGTCGTAGGTGAAGCGGGCCGCGTACTCGGTGAGCGCCCAGGTGGTGTAGGACGGATCGGCCGGTGGCACCTCCTGGCCCTGGACGACCAGGTCGCCCTGGTACATCCCGTGCTTCCAGTCCGGCTCCATCCCGTACCCGCTGCCCAGCAGCAGGGGGAAGGCCAGCAGGGTCTCGACCTCCACCTCGGCGGTCTTGTTCCCGTTGGCCCCGAAGTAGGAGAGCGTGGCGCCGACGACGGAACGGGTACCGGGGGCGAACCGGAGCTGGTGCTCGGGTCGGCCCATCCATTTGGCCTCGCGACCGGAGCCCAGCGGGAAGACCCGGTGGGCGTCCTGCATGATCCGCTCGCCACTGGGCCGCTCCTGGATGATGGTCACCATGGCGTGGTCCTCGAACCGCACCGGCGCGTAGATCCAGAAGAAGCCGCCGGCCGTGTCGGTGACCCGGATGCCCGGCGGTTCCGGCTCACCCACCGGACGCACCCCCCACGAGCGATCGCGGGACCCCCACCACCGGTCGGGGGTGAGGGCCAGCTCGCGGTGGCCGACCTTGAGTGTGCCGGTCCACGAGCCCACCTGGGCGAACCGGGTCGAGTCGAAGGTGACCCGGGCGAATTGGCGGTCGAAGTGCCTGGACTCGAGATGCGCCTCGGAGAAGCCGTCGTAGACGGCGTCGAGCTCGATGCCCCACTCGTTGGGCTCGACGATGACCCGCACCTGTTCGAGACCCTTGATGACCTCGACCCGGATCGGCCCGACCGATGGGTCCATCCGGTCGGCGCCCATGGTTTTGGAGGCCCGGACCACCCGGTGGTCGTCCCCCCACTTGACCGAGACGAAGGCGTCGGCCACGCTCAGATTCGGGTACTGCCCGACCCCGATGACGGCGAACAGCTCGTCCTTCGTCCCGTGGACGTCTGCGGCGCCGTGGACGTTGAAGTAGTAGCGGTCGTAGAAGTTGCGGTCCGAGGTGCCCACGAATCGCATGGGCTCGGAGATCTGGTGGATCGGGTAGTCGTCCAGTGGGGAGAGCATGGTCGTTCCTCGATGGCTCTGGCCGCTGGAACCGATCGGTGTCCAGTGGGCGCGAAGCTGGCGATGGGAGCGTAGCGAGGTTTGGCCCCGGGGGGCGTCTGGCCCCGACCCGGACTAAGATTTGTCCGGGACAGCCGGCATGAAGGCTCGTCTCCACCTCGATCCCGTGCTCGGACGTCGGGCCGGGGCAGATCCGGCTCCAACAAGGGAGGGCCCATGAGTTCATACGACCGTCTGTTCATCGGAGGAGAGTGGGTGGAGCCGTCCTCCGACTCTGTGTTCGACGTGGTATCCCCGACCACTGAGGAGCTGATCGGACGGGTGCCCGAGGCTCAGATCGCCGATGTCGACCGGGCGGTGGCGGTGGCCCGTGAAGCCTTCGACCACGGTCCGTGGCCCCGCATGGCCCCGGCCGAGCGCGGAGCCATCCTGGCCAAGGTGGCCGAGGCCATCCGTAACGACATGCAGGGCATCTCCGAGCTCATCTCCAACGAGATGGGATCGCCGATCTCATGGGGGACGCTGGCCCAGGTGCTGGCGCCCACAATGATCCTCGACTACTACGCCGGCCTGGGCTCGACCTTCGCCTTCGAGACGGTCAAGGACGGCCTGCTGGGTCCGGTGCTGGTGTCCAAGGAACCGATCGGGGTTGTCGCCGCCATCACCCCGTGGAACGTGCCCCTGTTCCTGGCCTGCGCCAAGTTGTCCCCGGCGCTGTTGTCGGGCAGCACCGTCGTGTTCAAGCCGGCTCCCGAAACCCCGCTCGACGCCAACGTGCTGGCCGAGATCTTCGCCGATGCCGGCCTCCCCAAGGGCGTGCTCAGTGTCGTGCCGGCCGGACGCGAAGTCGGCGAGCACCTGGTCAATCACCCGGGTGTGGACAAGGTCTCGTTCACCGGCTCGACGGCCGCCGGCCGCAAGATCGGGGCGGCCTGCGGGGCCAACCTCAAGCGGGTGAGCCTCGAGCTGGGCGGGAAGTCGGCGGCCATCCTCCTCGATGACGTGGACCTGGCCACATCCATCCCCCTGATGATGCCCAACGCCATCATGAACAACGGGGAGGCGTGCATCTCGCTGACCCGGATCCTCGCCCCCCGGGACCGGTATGCCGAGGTGACCGAGGCCCTGGTGGAGCAGGTGCGGGCCCTCAAGGTGGGCGACGCCCTCGACCCGGCGACCGACGTGGGCCCCCTGGTGGCCGAGCGCCAGCGAGAGCGGGTCGAGAACTATATCCGTATCGGTCAGGACGAAGGGGCCAAGGTCGCTGTGGGCGGGGGCAGGCCCGAAGCGTTCGACACCGGCTGGTTCGTCGAGCCGACCGTGTTCGTGGACGTGGACAACAGCATGCGCATCGCCCAGGAGGAGATCTTCGGGCCGGTCCTCTCGGTCATCCCCTATGACGACGACGCCGACGCGGTGCGCATCGCCAACGACTCCGACTACGGGCTGTGCGGGGCTGTGTTCACCGGGGACAACGATCGCGGCCTCGACGTGGCCCGTCGGGTGCGCACGGGCACCTATATGGTGAACTCCAACGTCCCGATCGACTTCTCCTCGCCCTTCGGAGGGTTCAAGGCGTCCGGCGTCGGCCGCGAGTTCGGCGAGGACGGCCTCGAACTGTTCCTGGAGAAGAAGACCATCAACCTCCCGGCCGGGTACAGCCCGACGGTCTGACCGCGGCCGGCCCCTGGGCCGGTCCGTCTGCTCGAGGTCCGGGTCGGTCAAGGGGTCGGACCCCGAGCCGATCCGGCCGCGCCTGGGGCAACGGCCTGATCTGCGAAAAGAACGGGAACGACTCGTTGCACAGTGCAAGGGCGGACGACGCCGGTGCAACCGGAGGACCTGACCCGATGAGTTCTCGAATCCCGGCCACCGAGGTGGAATCCCCGGTGGCCCCGCCGGCGGCGAGAGGCCGGGACATCATCTTCGGCTTCGTACCGGCCCTCGACGGGCTGCGGGCGATCGCCGTGCTCGGGGTCATGTTGTTCCACGGCGGGGCGCCCCTGTTCGGCGGCGGGTTCATGGGCGTCAACATCTTCTTCGTGCTCTCGGGGTTCCTGATCACGTCGCTGCTGCTCGGTGAGTGGACCAAGCGGCTGACCATCCGGCTGGGCCAGTTCTGGGCCCGCCGGGCCCGGAGGCTGCTGCCCGCCCTGCTGGTGATGCTGGTCGGTGTGGCCATCTACGCCAAGGTGTTCGCCACGCCGGGCGAGTTCGCCGATCTTCGCCTCGATTCGCTGTCGACCCTCTTCTATGTGGCCAACTGGCACTTCATCTTCGGGGGGAGCAGCTACTTCGCCCAGGTCGCGCAGCCCTCACCCCTCGAGCACATGTGGTCGCTCGCCATCGAGGAGCAGTTCTACATCGTGTGGCCACCGGTCGCCCTGGTCATGCTCCGCCTGGGTCGGCGGCTCCGCCCTTCGAGACGGCTGTGGCCGATCTTCGCCACCGCGGTGGTCGGGGCGCTGGCATCGGCCCTGGACATGAGGTTGTCGTACTTCGCCCACGCCTCCGTGACCCGGCTCTACGAGGGCACCGACACGCGGTGCCAGGACATCCTGGTCGGCGCGGCACTGGCCATCGGCATGGCCATCTGGGCCCAGCACCGCGCCCCGGTCCCCGAGCGGGCCGGCCGGCGGCGGCGGGCCGTTCCGAAGCCGTGGTTCGGTGCCCCCGCCACCCCCATCAGCGCATGGGAGATCACGTCACCTCTGACCCGGGCCTGTCTGCAGGCCCTCGGGTGGTCGGCTCTGGCCGGCTGCCTCTACCTGTGGACCCGGGTGACCACCTCCGTGCCCGCCCTGTTGAAGGGTGGCTACCTCCTCTTCGCGCTGGCCGTGGCCGCCGTCATCTTCTCCGTGGTCACGGCCCAGGCCGGATCACTCTCGAGGGCTCTCGGCAACCCGCTGTTCCGTTACATCGGCAAGATCTCCTACGGGACCTACCTGTGGCATGTCCCGATCTTCCTCCTCCTCGACGCGGCCCGTCTCCACCTCTACGGCCTCCCGCTCCTGGCCGTGCGCATCGGGGCCACCCTGGTCGTGGCCACCGGGTCCTTCTATCTCGTCGAGCAACCGATCCGGCGGGGCAGGATGCGGTCCATCACCGAGTGGAAAGCTTGGTTGATGACGAGCGCCGCGTTTCTGGGAGTGGTGGCCATCACCGTGGCCTCCACGGTTCCCTCGGCCGGCACCGCCGGGGCGGCAGGCATACCCACTCCGACCGGTTCCGAGTACACCGGTCCGCCTGTGGTGGCCACCATGGTCGGGGACTCACTGGCCTTCACCGCGGGATGGGCCATCGCCGGCACCGACGCCCAGGTTCCCTACGATGTCAGATTCCACAGCGAAGGGCTCCTCGGCTGCGGGGTCATGGTGGTGTCCGGACAGATCAGCCAGGGGGTGGAGTATCCCGCCAACAAGCCGTGCAACGCCTCCAGCCCCGTGTCACAGCAGTGGCCGGCGCTGTGGCGGGGCTTCGTCGGTGCCCAGCACCCCGACGTGGTCATGGTGCTGGCCGGTCGCTGGGAGGTCTCCAATCAGGTGATCGACGGCCGCGACGTCCATATCGGCGGGCCGGGCTACGACGCCATGCTCGAAGCCGACCTCCAACAGGCGGTCGGGATCGCCTCGTCGGCCGGCGCCTACGTGATGCTGCTCACTACCCCGTGCGAGGACTCCGGGGAGCAGCCCGACGGCCAGCCGTGGCCGGAGGACTCGGCCAGCCGGCGCCTCGAGTACGACCACCTGCTCGGTGAAGTGGCCGCGGACCATCCCGGGAACGTCGAGGTCTACGATTTCGGTGCCGACGTCTGCCCGGGAGGAAAATTCGAGTCCACGATCGATGGTGTGAGGATCCGGCTGGGTGACGGTGTGCACTTCCCCTACCAGCCGGGCGCCGACGGGTCAGTCGTGCCCACGGCCAAATGGCTGGCGTGGAAGCTCCTCCCCGAGGCGGTCCGCGTCGGCAGGCTGCAGATGGCGGGGGTACCGCTGCGATGACCACGGGCGCCCACGCGTCGGCCAGGCGATCATCCCGTCTGGCGCCCAGCAGAGCCGCGGCCCGCGGGCGGACCATCACGTTCGGCTTCGTACCCGCTCTCGACGGGCTGCGGGCCCTCTCGGTGCTCGGGGTGATGCTCTATCACGGCGGAGCCCCCTTCCTGAGCGGGGGATTCCTCACCATCGACGTCTTCTTCGTTCTGTCGGGGTTCCTGATCACCTCGCTCCTGCTCGGCGAATGGGCCAAACGCCTGACCATCCGCCTGGGTCAGTTCTGGGCCCGGCGGGCCCGCCGGTTGTTGCCCGCCCTCCTGGTCATGCTGGTCGGGGTGGCCATCTACGCCAAGGTGTTCGCCACACCCGGGGAGTTCGCCAACCTCCGCCTCGACTCGCTCTCGACCCTCTTCTACGTGTCCAACTGGCATTTCATCGTCAGCGGCGGAAACTACTTCGCTATGACGGCACAACCGTCGCCCCTGGAGCACATGTGGTCGCTCTCGATCGAGGAGCAGTTCTACATCGTGTGGCCGCCGGTGGCCCTCTTCATGCTCCACCTGGGCCGGAAGCTGCGCCCGGAGCGGAGGCTGTGGCCGATCTTCGCCACCGCGGTGATCGGCGCCATCGCCTCGGCCATCGACATGCGCCTCCTGTACTCCGGGCCTGCCTCGGTGATGCGGGTCTACGAGGGCACCGACACCCGTGCCCAGGACATCCTGGTCGGCGCGGCACTGGCCATCGGGATGGCCATGTGGGCACATCGCCGACCGGCGGAACGGCCCATCCCGGCCCGCGCCCTGGTGCCCGGTCGGTCGGGGAGGGCACACCCGGCCACGGGGACCGCGGGGGCCATCCCCCCGAGACCGCACCGGCGCGATCTGCACCGTCGGCGTGGCCCGAGCTTGAGGCTGATCGAGGCGTGGGAGATCACGTCCCCCCCGGTCCGGCTCCTACTCCAGGTGCTGGGCTGGTCGGCACTGTTGGGTGGCATCTTCTTGTGGACACAGTTGACCGTTCCGACCGGGTTCATGTTCGAGGGCGGCTACTTCCTCTTCGCCCTCGGGGTCGCCGCCGTCATCTTCTGTGCCGTCACCGCCCAGACCGCGTCCCTCTCACGGGCGCTGGGCAACCCGGTGTTCCGCTACGTGGGCAAGATCTCCTACGGCACCTACCTGTGGCATTTCCCCCTCTTCGCCCTCTTGGATTCGGCGCGCCTCCATCTCTACGGGTACCCGCTCCTGACCGTACGCATCGCCGTCACCCTGGTGGTGGCCACCGCCTCCTTCTATCTGGTGGAAGAACCGATCCGCCGGGGTCAGATGCGGTCGTTGACCGAGTGGAAGGCGTGGGCGATGACCAGCGCGGCGTGCCTCGGGGTGGTGGCCATCACCGTGGCCGCCACCCTGCCCTCGACCGCCGAGGCCGCCGACCCGGTGCGAATGGCGGGAGCCGAGTACAGCGGACCACCGGTGAAGGTGGCCATCTTCGGGGACTCGGTCGCGTGGCGACTCGCCTTCGCCATGCTGGCCAGCCAGCCCCAGAACGACTACGACGTGAACCTCTACAACGGCGCCATCATCGGTTGCGGCGTGCTGCGGAGCCCGGAGTACCGTGCCCACGGCGTACCTGACCCGATGACCGCACAGTGCAACCCGTCGACGCCGAAGTCCGGTCGGTGGCCGGCGCAGTGGCAGGGTGACCTCAACCAGTTCCGTCCGAACGTGGTGGTGCTGCTGGCCGGGAGGTGGGAGGTGGAGGACCGGCTCATCGGCGGGCGCTGGCTGCACATCGGTGACCCGGCGTTCGACAAAGACCTCAAGGCGTCCCTGGAACAGGCCGTCGACGTCGCCACCTCGACCGGGGCCCTCATGGTCATGATGACGTCACCGTGCTTCGACTCGGGCGAACAGGCCAACGGACAGTCCTGGCCCGAGGACTCGGCCACCCGGTTGGCCGCATACAACGAGATGGTGCGAAAGGTGGCTGCCGGCCATCCGGCCACGGTCCAGGTTGACGACTTCGGCGCCCAGCTGTGCCCGGGAGGGGTGTACACGACGTCGTTCGACGGGATCCAGGTCCGTGACGGTGACGGTGTGCACATCGTCCCGACCGCGGCCGCAGGCCAGTGGCTCGACGCCCGGGTACTGCCCGACGTCATCCGGGTGGGCCGGCTGCAGATGGCCGGCGACACGTTGACCACTCCGACAACATCGGCTGCCCCGACGACCCCGCGGCCGTCGACCACCGCCGGCACCCAGGCAACCGTACCGTAGGCTCAGCTGCCCGATGGGGTAGCGCGCGCCGATGTGGACGCCGGCGGGGGACAGGCCGCCCCGGTCGGTCACGACTGAGCGGGTGCGGGCGGAGGGATCGACGAAGGCGGTGGCGTCTGCCCGAAGATCGTGCTGTCCGCTTCGCCGCACTGCGCGGTCAGGGCATCCACCAGCGTCGACTCCGGCACCCGGTTGCTCTCGGAGATGGTCGTCATGAGCGCCTGCCACTGGCCGTCGTGGAAGGCAGCCTGGGCCGCGATGGGCAGCGCGGCCCGCAGCTGGTCGTAGGCCTGCTCCGCCAACTGCGCAGCTCGGGCGTGATCGGACTGGTGTTGAGACTGCTCCAGGAGGCGGATCGACCGGTTGATGTGGGTGCAGGCCTGCTTGGCCAGGTCGGTCCCGGAATTTCCACAGGCGCTGAGCGACGCTCCGAGCCCCGTTGCGATCAGCGCCGCGACCACGACGTGTTTGAGTCCCGACCGAACGGCCTGGGCGGTCACCCCAGCCAACTACCGGCCGAGTCGAGGAGGTAGCGACTTACTGCGAGACACCGGTCGAAGACCTCGCACATCATCTCTTCGCCGGCCAGGATCCTGGTCAGCGAGACGGGGGAGCGGGCCACGATGTTGAGCCGACGCTCGGCGGCGTCGGTCGCCGAGGCGTAGGAGTCGATGGCCGACACCTCGAGGGGGAGCTCGATGCCGCCCACGCCGGCCAGGTCGATGGCCAGCCGCAGCAGGTCTGGTCCGTGGGGCAGGGGGGGCAGGGCCCAGGTGAAGGTGAGTGGGAAGTGGAAGTCGTCGGGCGGCTCCTGGTCCTCGGGGAGCCCGAACACGGCGTCTTCGAAGGACAGGAGGGTCCTCGGGTCGACTTCGAGGGCCAGGTGCAGGTCGAGCGGGCCGCCGCAGCCGTCTTCGGGGTGGAGCTCGACCTCCCAGACCTGGCGGAGCGAGTAGGTCTCCACGAAATGGCGCTCGTCGTGCACGTGGAAGCCATGATCGACCGAGTGATCCTTGAGGTCGGCCACGTACCCGGCCACATCGATGACTGCCACAGGACCCTCAGCCTACCGGTCCGAGGCCTGCTCCGGTAGCGTCAGCCAATGGACGACGACTCGCTGCTCGAGGTTCTGCACGCCACGGCGTCGGCGGTGGCCGAAGCCCTCGGCGGTCTCAGCGACTGGGGGTTGGCCGGAACCCGGGACTCGCAGTACCGGTCCGATCTCGTTGCCGACGCCGCGGCTGCGGCGGTACTGGAAGGTGCCGGCCTGGGCGTGATGTCCGAGGAGTCTGGGCCCCGGCACCTGGACCGTCCGCTGGTGGTGGTGATCGACCCGGTGGACGGCTCCACCAATGCGGCGCGGCGTATTCCCTGGTACGCCACCAGCCTGTGCGCGGTGGACCTGGAGGGCCCCCGGGTGGCCGTGGTGGTGAACCAGGCATCGGGAACCCGGTTCGAAGCCGTCCGGGGTGGTGGGGCACGCAAGGACGGACAGCCGATCCGGCCGTCGGCCTGCAAGGCTCTGGGCGAGGCGATCATCGGCTTTTCGGGCTATCCCCCCCGGTATCTCGGATGGTCCCAGTACCGGAGCCTCGGCGCGGCTGCGCTCGACCTCTGCGCCGTGGCCGAAGGGGTCCTCGATGGGTACGCGGTGGTGGGGGGTTCCCAGCTCGGCAGTTGGGACTATCTGGGGGGGATGCTGGTCTGCACCGAGGCCGGGGCCGTGCTGACCGAGACGATGGGCCGGGACCTGGTCACGCTGGACCACGCCGCCCGCCGGACCCCGGCGGCCGCCTCCACCTCGGCCCTGCTCGAGGGGTTGGTCGACGCGGTCGTGGCGTAGGGGCGCAGTGCGGTCCCGCATCGGAGCCCCGGTACGCCGTTGCTTGATCGGAGGCGGAATCCGAACGACTGCACTGAAGCTCGATGTGGACGAAGGCAGACCAGGGGGAGCGCTACCCTGAGGGCCGGTCGATTGCATTCCCATGAGGGCGTTTAGCTCAGTTGGTAGAGCAGCTGGCTTACAACCAGCAGGTCGTCGGTTCGAGCCCGGCAGCGCCCACTGAGAAAAGTCCAGTTCATGGTGGGTAGAGATGCCGCCGCCATTCGCCTCCATCGAGCAGGCGTTCGACGGCACGCCGGGGAATGCGAATCCGCCCGCCCAACCTGACGACCGGCACCGGAAACGTGCGGTTCCTGATGGCGCGGTAGCACGTAGCCCGATCGATTCCCAGCAGTGCGGCTGCCTCCCCGACGCTCAAGAGGGCGCTCCTTGTCGTGACCTGCTTTCTACCCACCGAACATCCTTTCGAACGTGGGTACATTCTCCGGTTCTCCGTCACCCGCAACGTCACCTGCGTATTCGCCCGGCCCACTGCAACGCCACCCGGAACGACACTCCGGGCTCGAATAGCGCACCCCCCGACGTAACCCTCGTCTTTCACTCTGTCACCCGGCACGTCACCCTTCCTGGTCAGGCGCTTGTTGTCCCACACCGTCCTCAGCCGTCAAGGTCGGCGCTCCGAGGCGCCGGCTCGATAGGTGAGCAGGGGCGGCTCGTTCCTCACTCACCTTTCGGCCTCCGCTTCTGGCTTCGCCGGACCTCGAAGAGTCCCAGGTGGCGCTGGTCGCAGAAGGCCACGAACTGACGAAGATCCGGCGCATAGGCGTCGCGGGTGAGCCCTGGCTAGCCGCCGAGGAACCCGGCGAGGGCGATTTGTTCAGGACCGGCGAGCTCTGGGTCATAGACGACAACCGCCGTCGTTGTAGTGGTCATGGGATGCCCCCCGAGTCAATGGGACTCGGGGGACGAGGCGACCGGGCTCCAGATGGATGAGATCACAACCGGAGGTTCGACGCCCAGGTGGTGCGGTCGGCGGTACGCGC
>JBEKOI010000120.1:0-11231 GCA_049521915.1 Acidimicrobiales bacterium | reverse complement strand
GCGGTCGCGGTCGCGGGAGCGGGCACGGTCGCGGGAGCGGGCACGCGGATGGCGGATCCGGCGGAGTGGCACCTACCCCGGTCCGCCCGTCGGGCGCTGGGTCGGCCACAGGGGTGGGAGACCGTCGGCCAGCCAGCGGGCGGCGGCCACCGCGGCGAACACCGCATCGGAACCGTTCACTGCCGGACCGTCGCCGTCCGGTTGCACCGTCACGCTCACCGGGGGCATGTCGCGGGCGGCCAGGATCCCGAACGACCGCATGGTCAGGTCCTGGACGGCCCCGGCGGCGTCCACGGCGATGCCTTCGGTGCCCACCCAGCCGAGCGCCTGGTGGGCGGCGCCGATGCAGTAGGAGCGCAGTACGACCTGGTCGAGAACGGGGCCGGCGTCGACCACGACGTCGATCGAGTCGTCGGGTCGGCAGCGTGCGACGGCCCTCCCCCCGGTGGGAGTGGTGATCTCGACGGGCACATCGTGAACCGGTCTGCCGCCGCCCGCGCCCACCACCCGGGCACACGCGGCCAGCACCGCGGCCTCGGCCCACACCGCGGCACGGAGGTCGAGCGAGATGGCCGGGCCGTGGAGCGGGACCGCTTCGAGGACGAGGCCGGGGGCCACCACGCCCACGTCGGCCACCAGGGACTCCCAGTCGTCTCCGGAAAACCCGTCGGGTGGGGCCCCGACCCGCAGGACCCCGGTCCCCTCCGGGCCCACGCCCGCGGCCACCGGCGGACGTTTGGGGCCGAGCCGCACCACGTCCTCACGCGACCAGAGGACCCGTACCGGGCGGCCATTGCCGTCAGCCAGTCGCCGGGCCTCGGTGCCCACGGGCGAGTGCAGCTTCCCCCCGAACGCCCCCCCGTTCCCGACGGGCGAGGCCGGCTCGCCGCCCGGTGCACACCAAGACGCATCGGGCTCCACGTACGCCGGTTCCACCCAGGTGGTCCGCAGGGTCAGATCCCAGTCTCCCGGCGGCAGGGCGACCGGGTGGTCCAGCGCCAGGCTGCTCCTTCGCCCCTGCACCTTTCCGGCCAGGGCCCGGGCTGCTCCGACCGAATCGGCCACGGCGTAGCCGCCGGCCCCGTCGGGCACCGCGGTCAGGGCGCCGGCCGGACAGGTGTCGTCGGCGAATCCGGCCCGACCGAGGACCGTACCCGGCCCGACCTCCTGGAGGACGCCCCCTTCGAGGGCGGCCCGGGCGGAGGCGAGGCGCAGGTCGCGCCGCTCAGGTCCCTCCCCACCCGGGACCTGTGGGTCGCGTGATACCAGGTCAGCGGCTTCTTCGATGGTCTGCCAGCCGGTACACCGACACAGGTGGGCCAGCAGGGCCCGGTCGACCTGCTCCACGGACGGGGGGGCCGGTCGGTCGGCTCCCGGTCCTCCCGGAGCCGGGGCCGGGCGGAGAGCGGCCAGCCTCATCACGATGCCGGGCGTGCAGAAGCCGCACTGGCTGCCTCCGGTTGCCACCAGGGCGGCTACCCACCGCTCCGACTCCGGGCCCGGCAGACCCTCGAGCGTCGTGATCTGGCGGCCGTGGACCCGCCGGACCGGCGTGACGCACGCCGCCCGGGGGGCGCCGTCCACCCAGACGGTGCAGCATCCGCACTGCCCTTGGGGGCTGCAGCCGTCCTTTACCGAGTGGATCCCCAGTTGGTCACGCAGGACATCGAGGAGCGTCGATCCGTCGTCTGCCACCTCGACGTCGGTGCCGTCGACACGGAGCCGGATCAGGGTTCAGCGACTCAGCTGAAAGAGGAGCCGCAGCCGCAGGTGCGAGAGGCGTTGGGGTTGGTCACGTGGAACCCGGCGCCCTGGAGCCCGTCGCTGTAGTCGAGGGTCGAGCCCTTCAACAGATCGGCACTGGTGGCGTCGACCACCACCTTGACGGTCCCGAACTCGCGGATGATGTCGTCCTCGGCCGTGTCGGCGTCGAAGAACATCTCGTAGCTGAAGCCCGAGCAACCGCCCGGCCGCACGGCCACCCGGAGGGCGAGTCCCTCGACGTCCTCCTGGGCCAGGAGCTCGGCGACCTTGGAGGCGGCGACGTCGGTCAGCGTCACCGGACTGGGCTTCTTCCCGATGCTGACGGTCTGCATGGTGCCACTCATCGGCGCTCCTCCTGGATACGATACGGCTGCCTCGACAAAGCGTACCCGCGTCGCGTCCCAGGTGGTACACAGCGTGGGTGGCAGACCCGGCCCGACCGGTAGAATTGCCCGAGTGACCAGGTCCGACACGACAGCGTCAGGCGACGGGGCCGTGGAACGCCCGGTACCGACCGAGGAGAGCGTGCGCGCCGCGCTGCGCGGGGTCATCGATCCCGAGTTGGGTGCGGACATCGTCGAGCTGGGAATGGTCACCTCCGTCGGCATCGGGGAGGGGGGTGTGGTCGAGGTGGAGGTCGCCCTCACCGTGGCCGGTTGCCCGCTGCGCACCCAGATCCAGAGCGACGTCGAGACCCACGTCGGCGCTCTCCCCGGGGTGGAGGTCGTCTCGGTCAGGACGGGCGTCATGGATGCCGGCCAACGCAAGAAGGTCATGGAAAAGGCCCGCCTGGCCGCCCGCGACCCGGCGCCGGACACCGACATCCCCGACACGGCCAGGATCATCGCCATCGCCTCGGGCAAGGGGGGTGTGGGCAAGAGCTCGGTCACGGTCAACCTGGCTGTGGCGCTGGCCCGACGCGGCCTCACCGTCGGGGTCCTCGACGCCGACATCTGGGGGTTCTCGGTCCCCCGCCTCCTCGGGATGCAGGGCGAGGTCGAGGCCAGGGACAAGAAGATGATCCCACTCGAGCGGCGGGTCGGCGACGGGGTCCTCCGGGTCCTGTCCATGGGCTTCCTGGCCGACGAGGACAGCGCCATCATGTGGCGCGGGCTGATCCTCAACCGCGCCGTCCAGCAGTTCCTCGAGGACGTCCACTGGGGTGACCTCGACTATCTGCTCATCGACATGCCCCCGGGGACGGGGGATATCCAGATGGGCCTGGCCCGCATGCTGCCCCGCACCGAGGTGGTGGTGGTCACCACTCCCCCGGTGGCGGCGCAGAAGGTGGCGGCCCGGACGGCGGACATGGCCCGGAAGGGGTACCTCCGGGTGGCGGGGGTCATCGAGAACATGAGCGACTTCACCTGCGAGCACGGCACCTCCTACGCCCTGTTCGGGTCGGGTGGCGGCGACCGCCTGGCCGCCGACGTCGGCGTCCCTCTGATCGGCCGGATACCGCTGCACCCGTCGGTGGCCGCCGGCGGCGATGCCGGCGCCCCGGTGGCCCTGGACGTGGGTCAACCCCTGGCCGAGGTGTTCGACCGCATCGCCGACTCGGTCATCACCACGATCGCCCCGGTGGTGTCCATGGAGGGATGCAGCGTGCGTCTCCTCGAGCGGGTGGAGGCCGCGGTGCGAGACGGGTCCGGCGACATCCAGGCGCCTCCCACGCTGGAGGCAACGCCCACCTGACGTATCAGGCGGTGCCCGCCTTCGGCTCCCAGAATGCCCGGGCCACCTCGGCCAGGCCGGGGTCGACGTCAGGCCCCGAGGCCAGCCGGTCGGCCAGCGCCTCCTCGTAGCCCGGGTCGCCCGGCCGCAGGATGAGCACGTGGCCGTCCTCGATGAGGACGATAGGGAGCACCGTGGGCACCTCGGTGACCTGGCTGGCCCACTCCATCACCTCGTCCGTCGTGCGGTAGTCCTCGAGGTTGCGCAAGTTGGCGATGGTCGGGGGCAGCAGCTCGATCTCACCGGCCGCCTGCCGGGCCAGCGCCTCCCCCGGGCAGATCCAGATGTTGGCGATGGTCTCGCCGTCGTCGTGGCTGGCTATCTGGCCCGGGGGCGCGGCGGCGACGAAGAACCGGGTGTCGTAACGCCGCGGGGCCAGCTCAGGGGTGATCCAGTGGCTCACGTAGTGCACCGCGTCGACGGCCAGGGCCAGACCCTCCTGGTCGCAGACGTCGAGGAGTCCGCGGCGTTGCCCGTTGACCGCGTCCCGGTGCTCGGCGAACCGCCCGGCCACGGCCGGCTCCGTCGTATCGAGCAGGCGGCCCCGGTCGGGACCGGCGCCGGTGGAACGGGCCAGCAGGACGCCGGCCTCCTCGAAGCACTCCCGCAGCGCCGCCACCCAGAAGGCCAGACCCCCCGATTGGACGCCCAGGACGGCGCTGGCCCCGGCGTCGGTCCGTCCCTGGCACAGCGCCTCGGCCCGTGGCCCCCGGTCCTCGGGATCCACCGACCCCCCGGGGAACACGTAGGCACCGGCCACGAACTCGGAGGCGAGGTTGCGGCGGAGCATGCAGACCTCGATCGCCGGGCGTCCCCGCTCGTCGTCCGCATCACGGATCAGCATCACCGTGGCGGCATCACGGAGGGTCACGCTCATCGGCTCAGGCTACCGTCCGACCGGCCGGGCGCCCCCGGCTCAGGTGCCGCCGGCCGCCGGGCTCGGCATCGGGGCGCCGCCCGCCAGTCGGGGAGCGGCGCCGCCCGCCAGTCGGGGAGTGGCGCCGCCCGCCAGCCGGGGAGTGAGGACGCCGGAGTCGACCAGGGAACTGATGACCAGCTCCCTGAAGATCGAGGGATCGGCGATGAGCCAGGCGTGGGCACCCTCGATCACCACCCCTTCGACACCGGCGGCGTGCCGGAGCTCGTCGAATGCCGAACGGGACACCAGCCGATCGCGATCCGACCAGGCCACATTGACCGGGATGCCGCGCTCGGCAACGGCCCGTACTTCGCGGACGAGGTCGGCCCGCCGGATGAACTCGCCGGTCCGGAACATGCCCAGGGGATTGCCCAGCAGGTTGGGGATGAAGTCCTCCAGCAGGGTCGGGAGCACCCGGACGACGTGTGGCGAGTGCAGGAGATCGGTCCCGAAATGGCGACCCCAGTCCCAGACGGGCCGCTGCATCGTGGTCCGGACCTCGTTTGGGAACAGGGCCCAGGTCGGGCTGCCGATGGCGTTGACCAGCAACAGGGCCGATGCCCGGCCGGGTTGGGCGTAGACGAAGGCGGTGGCGACCCCTCCGCCGAACGAGTGCCCGGCCACCAGGGCCACCTGACGCTCGTCCACCGCGTCCAGGAAGTGGCCGACCCATCGGGCGTAGCCGGCGAAGGTGCGCTGCTCGGGGTCCAGCTCGCGGGTCCCACCGAACCCGGGCAGGCACGGGGCGTAGACCCGGCACCCGGCTGACGCCATGGCTTCGACCGGTCCCCGATAGGCATTGGGCCGCAGCCCCCATCCGTGCATGAACAGGGCGACGGGGCCGCTCCCGACCATCGCGTAGCGGACCCGGTGGCCGTCGACGGTCACCGAGCTCCAACGCATGGTGCCGGAGGAATCCGGAGTGCCGGCGGAGCGGGTTGTGCCGGAGGAACCCGGATCGCCCGGATGCGTGGCACCACGACGCTCACCCGACCCTTCAGGGCCGTCCCCGGCCGCAGACGCGTCCGACATGGCATCTTGCAACATGGCCCGATCAGTGTAGGCGGGAAACCCGTCCTGTAGCCTGATGGCACAGCTGCGCAGCTGCTGGCCCGGCGCGCGCTCACTCCGACGACGGGCCGAACCCATACGGGTTGACCAACCAGTTACGCTCACTCCCGCACGCATACGAATCGGGGAAATGCCCAGATGGCTGACGACCAGAAGAAGAAGCCGGTCACCGGGGGGAACACGCCCAAGCCCCCTGCCCGTTCGGGCGGGTCATCGAACCAGAGCGCCAAGGACCGGAGCAGGGCCCAGAGCCGGCCCGTGTCGGGCAAGTCGCCGGTCGGCAAATCCGGTCAGGCCACCGGGCCCCGGGCCAAGTCGGGCGGAGCCGGCGGTGGCGGTGGCGGTGGCAACAAGCCCCGCCCGGGTGGTAGGCCTGCGCCGCCGCCGAAGCCAAGCCGATTCTCCGGTGCCGTCCTGGCCTGGGGCGCCGTGGGCCTGGTCATCGTGGTGGTGGCCGTGCTGGTCGTGGTCAAGGTGGCGAGCGGCGGCTCGAGCGGGGCCAGCTCGTACACGCCGGTGACTGCAGCACCCGCATCGGTGGTCAAGGACGTCACCACCATCCCGGCGTCGGTCTACGACAAGGTGGGAGTCAACTTCCCGTCGGCCGCCCAGCCCGTGTCACCGCCCATCAAGCTCAAGAACCAAGCCCCGCTGGCCATCGGGGGCAAATCACCGGCCATGCTCTACTACGGAGCCGAGTACTGCCCGTACTGCGCGGCCGAGCGCTGGGCCGTGGTCGCCGCGCTGGCCCGGTTCGGGACGTGGTCGAACCTCAAGATCACCGCCTCGTCACACACCGACGTCTACAACGACACCCATACCTTCAGCTTCAAGGGCGCCACCTTCACCAGCCCCTACCTGACCCTGGCCACGGTGGAGCAGTACAGCAACGTCCCGACCAGCGCAGGGAGCTACACCGTCCTCGAGAACCCGACGAAGGAGGAGGAGTCGGTCATCAACAACGGCCAGAAGTCCATCCCCGGGGCAACGCCCGGGCAGGTCGGGTTCCCCTTCATCAACATCGGCAACAAGGCGATCATCTCCGGCGCCACCTACAACCCGGGCATCCTGGCCGGCCTCTCGTGGACCGACATCGCCGGCGGGCTCGACGATGCCACCAACCCGGTGACCCAGTCGATCGTGGGCACGGCCAACTATATTTCCGCGGCCATCTGCGCCAGCACCAAGGACGCGCCGTCCTCGGTGTGCTCGAGTCCGGGGGTCGAGGCCGCCGACAAGTCGCTGTAGGCGACCTGTACCGCCTCGAGGATCCTCCGTGCCGACCCTGCGCTGGCAACCGGTCACCACCCTGCTCCTGAGCCTCTTCGGGCTCGGGGTGTCGACCTACCTGACCATCACCCACTTCAGTCCCCATGCCCTGGTCTGCGTGAGCAACAGCACGTTCAACTGCGAGAAGGTCACGACCAGCCCCCAATCGGAGGTCTTCGGCATCCCGGTGGCCATCCTCGGGCTGCTCTTCTTCGTGCCCATGTTCGCGTTGTGCCTGCCGGTCTCGTGGCGCTCGGCGGACCGGCGCATCCACCTGGCCCGACTCGTCCTCTCGATCGTCGGAGTGGGCACGATCCTGTATCTGATCATCGCCGAGCTCTTCATCATCAAGGCCATCTGCCTGTGGTGCTCCTCGGTCCACCTGACCACCTTCATCCTGTTCGTGATCATCGTGACCGCCTCCCCGGTGGTACTGGCTCCGGGATTCGGGGCGGACTCGACCGAAGGGTACGACGAGTCGTACGAAGGGGCGTAGTCACATCCCCTGGCGAGCGACAGCGTGACCGATGAGGGGTCGGCGCCGTCGGCCCAGGCCCGGTCAGCAGTGAGCGGACCGGGCTCCGACCCCGTCGAAGCGGATGGCCAGCATCAACCCGCGGACAGCCCGGTCAACCGTACCGCTCGCTTCGCCTGGGGTGCGGTGGTGGTCATCCTGGTCGGGGTCGTCGCGCTGATCGTCTACGCCCTGACCGGACCACCGGCATCGCCGGGGGTGGTGCACCGGGTCCAGACCTCGGACGCGGTCGTCTCCGCCCTGCACCAGGTCCCGACCCCGGTCTTCGATTCGGTCGGCGTGACCGCAGCCTTCCCGTTGGCGGTGCCCACCGTCCTGACCGGCCAGCCCCCGCTGAACGTGTCCGGAAAACCCGAGATCCTGTTCGTAGGAGCGGATTTCTGCCCGTTCTGTGCCGCCGAGCGTTGGCCCCTCATCGTCGCCCTGTCCCGGTTCGGGCGCTTCACGACCCTCCACAACGTGCAGTCCGCCCAGCTCTCGGTGTTTCCCGGGATCCAGACGTTCAGCTTCGTGGGGACGTCGTACTCGAGCAGGTACCTGGTCTTCACCGGCGTGGAGCTGTACTCCGATTCCGTCGACAGCCATGGCGCCTTCACCCAGATCGCAACGCTCACCCCGGCCCAGTCGGCTCTCGTCGACCGCTACGGAGCCGGTGCGGGACAGGGGCCCCGGACGGGCACGTTCCCCTTCGTCGACATCGACAACCTGATGGTCACGTCGACCTCGGGCTTCAGCCCGGGGGTCCTCGAAGGACACACCCAGTCGGCCATCGCCGGGGACCTCAGCCAACCCAAGAACCCGGTGGGTCAGGTCATCGTGGCCTCGGCCAACTACCTGACGGCCGGCATCTGCCGGGCGACCGAACAGCAGCCCGCCCCGGTCTGTGCCTCCGAGGGTGTGCGGTCGGCCGCCCACGCCCTCGGGCTGGGATGACGGCCCCCGGCTGATCCGCCGACGCCGGAGGTCAGCCCACCCGGCGGTCCGCCAATTGCTTGCGTTCCATCTCGTTCAAGCCGCCCCAGATGCCGTGAGGCTCGTGAATGCGGATGGCGTAGTCGAGACATTCGACCCGCACCGCACACGATCGACAGATCGATTTGGCCCGATCCTCGCGTTGAAGCTTCTCGTCCTTACGTTCGGCGTGGGCCGGCGGAAAGAAGATCTCCGCCTGCGGTCCACGACACGACGCCTTGAGCTGCCATGTATCAAGCGCCTGCTCCACGTTGCCCAACTCCCCCTTGAGTCCTCCAGGAGCGAAAGTACTCGCCTCCGTAGCGCGAAACAAGGGATCTGACCAGCATTTCTCGGCGAACCGACACGGCGGGTCCCGGTGGGGTCCCGGTGGGGCCCAGGCGGGGCCGCCGCCAGGCCGCCGTGGGGCCGGCGTGCCCTGCCCGCCACCGGCCATGGGCAGCGGAGGCGGGACCGGACACTACGCTCCACTACGTCATGGACGTCGCCGCCTTCTGTCGCCAGAGCCGGGTCGTGATCGTGGCCGGCAAGGGTGGGGTGGGCAAGACCACCATGACCGCCGCGCTGGCCCATATGGGCGCCCAGGCTGGGCTTTCTGTGCTGGTGGTCGAGCTCGAAGGGCGCGTCGGGGTGCCCACGGCGTTCGGGCGCACCGCCCCCTTGGACTACGCCGGGGCGGTGCTGAAGGCCGCGGGGGCCGACCCGATCGACGACACCGATGCCGACTCGACCCCGCCCATCCCGCCCGGCACGGTCCGGGCCCGGACCATCACTCCCGACGACGCCCTCCTCGAGTACCTGGCCGACCACGGACTGCGGCGGGTGTCCAAGCGGCTGATGTCCTCGGGGATCGTCGATCTGGTGGCCGGGTCGATCCCCGGCATCCGGGATGTCCTGGTCCTCGGCAAGATCAAACAGATCGAACGGAGCCGGATCGCCGACCTGATCCTGGTCGACGCACCGGCCACCGGGCACACCATGACCTTCCTCTCCTCCGCCGGCGGGCTGCTCGACGCCGCCCGGAGCGGGCCCATCCGCACCCAGGCCGCCGACGTCGTCGATCTGCTGTCAGATCCGTCGCGATGCCAGGTCGCCCTGGTCACCCTGCCCGAGGAGATGCCGATCAACGAGGCCATCGAAGCCGCATACCAGCTCGAGGACAAAGTCGGCGTGGCCCTCGGACCGGTCATCGTCAACGGGTGCTACCCGCCCATGGCCGGTCTGACCACGCCGGCAGGGACGGCGGCCGAAGCGGCCGGTGTGGCCCTCGACCCGGAGCTGGTCTCCGCCCTCGACCGGGCCCGGCAGTTCCGGCTCACCCGACAGGAGCTCCAAGAAGACCAGCTGGGACGATTGGCCCGAGAGCTGCCGCTTCCCCAGCTCCGGGTGCCATTCCTGTTCACCGCCTCCATCGGCCCCCCCGAGCTGGACACCCTGAGCGGCGCCCTGGAGGCCGGGGTGGGGGCGCTCCACGACCCGTCAGGGGTCCCATCGTGAGCTCCGGACCGGGTGTCGACGAGGCCTTGGACGGGGTGGTCGTCGAAGGGTCCATCATCATCTGCTGCGGCTCCGGGGGCGTGGGGAAGACGACCACGGCCGCCGCCTTCGCCCTCCAGGCGGCACGGCTCGGCCGGCGCGCCTGTGTGGTGACCATCGACCCGGCCCGACGATTGGCCAATTCGCTCGGGCTCGACACGCTCAACAACCGGCCCACCCGTATCGAGGGGCCCTGGCCCGGCGAGCTCCACGCCCTCATGCTCGACCCCAAGGGGACCTTCGACGATCTGATCCAGCGATACTCGGACAGCGCCCAGCAGGTGGAGGAGATCAAGGTCAACCGGATCTACCGGAACCTGACCGGGTCGCTCTCGGGCACCCAGGAGTACATGGCCATGGAGAAGCTCTACGAGCTGGTCGAGGAAGGGGCGTTCGACGTGGTGGTGGTGGACACCCCTCCCACCCGCAACGCCCTGGATTTCCTCGACGCCCCGAGGCGCCTGACCAGGTTTCTCGAGAACCGGGTGTTCCAGGCGCTGATGAAGCCCACCCGGGCCGGCCTCAAGTTCATGGGGGTGGCGGCCCAGGCCCTGCTGCGGACCATCTCACGGGTGGCCGGAGCCGACATCGTCCACGATGCGGTGGCCTTCTTCCAGGCCTTCGAGGGGATGGAGGAGGGATTCCGGACCCGGGCGGCGCGGGTGAGGGAGCTGCTGGTCCAGGCGGATACCGCCTTCATCCTGGTGGCGTCGCCCCGCCCGGACTCGGTCGACGAAGCCGTCCACTTCGCCGGCAAGCTGGCCGAGTCGGACATGGCCGTCACCGCGCTGGTGGTCAACCGGGTCCAGCCCCGGTTCGCCGACGATGCCGAGCTGGCCTTGCTGACCCGGTCTGCGTCGGGATCCGGATCTGAATCGGTCGATGGAGGCTCGGTCGATGGAGGCTCCGTCGATGGAGGCTCCGGCACCCCCCTCGACCAGTTGATCGACAACCTCCGGGGCTACACGGACGCATCGGACCGCGAGGAGAAGGCCCTCGCCGACCTGGTGTCGAAAGTCTCCCCGGCCCCCGTCTACAGGGTCCCCCTCCTGAACACCGACGTCCACGACCTCGACGGGCTGGAGACCATCGCCGACCTCCTGTTCTCCGGACCGGCGGCGGCAGTAACGAGCAGGGTCGACACGGAGCGCTAACCTGGTCAGGGTGCGTACCATCCTTGTGGCCAGCGACGCTCCGTCGATTCGAGCCGAGGTGGCGGCCATCGCGGGGAGGCCCGACGTCACCATCCGGGAAGCCAGGTCGGGCCCCGCAGTGATGGAAGAGGTCGCCGAGTCGCTGCCCGATCTCGTGGTGGTCGACCTGCAGATGGGAAACATGGGCGGGATGGCCGTCTGTCTCGAGCTCCGGCTGGAGGCCTCGTACGGCAATCTCGAGCACGTGCCCGTGCTGATGCTGCTGGACCGGCGACCC
>JBEKOI010000119.1:0-11263 GCA_049521915.1 Acidimicrobiales bacterium | reverse complement strand
CGATGTCGGCGAAGTCGGAGGGGTCGCCGAGCGGGCCCGGGTCAAGGAACTCATCCTCAACCACTACCTTCCGGCCGGCCCCGAGGAGATCTCGGCTGTCGAATGGGAGGAGCGAGCCGGGCGGGGCTTCAGCGGGAGAACCACCGCAGGCAGCGACGGCATGCGCCGACTCGTTCGTTCCTGATCAAGTCGGAAGACGGCGCCTCTCGGTATCGAGGCACGGCTACACAGAATGAGCAAGTACCGTCCACCAGTGCCTGCCACCTCGAATCTCTTCGTCGATCCGGATCGAGAATCCTGCCTCCTTCAATTGGGCCCTGAGAGACGCCGGATCCCGGTAGACGAACCAGCGCAGCTCATCGGCGACATACGGAACAGCTTCGTGTCTGGAGGAATCGCCCACCGCGGTGACGAGCACCAGGGATCCCGACCGTTTCATGACACGCCTGAACTCGCACAGCACCTGTTGCGTGTCGGCGCTCGGCACGTGCAGCAGCGAGGCGACGTTCCATATGCCGTCGACATGCTCCGACGCGATCGGCAGTGCCCTGAGGTCTGCCTGGAGAACGCGGCCCTCGAGGTTCTCGGAGGCGACCGAGAGCATCCCCGCCGAGAAGTCCATCCCGAAGACCTCGAGACCCTGGCCGGCGAGACGACGGCCATCGAAGGCCGGGCCACATCCCAGGTCCGCCACCAGGGCCCCGAGGGGCAGGCCGGAGACGAAGGCCGTCTCGAGCTTGTCGAGCCAGTGAGTATCCGCCGATTGAAGCTCGACCTGGCGGTCTGCATACTGCCGGGCGATCCGGTCATAGGTCTGCCGGTTGAGGGCCGAGTGGTCGACGAGTTCGGAGCCGCCATCCGCCGGATGGGTCATGCAGCAATGATGCCGCTCTATCAGTCCGTCCGGTATTCCGAGCAGGAGGCGGCGGCACGCTGTAGGGTCCCGATGCTGGTTGTCGCCGAGCGGAGCTTGCGGTCGACGCGCCGGGCCCGGACTGGCTCTGGCGGGCCTATGCACTCGTCTGGTTTCTCGAACGTGGCCGTCAAAGGCGATCGGAAAGGGGATCATGTACCGACCCAGTCAGTTGATCACCCGAAGGCGGCGGACCACCCTCTCAGCGTTCTCCATCTGTCTGGTGCTGGTTGCCGGACTGCTGACCGCCTGTTCCTCGACCAACTCGACGAACAGCGACACCACCGGGTCTTCCACACCTCCGATCCCGGCCTCCGCCTTCCACGACCACACCGGGGTGTCCCCCACCACGGTGACGGTTGGGAACGTATCCACCCAGGTGGGTGGCTTGTTCACCGGCGCAGTGGTGGGCACCGAGGCCTATGCCGCCTATGTGAATTCGCAGGGCGGGATCCACAGCCGCAGGATCATCGTGTCGAGTGCCGATGACCGATTCGAAGGTGCGCTCAACAAAGAGGCGGTCCAGAGCGTTCTCCAGTCCGACTTCGCCAGCGTGGGCGGCCTCTCGCTCGAGGACAGCTTCAGCGAGCCGTTGATCGCGGCCAACCCCGGATTCCCTGACGTCACCGCGTCGCTCGACCCGGCGACTGAGAAGCTCCCGAACAATTTCAGCCCCGTCCCGGCGTCGAACGGATGGCCGACGGGTCCGCTTCTCTACTTCAAGCAGAAGTACCCGACGAAGATCACCCACACGGCCACCATCATCGCCGACCTGCCGTCGACCGAGTTGGCCTGGAGCAACGAGAAGGCGGCCATGCAGCATCTCGGCTACACGGTGCTCTACGATCCGGCCCTGTCGCCGGCGACGACGGACTTCACGGCCCAGGTGGTGGCCATGAAGAGCGCCGGCGTCCAGATCCTCTTCCTCGAGCAGGAACCGCAGAACTATGCGTCGGCCATCTTCCGGGACCTCGATCAGCAGAACTTCCACCCCGTGGTAGTGCTGGGTGCCCCCTCCTACAGCCCGGAACTGATCGGCAACGCGGGCGGAGCCCAAGCGGTCAACGGGGCCTACCTGGAACAGGCAGCCTCGCTCTATCTGGGCGAGGACGCGGCCCAGATCCCGACCATCACCACATTCAACACCTGGGTGCAGAAGGTCTCACCGGGGTTCAAGACTGACTTCTTCACGCTGGCCGGGTGGCTGTGCGGCCAGTTGTTCGTCGACGCGCTGCGCGACGCCGGAACGAACCCGAGCCGGGGATCGCTCCTGCAGGCCCTGCGAAAGATCACCCATTTCGACAGCGGGAATCTCGTTCCGGTGAGCAACCCGGCGGGCAAGGTGCCGATCACCTGTTACCTCCTGGGCCAGGTCGCGAACGGCAGGTTCGAGCGGCTCGACGACCCTCCGGTGACCAGCTCGACCAACGGATTCCGATGCGACGGGACCTACTACCGGGCGAGCTAGGGCCAGCCGGCTGGGACCGGAGACGTTCACGTCGAGAGCCGTGACCGAACGTAGAGGAACGCAGGTCCTTGGTCACCGGGATCGTCGGTGTCCAGATGCCCGGCCCACACCCGTTCGAATCCGGCCTTCTCCAGGGCATGCCAGGAGGGAAGGTTCAGTTGCTGAACTGCGACGACGACCGTTGAGATGTCTTCGAACCTTCTCCACAGGTCGGCAACGAAGAGACCGATGGCCCGGGAGCCGACTCCTCGTCCGACCACGGCCGGGTCTCCGATGAGGTAGTCGATCCCCGCGGCTTCGAGGTCGCCCACGGCAACAGTGACCGTCCGCCGCCATGCGGGCTCATCAGCCAGCCGGTAGCGCTGGATGTACCCGATCGGGCATCCGTCGAGGAGGATGACGAAGCCCTCGGTCGGGTCGAGTCCCTCGGCCATGGGCAGGTACCGGCTCTCGACAGCGGCAAGGTCATGCGGCTCCCGCCACCATTCCTTGACATGCGGAGCGGCGAGCCACTCGGCGAGCTTCGGAAGATCACCGATCGAGAGTGGCCTGAAGAAGATGCGCACGCGCTCCAGTTTGCCTGAGAGAGCACATCGGATGAACCGTCGTGCCCCCGTCCGCTCGAACCCGGAGGCGACTGGCGGCGGCAGCTTCCACCTCGTCCCGGGCCGTATGCCATCATCACGACAACACGGTCGCCATGCATCGGCTCCCCGAGGAGGATTCCATGCCTGAGGTCCCGATAATCGCCCACGTGACGCTGACGGTCAGCGATCTCAGCCGCAGTATCCCATGGTACGAGCGGGTCTTCGACGTGAAGATGACCGTGGACGACAGCCCCGGCCCATTCCGACGCGCCGTCTGGCTCGTCGGGGGACAAACCCTCGTCGGGCTCCACGAATTTCCCGATCCGGCCGACGACCTCCCGTTCGATGAACGCCGGATCGGTCTGGACCACCTCGCCTTTGCCTGTGCACGTCGAGGTGACCTCGAGGCATGGAAGGAGCGGCCGGATGACCTCGGCATCGCCCATGGCGGCATCGTCGATGCCGACTACGGCTCGGGGCTCTCCTTCCGTGACCCGGACAACATCGCGTTGGAGTTCTTCGCTCCTGGCCACTAGGACAGCCGGACCTCGTCAGCGAACGCTCTCGCCACGGTCAAGGTAGCCCACCCGGCCGCATTCGTGCTCTACGATCCCATGTTCCCCGCCATGCGCCGGGTCCCGAATTGCGGGCTCCGCTAGGTTGATGACGTGCCTGGCCGGCAATCACGGATCACAGTGCGGAACGCGGCGACGGACGGGGCAGGGCCGAGCAATGCGCAAATCGCCCACGCGCTCGCAGGGCTCGAGTCCGACGGCGGGGCGTCGTGACGCCACCGGTGACCGCGGTGGTCGTCGGCGGCGGCTCGGGCATCGGCGCCGCGGTGGCGGAGCGGCAGCGCGCTGCCGGGGCCCACGTCCTCACCTGGGACCTCACCGGAGCCGACATCGAGTGCGACATCACCGACGCCGACCAGATCGACTCGGCCACGGCCGCCACCATCGGGCGGGTCGGCGTCCCGGGGGTGGTCACGATCACGGCCGGAGTCGGCCATTCCGGCATGCTCTTCGACGCCGGCGCCGAAGAGTGGGACCGGGTGATGGGCGTCAACGCCAAAGGGGTGTGGCTGACGATGCGGGCGCTGGCCCGAGCGCTGCGCGCCGGGGACGGCGGTTCCATCGTGGCCACCAGCAGCGTGAGCGCCCGGTTGGCCGACCGGTCCATGGGCCTCTACTGTGCCTCGAAGGCGGCGCTCGACATGGTCATCGAGGTCGCCGCGGCCGAGTGGGCGCCGGAGGTGCGGGTGAACGGCGTGGCTCCGGGCGTGACGGATACCCCAATGCTCGGTCGGGCGTCGCTCCGTGGCGCCTGGCTCGGCGACGTGGCCGGACGCACGGCGCTCGGTCGGCTCGGAACCGCCGACGATGTTGCCGAGGCCATACTGGCCATCCACGAGATGCACTGGGTGACCGGCCAGATCCTGCCCTGCGACGGCGGCCTCTCCCTGCACAGTCCCATCAATCCGCTGGGCGACCGCCGGCACTGACGCCAGTGCCCGGGCACGCTCAGGTTCAGCCCGGTCCGGCGATGCCCTGACGCAGGACGGAGACGTGGTTTCGCCGGACCCCGTCGGCCGACTCCTCTGACAGGCGCTGGGACAGCTCGGTCGAACCGACGATATCGGTGAACAGAATGGCCACGTTCTCGGTGGTCACCGGAGTCTCCCCGCCGCCCTCACCCTTCCGACCGTAGGCGACGAGGGGTGAGGGCGGCCTGCTACCGGTCGGGTGGCCCTCCGATCGTGCTACCCGCCGTTGTTCACCGATCCGCTGCCGCCGTCTCCGCGATCCATGGGCGCCGCGGGGCCATCGGGCCCAGTTCCCGGTCCCCCGCCGGAGCAGGTGACGGGCGAGGATGTCGTCTGATCGCTCCCGATGCACGAGCCGCTTCCCGCCGGCGGAAGCGGGGGCCGGGCCAAGGTGTCCAACTTCTGCGTGGCTGCCCCGACGGCGGTGGTGATCTCGGCGGAGGTGGTGTCCTGACTTCCGGGCCACCAGGCCACGAACCATCCGTTCACGGTGCTGGCCTGGACGGGATTGCCGCCAGTGCGCAGGAGGGTCACAGCCGTCACCACCGGGTCGACCTGGCCGTCGACAACGGTGTACGGGCCCTGACTCGTGGAGTCCAGGTGGGCGACGGAGAAGTGCTTGATGTCTCCGGTGCCCGTCCCGCCGACCGTGATCGAGCTGGTGGCTTTCCCTGGGCTCGTCCCCGATTCACTTCCGGACGCCGACACGGAGCCTCCATCCTCGGAACTCCGGGAGACGATGGTGATCGATGGCCCGATCAGGCACGTGGCGTCGGTACCACCACTCTGGTAGATGACAAGAGTGAACGGTCCCCGCACGTCGGAGGCCGCCACGCTCCACGTGCCGTCCATGGCCGCGCCGGGCAGTGCCGGGGTGGCCGCCAGCCGAGCTTGGCACGCCGAGCCGGCCGCGGAGGTCAGCCGGGTGGAGGTCGGTGTCGGCGAAGGGCTCCAGCCGGCAAAGGCCGGTTGCGAGCCACCCATGATGACCACCGAAGCGATCACCCCGGTGGCGGCGGCCACCCCGGCCAGCGACCCGACCGTCAGGCGCGGCGAAAGACGGCTCGTCCGGGGGTGGTAGTCGACGCCACGGAGGCGCGCCCCGGACTCGGCCGGTATGCCCGAGGCTCGCAGCGAAAGCGCCTCGCTCAGATCAGATTCGAGTTGGTTCATCGTCATTGACTCCCTTCCTATCGGTGAGGTCCTGTGGGTCACACGAACTGGTGGCCGCCTGGACGGATGCGATGACGAGCCGAAGCCGATCCAGCGCCCGCGACGTGGTGCTCTTGACGGTGCCGATGGAGCAGCCCATGGCCTCGGCCACCTGCACCTCGGAGAGATCCTCGAAGTAGCGGAGGACCAGCACAGCCCGTTGACGGGGGGCCAGCGCGCCCAGGGCATCGATGAGCTCGGCCGAGGTCTCCACCATCCCGAGTGCTCGCGCCGTCCCTTCGTCGGGGCGATCGGCCACCGGTCCGTGGCCTCGTACGTCCAATTCGGAGTGGTGCCGACGCCGTCGCCTGGAGTCGTCGAGCGCCAGGTTGATGAGGACCCGTTGGGCGTAGGCCTTCGGATGCTCCATGGAGCGCACCCGGGGCCAGCGCCGAGCCACCCGGAACAGGCACTCCTGGACCAGGTCCTCAGCCGAGCCGAGGTCCCACACCACCAGGTAGCCGGTCCGCAGGAGGTCGTTGCCGCACGTGGCCACGAACTGTTCGAACTCCTCGTGCGCCCGGTCCCGTTTCACGTCTGCTCGTCTCGGCCAGATTTGCCCATCATCTCCTTCAACCCGTGGCACCGCCCGAAAGGTTGCTTCGAGGGCTGGGAAATCTACGGATCAGGCCGGAGCAGGTGGACCAGGCCGGCTGGGTCGGGGACCACCAGGTCTGCCGGGGTGGACGACACGTATTGATGGCCCCACCCGGCCAGGACGGCCAGGACCTCGGCGGCGGCCGCCGCATGCATGTCGTTGGGGGCGTCCCCGACATAGGCAGCCTCCCCGACCGGGGCGCCGAGAGCCTCACACGCGGCCAGGATTCCGTCCGGTGCCGGCTTCGGGCGCAGAACATCGTCCCCGGTGACCACGACGTCGAAGTACTTCCTCAGGCCGGTGTGCGCGAGGAGGATCTCCGCGGCCCCCCGTCCGGCGCCGGTGAAGACCCCGACCTTCAGGGTGGCGGCGAGCTCCGAAAGGGATCGCTCGATGCCCGGGTAGGAGTGGACGAAGGACCGACGCCGTCTGAGATGATCGTGGTAGAGCGCGAGGTCGTTCTCCTCACAGGGGCGGCCGAGCAGCTCGCTCAGCATGGCCCTCCCGGGGCCGACGGAATAGTTCGAGACGATCTCGTCGACGGTGCAGCTCCGGCCGGTCAGCTCCTCGACCGTGGCCATGTAGGCCACGGGAACAGTGTCGAGTGAGTCGAGAAGGGTCCCGTCCATGTCGAAGATGACGGCGCGCAGCCCAACCATCAGGCGGTTCTACTACACCGGTTGTCCACGTCCGGGCGGTGCTGGATTCCTCTGCCCGGCCTCCCGCGGTCATCACACCAGCCCGTCATCCCCACCGCCGGCCCGGAGTGACGCCGGGAGCATGGTCGGATCAGGGCCCGTCCAACAGCGCCTGCAACTCGGCGTCGATCCTGCCGTTGGTGTAGATACCTCCGTGGAGGTCCAACCGCCGGCCCCCAGCCGGATCACGGAATCGTCCGCCTGCCTCCTCAACCAGGACCACGGCCGGCGCATGGTCCCAGGGGCCTCCCGCATAACCGCAGACCGCTTCGAATCGGCCGGTGAGAAGCTCGAGGACCCGCTCTGCGCTCGGCTCGGCCCATTGAGCCCCGTCCTTGACCCGCTGCACCACCTCGGGGTGCCTCTCCACGGGCCACACCGTCACCCGGCTGCGCGGCAGTTCGTCGACCTCGGACACGAAGAGCCGGGCCGTCTCTGTGACCGCGCCTCGTCGGACGGTGCCCGTCCAGCTGCCGTGGCCCCGGAGGGCCCACCACACCCCGGCTCGCCGCGGCCTCGTCACCACCCCGAGGACGACCTCGCCATGCTCCTCGAGGGCGATATGGGTACCCCAGCTGTCCTGGCCGGCGAGGAAGAAGACGGTCCCGTCGATGGGGTCGAGAATCCATCGCCGGGACGAATGACCGGACGGTTCCGACTCCTCGCTCAGGATCGCGTCGTCCGGGTACTCGGATCGGATGACCTCGGTGAGCGCCCGGTCGACGGCCAGGTCGCCCTCGCTGACCGGGGACCCGTCGGCCTTGATGGTGCTCTCCGCCCTCCCGAAGTGGTCGAGCGAGATGGTGTCGGCCAGCTCGGCCAGCCGGTGGGCGAAGGCAAGATCGGGCGGCCATGTGGTGGGGTCGTCGGCCGGACTCACCCACCGAGTCTTTCACGCCCCTCGCCGATCGTTCCCCGCAGTGCCAAGCTGGATGGGTGTTCGAACGGTTCACCGACCGCGCCCGGCGGGTCCTGGTCCTGGCCCAGGAAGAGGCCCGCCTGCTCAACCACAGCTTCATCGGAACCGAGCACATCCTCCTCGGTCTGATCCACGAGGACGAGGGTGTTGCCGCCCGGGCCCTGTCGGAGCTCGGCATCTCCCTGGTGGCGGCCCGATCGAAGGTCGAAGAGATCATCGGGCTCTCCGGTGGTGCGCCGTCCGGTTCACCGCCCTTCACGCCCCGGGCCAAGAAGGTCATGGAGCTGGCCCTCCGTGAGGCCATGCAACTCGGTCACAACTACATCGGGACCGAGCACCTCCTCCTCGGTGTCGTGCGAGAGGGCGAAGGGGTGGCGGCCCAGGTACTGGTGAGCCTGGGGGCGGACCCGGCCCGGGTCCGCCAGCAGGTCATGCGGATCCTCTCCGTCCATTGGGGAACAGAACCAGTGGGCCATTGGGGAACAGAGCCAGTGGGTCCCGGAGCCGGTCCGCTCCCTCCGGGAAGGGCGACCGACGCCCGGGTCGTGGTGTGCTCGTTCTGCGGCAGGGGGTCGCCGGAGTCGGGCCGGCTCGTCTCCGGGGCCAACGCCTACATCTGTGAACACTGCATCCGCGAGTGGTACGCCCGGGTGGGCCAGCCCGGAGCCCGGACGATCCGGCTGTCCACCGTGTCATCCGGGGGGGATCTCCCCGGCGCCGGCCGGCCTCCCGAGGACGCGGAGCAAGCCGAAGCCGACATCCGAGCCGCCTTTGCCGGCAGCGGCACTGAAAGTGCCGACGGCACCTCCGTCCCCACTGTCCAGGAAGGCGAGACGCTCGGTCCCGTGCTGATGATGGCCAAGGAACGCCACCGTGATCTCGCGCCTCCGGAGGTCGACATCGTCATCTCGGTCGAGGAGCTGGCCTTCACGGATCCCGAGCACGCCGCGGTGTGGTTCTCCCTCTCGCTAGGAGAACGGAAGGTGCTCCCCCGTCGCCGTGGCGATGCAATTCTGGCCGACGGCGTGTGGAAGGTGACCCGCTCCACGTTCTGCGATCTCATGGCCCTGGCCGGCGTACCCTGCCCTCCGGATATCGGGTGACCAGCCATTGCCGCGTCGAGCGGTCGTGATCGTTGGGTCGTCAGCGACGGCGCTCGCCCGGCTGTGGCGCGGGCCGGTACAGTGACCGCACAGCTCCCACCTGAGCCACGAGCGCCCCGAGGAGGTCCGAGAATGACACTGAAGGACCAGGACACTGCGGACCCCGACTACAACCCGTTCGACACCTTCGTCGATGTCATCGCCGGGGATACGAGAGACCCCTACCCCGAGTTCGCGCAGAAGCGCAGGGAGGAGCCGGTGTGGGCGGGCAACTTCATGAACGCCGAGCTGCTGCCGCCGGGCATCGAGCTGTCCGACGAATGGATCGTGTTCCGCTACGACGACTGCTCGCGGGTCCTCCGCGACCCCAAGACGTTCACGTCGACGGGCTATGACGCCACCATCGGCGTGGTGATGGGCCACATGATCCTGGGCATGGACGACCCCGAGCACCGTCAGAACCGCAACCTGGTGGCGGCGGCGTTCCGCGAGAAGTCGCTGGCCCGGTGGGAACCGGAGTTCATCGCGCCCATCGTCGACGAGCAGATCGACCGCTTCGTCGAGCGCGGCCACGCCGATCTGGTCCGGGAGCTGACCTTCGAATTCCCGGTGCGGGTCATCGCCAGGATCCTGGGGCTGCCCGAGGAGGACTTCGCCCAGTTCCAGCAGTGGTCGATCGAGCTCATCACCCTGGGGGCCGACATCGAACGCGGCCTGCAGGCGTCGGAGAGCCTGCGCCGGTATTTCGCCGGCATCGTCTCCGATCGCCGCGCCCAGCCGCGGGAAGACGTCATCAGCGATCTCGTCCAGGCCCAGGTGGACGGCGAGATGCTCGACGACGAGGCCATCTACGCGTTCTTGCGGCTCCTGCTCCCCGCCGGCGCCGAGACCACCTACCGCTCGTCGGGCAACCTCTTGTACCTGTTGTTGACCCACACCGATCAGCTCGACGCGGTACGCAAGGACCGGTCGTTGCTGCCTCAGGCCATCGAAGAGGCGCTCCGCTTCGAACCACCTCTCCTGCAGATCAACCGGACGGCGACACGTGAGGTGGACATCGCCGGCGTGACGATCCCCGAAGGGGGCAGCGTCACCACCTGCCTGGGTTCGGCCAACCACGACGAGACCCGGTGGGAGAACGCCGAGGAGTTCGACATCTTCCGGCCCCAGATCCCCCACCTGGCCTTTGCCCACGGACCGCACATGTGCCTGGGCATGCACCTGGCCCGGCTCGAGACCCGGACCCTCGTCAACAAGGTCCTCGATCGGCTTCCCGACATCACCCTCGACCCCGGGGATGCCGATCCCCATATCCGCGGGTCGATCTTCCGGTCCCCCACCTCCCTCCCGGTGCGCTTCGACCGTCCCTGACGGGCCGGCGGCGGATCGGGCCCGGGCCAGGCCCGCCCCCTTCAAGTCATGACCCGGATCTGCCGATATCTGCGGCATGGACCCGGCTCCGACGGCGGAGAGTGACCCGGTCGCACCCGAGCGATTCCTCGACCGGCTGTGGGCCAACATCGCCGATCCCACCCTGCTGGCACTCCCCCCCGTCGCCGCCCTCTTCTGTCTCCTGCGCTGGTCGGACATCATCGCCCCCGAGCCGTACTGGCTGTACATCACGGTGCTGATCGGCAGCGGGCTCGTCCCCGTCGTCTACTCCGCCGTGTGGACCGGCCACCGTTGGTACCAGAACGTATACATCGCCATCTACATGGCGGTCGTCGCCGTGGTCGTGTACACCACGGGGTGGGGCCCGATCCTGTCAATCGGCTTCCTCTTCGGTGCGGCCACCGCCTTCCAGCGCTTCGGATCGAAGGCGATCGTGCCCTGCCTGATCTGGACGACCGTCGCCGTGTTCTGCGGTCAGCTGGCCATCGCCTTGCATCTGGCCCCGACCATCATCCATGAGCCGGTGGTGCAGGGAGTGGCGGGGCTCGGACTCCTCGGCGCGTTGCTGGTCATCGTGCTCCTCGGCCGGGCGGCGGTGGCCAGCGAATCGCTGGAGGCCGATCTGCGCCGATCCGAACGGCGGTTCTCGGCCCTCGTCAACAGCTCCAGCGACATCGTGATCATCGTCGGAGCCGACGGCGTGCTGCAGTACGCCAGCCCGGCCTTCGAATCGGTGCTGGGCTACCCGAGCGCGGAGGTCGTCAACCTCCTGGGCGAGGAACTCGTCCATCCCGAGGACCGGGCCGGGCTCCTGGCCGCCCTGGACC
>JBEKOI010000118.1:0-11505 GCA_049521915.1 Acidimicrobiales bacterium | reverse complement strand
AGGGACACGTGCGAGAACGCCTGGGGAAAGTTACCCACCAGCCGGCCGGCGACGGGGTCGTACTCCTCCGACAGGAGACCGAGGTCGTTTCGTAGCCCCAACAGCCGATCGAGGAGCTGGCGGGCGTCATGGTCGCGTCCGAGCAGCGAAAGACAGTCCGCCAGCCAGAACGAACAGGCCAGAAAGGCACCCTCCCGACCGGTCAACCCGTCCACATCACCGGTGTCGACCGTGCGGTACCGGAGGACGAATCCTCCTTCGACGAGCTCACGCTCGATGGCTTCGATGGTTCCACGCATCCTCGGGTCGTGGGCGGGGAGGAATCCGACCAAGGGGATCATCAGCAGGCTGGCGTCGAGTTCGTCCGATCCGTAGTACTGGGTGAACGAACCCTTGTCGGCGTTGAAGCCTTCTTCGCAGACCTGGTCGTGGATCTCCTTTCGCACCACCTTCCAACGCTCGATCGGCCCCGGGAGGTCATGCTCCTCGGCCGTCTTGATGGCCCGGTCGATCGCCACCCATGCCATCACCTTGGAGTGGGTGAAGTGCCGCCGCGGCCCTCGCACCTCCCAGATGCCGTCATCGGGCTCGCGCCAACCGTCACTGAGGAACTCCATCAGCGAAAGCTGGAGCTCCCACGTCGGGCTGTCGCCGGGTTCGACGGCGTCCGAGGATTCGTACAGGGCCGACATCACCTCGCCGTAGACATCGAGCTGGAACTGCCCGGCCGCGGCATTGCCGATGCGCACCGGCGAGGACCGCTCGTAGCCGGGCAGCCAGTCGATCTCCCACTCGTCGAGACGACGCTCTCCACCCGCCCCGTACATGATCTGCATCTGGGCGGGATCGCCGGCAATGGCCCGGAGCAGCCAACTCCGCCAGTCCATGGCCTCCTGGTAGAAGCCGCCGCGCATCAGCGATTCGAGCGTCAGCGTGGCGTCCCGCAGCCAGCAGAACCGGTAGTCCCAGTTGCGGGATCCTCCGAGCGTCTCCGGCAACGACGTGGTGGCGGCGGCCACGATGCCCCCGGTGGGCTCGTAGGTCAACGCCTTGAGGGTGATCAGCGATCGCACCACCGCCTCGCGGTACTCCCCCTGATAGGTGCACTGCTTGGCCCAGTCGGTCCACCAGAGCTCGGTGTCCTGGATGGCGTAGGCGGCATCGACCGGACGGGGCGGATCCTCATTGGCCGGAAACCAGGTCAGGGAGAAGGGGATCTGCTGGCCCTCCCAGACGGTGAACTCGGCCACGGTGGTGAGGTCCTGACCTTTGCAGTGCACGGGAGTCCACAGCGAGAGCCCGTCGGGGCCGGCGATGGCGTTGAGTGTCCCTTCGGTACTCCGGACCCACGGGACGATCTGGCCGTAGCCGAACCTGATGGTCAGGTTCATCTCCATGGTCACTTTTCCGCGCACACCCTCCACCAGGCGCACCACTTCGGGATGCTGCTGGCGGATGGGCATGCAGTCGACCACCCGGACGGAGCCCTCGTCGGTCACGAACTCCGTCTCGAGGACCAGCGTGTCTCCGCGGTAGTGGCGGTGGGTGGCACCGTGGGACCCCTTCGGCGCCAGCTTCCACGACCCGTGGTCCTCGTCACCCAGCAACTTGGCGAAGCAGGCGCCCGAGTCGAAGCGGGGCAGGCACAGCCAGTCGATCGAGCCGTCCCGCCCCACCAGGGCGGCGGTGTGGAGGTCGCCGATGATGCCGTAATCCTCGATGGAAAGGGCCATGTCCCCATGTCTAGCCGGAGGCACGGCCTCCTGTGCCTCTCTCCGTGGCCATACCACCCGTCCCGCCATCACGGACGGCCCGGTGGCCGGATCCGGGTCCGTCCGGTGGCGGGCGACTCAACCGAAGGTGCAGGGGCCTGTGCCGACGGCGTGGGACAGGTTCTCGGCCTTGGTCACCCGGGCCAGCACCCCTGGAGAGGCAAGGGCATAGCCGATGTCGCCGTCGGTGGTCGATCGCGAGAACACGACGCCGATCACCTGTCCGTCCGGCTGGACCAGTGGACCCCCGGAGTTGCCGGGGCGGACGATGGCCTGGATCTCGTAGACATCCCGTACGGTCAGTCCCTGGCCGTAGATGTCCCGACCTTCGGCTTCGAATTCGGCCATGACCCCGGCCGGCTGCACCTCGAACGGCCCTCCGCCCGGATAGCCGAGTACCGCGGCCTGAACCCCACGGGTGGACTTGTCGGGATCGAGGGCAAGGGGCGGTTCGTCGATGCCCCTCACCCGCATCACGGCCAGATCGAAGGAGGGATCGAACGACAAGACGGTGGTCTGCAAGAGGTTGTTCCCGACTTCCACCACAGGGTGGGGGATGCCGGCGATGACATGGGCATTGGTCACCACGAGTCCGGCGCCGACGACGAATCCCGAACCCTCCTGGATCTGCCCGCATCCGTCGCCGATGATCTTGACGGTCGATGCTCCGGCATGGGCGACCGCTTCTTGCAGCTGGGCATCGCCGGGCAAAGACACCGGCCCGGCGGAAGCCGGGGCCAGTTGGGCGAAGACAGGCGGGAAGCCCTCGGCGGAGAGGAAGCTCTGGACCCGGGAGAAGACGGACGGAGGGGCCGGGAGCACGTTGTCGAGAGACTTGAGGATCGTCGACTGGTCGATGGCCATGTTGAGGCTGAGCGACGAGCTGTTGACCAGGGTGCTGGCCAGTAGCCAGGCCACCAGGAGCGAGGCCACAATGGCCACCACCACGCCGAGTGCGGAGTCCACCGGTCCCAGGATCCCCCGGTGGATTCGCCGAAAGGCGAGGCTGCCCACGACGCGGCCGACCAGACCGCAGGCGGCTGCGATACCGAGCATGGTCAGAAGGGCCACTGCGGTCCGCGCCGGCTGGGAGTGCACCCAGCGCACCGTCTCCGACGCCAGCAGCGCACCGAGATAGAGGCCCACCAGGAACCCCCCGAAGGAGAGCACCTGGACGATGGCACCCAACCGGAGACCCTGGATCGCGGCCAGCAGGACCACCACCACAACCACCACGTCGACCAGGTTCATCGCCCCGGCCCTTCGCAGGTGGCGGGCGCGGACAGCGAGGAGGGGCGAAGGACCGGCACCACCGACTAAACGTAGACGGACGGGGTCGGGCCCGAACGTCATCACCCCTTCCCACCGGGTCCACGTGGCAAGATCTCAAGTGGAATCGATCGACCCGTCGGCCTGGTCCGGATGGCGGGCGTCGCGAGCAGATGAGCGGGGTAGTTGTCCGTGAGTGATCAGACGCCTCCAGCCGAGGGTGAGCAGCCCGCGGGGGGCCCGGAGTCCCCGGGGCCGGACGTGCCCCCGCCTCCCCCTCCTCCCGCCGGATCCAGCCTCCCGCCTTCGGCCCCGCCTCCCCCTCCGCCTCCCCCCAGCGGTTTCAGCCCTCCGCCGCCGGCCCCGCCTCCCCCTCCCGTCAGGGGTTCCCGGCCGCCACGTCCGGCCCCGCCTCCGTCCGCCTATCCGCCCCCACCGGCCTACGGGTACGCGTCCGGTCCCACCGACCGGTTCGGCCGGCCCCTGGCCGAGTGGTGGCAACGCCTGGTCGCCATCATCATCGACGCCCTCATCCTCGGCGTCCCGAAGGGCATCATCACGGCCATCGTCGTCGGCGCCACCGGTGGAGGTGGCGTCTACCAGTCCCACTGGATCGCCAGCGTCATCGTCATCGGGATCATCTTCGCCGTGGTCGACGTCGGCTACTTCGCCCTCCTGAACGGCAGCGAGAAAGGGCAGACCGTCGGTCAGATGATGCTCGGGATCGCGGTCCGCGACGAGCCTTCCGGAGGGGCGATCGGGCCCCAGCGGGCTGGTGTCCGGATCGTGGTGCTGTATCCGGAGGTCGTGGTGGGATGGATACCGGTCATCGGGGCCATTGCCGCTCTCTACACCCTGGTCGCCGCCCTGTCCCCCCTGTGGGACAACCGGAGGCAGGGATTCCACGACAAGGTGGCGCACACGGACGTCATCAAGGTTCGCTGAATTCTCCCCGCCGGGCTGTGATCGCCATCTCCCCTCGACGGCTCGGCCCGGTGGTGGCAACAGTGGTCATCGTGCTGTCGGTGGCCGGCTGCGCGACCACGGAATCGACCCCTCCCCCTTCGACCTTCGGCACCGGCTCGCCCTGGCTCGGCACCCTCAGCGCAGTGGCCCTTCCCACCCCGGTCAACTCGCTCACCTCCCTCGACTGCGCCAGCGCCACCCGGTGCTTGGCGGTCGGCTCGACGGTGGGAGGGGGTGGCGCCCCCAACGGTGCGGCCGTGATCAGCACCGCGGACGGTGGGGTCAAATGGTCGACCCAGGTCATCCCGCCCACGGTGGGCTACCTCTCCGGCATCGCCTGCACCAGTGTGATCCGCTGCACGGCGGTCGGTCAGGCCAGCCCGGTGTCCGCCGGTCAGGCCGTGATCATCACCACCGCCGATGGTGGCGTCCAATGGACGCAGGTTCCCGCCCCTCCCGCCGTCCTCGACCTCAGCGCCGTCTCCTGTCTGGCCGACGGCTGGTGCATGGCCGTCGGGGCGGCGGCGGCCGGTCCGGTGGCCCTGGTCTCGACCACCTCGGGAACGACCTGGGTCCAAGCGGGCGCCCTTCCGGCCACCATGTCCGGAGCCACCTTCATCTCGTGCACCGGGGATCAGGAGTGCTGGGTCACCGGTCACACCGCGGGGGCTTCCGACCACGTGGTCGGGGCCCTGGCCCTGACCACCGACGGCGGATCCGATTGGGCCATGGTCCTGACGCTTCCGAGCAGCGGCTATCTCAACGGTGTCTCCTGCCTCACCGGGCCGCCGACCGGCAGCGGCGCGTTCCCGGTCCCGTCCACCACCTCGACGACGGCACCGGCGGTGGCGCCGGGCGCGGCCGCCGCCGCCGCCGCGTCGACCACGTCCGCCGCCGCCCCTGCGCCCACCACCACCGTGCCGCCGACCACCACCGCGCCGCCCACCACGACCGTGCCGCCCACCACCACCGTGCCGCCCACCACGACCACCACCACACCGCTCGTGGGTGTTCCCGGGGTCCGTTGCATGGTGGTGGGGACGACCGCCGACTCCTTGAACGGGGCCAGGATCGGGCACGGACTCCTCTTCACCACCGACAACGGCGGTGCAACCTGGTCGAGCCAGACGGTCACGGCACAGTCCGCATCGCTCACCGGTGTCTCGTGTACCGCCCTCGGAACCTGTGTCGCCGTGGGGAGCTCGGTCCTCGCTGCGCCCCAAGCCGGTCTGATGATGGTCAGCGGATCGCCGGCGGATCCCTGGAAGGATCCGTCAGTGGTCAACGCCGCCCAGCCGCTGACCGCGGTGAGCTGCACCTCGACCTCGCGGTGCGTCGCCGTGGGCGAGTCGATCAGCGAACACCTGGCCGGCGGGTGAACCACTGCTCCGGGCCGCGGGCCTGGGATGATGGGGACCGCCATGAGCCCCACACACCGGCGCCGGACGCCCGGTCACACCCACTTCCTATGATTCACCTCGTGCACCGGCCATCGAGCAGCATGCCCCTCGCGGGTCCCCGACCCTGCCCGCGGACAGGGGACCTGTGACCAACGTCGAACCGATCCAGCCCCGCACCCGGCGCCGGCCCACGTCGACGTCCGGGTTCGGCGTCGGCCGTCGGGAGGCGCACGACTCCTCGTCCTTCTACGCCCGGTTCACCCCGCCTCGACTCTCCGACGACGACCAGGTCGCCGCACCCGCCGCCCGTGACGCCATCTGGGTCGGAGACGCCCGGGAGATGGACCGGTACGGGGAGGTGGCGGACAACTCGGTGGCCCTGGTGGTGACCTCGCCGCCGTACTTCGCGGGCAAGGAGTACGAGGCCGTACTCGGGGTCGGACATGTCCCCGCCGACTACCACGCCTACCTCGGGATGCTGCACGACGTCTTCGGCCAATGCTTCGACAAGCTCGAGCCCGGCGGACGGATTTCGGTGAATGTGGCCAACCTGGGGCGCAAGCCCTACCGGTCCCTGTCACGGGACGTGATCGACCTCCTCGAGCGACTCGGCTTCCTGCTCCGCGGAGAGATCGTCTGGCAGAAGAGCCACGCGGCGGGGGGCTCGTGCGCCTGGGGCACGTATCAGCGACCCGGCAACCCCGTCCTGCGGGACGTGTCCGAGCGGATCATCGTCGCCTCCAAGGGCCGCTTCGATCGGGCCGTCGCCCCCGGCCAGCGCGCACGCGACGGGCTCCCCAGCGAGGGGACGATGACCATGGACGAGTTCGTCGATGCCACCATCGACGTCTGGGACATACCCTCCGAGTCGGCCACCCGGGTCGGTCACCCGGCGCCGTTCCCGGTGGAACTGCCACGGCGGCTCATCGAGCTCTACACCTACCGCGGCGACCTGGTCCTGGATCCCTTCGTCGGATCGGGTTCGACCGCCGTCGCCGCGGTTCGGACCGAGCGCCACTACATCGGATTCGACACCGACGAGGAGTACGTGGCCCTGGCCGAGCGCCGGGTCGCCGACGAACGGGAGGCGATGATCCGCTCGACCTCGGCCGGGGCCGCCCGCCGGCGGGTCACGGTGAGCCCCGGCCGTTCGTCACCTCCCGGTGCCGGCGCCACCCCGGAGGAGGACCAGGCGGTGATGCTCGGACGGAAGGCCAGCGAGCTGGCCCACCAGGCCCTTGCCACCAGCGGCTTCGAGGACATCGAACGCAACGTGGCCTACCGGGACCTCGGCCTGACCGTGGACTTCAGGGCCCGGGACGCAGGCGGGGGCCTCTGGCTCTTCGAGCTCTCCGGAGCCTACTCGACGACCCGGCCCGGTCTGCGGCGACCCGATGTGCTGTGGCGGGCGCTGGGCAAGGCCTGTGTCCTCCACGAGGTGCGGTCGCGGGAATCGGCACGGGACGACCTCGGCCCGCTGATCCTCCTCACGACCGACTCGCCGGCGGACCGGGCTGACGGCGCCAGGGCTCTCCGGGCGGTGCAGGGCGACGACCGGTCGGGTCCGGTCTACGACGTCCTCGAGCTCCTCGACACGGAGAGCATGCGGCGCCTGCACGCCTACGCCAGGCAGCCCGCCCGGGCCAAGCCGGCACGGCGGAAGAGATGAGCTCGCCCCTCGTCCATCGACCCCGTGCCGGATAACCGGACGATCGCCACCGAGCTCGGGACCGCCCTCGGGACATTGCCCTTCACCGATGTCGGAGCTGCTCTGGCCCGTCGCCCCGGTCAGCTCCAGGTGGCCGACGAGGTCTGGGACCGCCTCGACGCCGTCGCCACATCGGGTCGGTTCTCGGCCGAGCTGAGCTCGGCCTTCGCCAATGGGCGGGCCCTGCTCGAAGCGCCCGACGGACTCCGCGGCAGGACACCGCTCACCATCGAATGGACCGGCGGGCGGAGGCCCCCCGGGGACGAAGTGGCGCCCATCGACCTCCGGATCGACCACGTGTACCTGATCAGCTGCAAGTACGAATCCGACATCGTGGCCAATGCCTCCCCCGGCAGGCTCTTCGACGGGTTACTGGCCACTTCGGGGACCTGGGACCGCAGGGACTGGTACGAGATGGTCGCCCCCGAGGAGCTGGCCGCGCTGTACCGATCCTGCCTGGCCGCCACCGGCCTCACCGGCTTCCCGGCGGCCCCGTCGCTCTGCGACCGGGAGCAGCTGGCCACGCTGCGCGATGCCCTGGCCGGGCGCACCTATCCCGACGGCCCGTCGCGCACGGCCTACGCCCACCTGTGCCAGGCCGTGAGCACCGCCTCGGCCGAGCGGTGGACCAGGCGGCTCGAATCCACCGGTATCGCCCGGGAGGCGATGTTGTGGAGGCTGCTGCGGATCGGTAGTGCCCCGTACTTCGTCCTCGGCAACGACAGGCGCACCGGTCTCCCGGCCAGGTACAGGATCGCCAGCCCCTGGGACTGGCGCGACCAGTTCGAACTGGCGGAGTTCACCGTCTCGCCGTCGGAGGCCGGACAGCCGCGGGTCGACTGGGCCGGCACGTACCGGTCGCGGGACGAGGACGCAGAACGCACCGTCCTCGGGCACGTCGAGGTCCGCTGGAGTCACGGCCGGTTCGCCCAGCCCCCCGAGGCCAAGGTCTACCTCGACACCCCCATGTCGCTGCTGCCCGGCTATCACCCACTGGGGACGGCCGACCAGTCCCAGCTCAGCTTGTGGCCCGTCGCCCGTTGACCCGGCCGTGAACTGGGACGGCCGGGCCTACCAGGAGCGCTTCGACAAGCTGGAGGCCTCGGGTGCCGACGTGCACGGTGAGGCCGGGTTCGTCATCCGGTGGCAACCATCGTCGGTCCTCGACGCCGGATGCGGGACCGGTCGGGTGGCGAGGGAGCTGGCCCGCAGGGGTGTGGACACGGTCGGGGTCGATCTCGACCGGTCGATGATCGAAACCGCCCGCTCGCTGGCACCCGATCTCGCCTGGGTGCTCGGAGACCTCGCCGTCATCGACCTCGGTCGCCGATTCGACGTGGTGGTGATGGCCGGAAACGTCCCCATCTTCGCCCCGGCCGAGACCCGCGCCGCGTTGGTGGCCGGGTGCGCCCACCACATCGCACCCGGCGGATGCCTGATCTCGGGATTCCAGCTCGACAGCGGCTACTCCCTGGACAGCTACGACGAGCACTGCCGGCGGGCCGGGCTCGAAGGCGACGGGCGATGGGCCACCTGGTCGGGAGCGCCGTTCGCCGAAGGCGGAGGATACGCGGTCTCGGTGCACAAGCCTTCGGCTGAGCCAACAGCCTGAGCGCGGGCGAGACGGGCGCGTGCCCCGCTTGCTTCAGGCCAACAGGTGACGTGCACGGGGCCGCCGGTACGCACACGGCTCCCACACCCCTCGGGCAGGCCCCGGGCGCGGCACCATCTCTGCGATCATTGGCGCACCCGGAAAGGACATCATGCGAAACCCCATGTTCGTCTTCGACGAGCCGCTGACCACCCTCATCCTCGACTACTGCCGCTGGAGGCTGGCCCTCGACCCGGTGCCGCTGGACTACGGAGGCGCCCAAGCCTCGTCGCTGGCCCACAGCCTGGAAGGGCTGATCAACCCCGAGGGCACCGATCCCCGCCGGATCATGGAGATCTTCGACAATGAGCTGGCCACTGCGGTGGTGTCGTGTGACAGCCCCCGTTTCCTCTCCTTCATCCCGGCCGCGCCGACCAAGGCTTCCCTGCTCTTCGACATGGTCGTGGCCTGCTCGTCCCTCCAGGGCACCTCGTGGATGGAGGCGGCCGGAGCGGTGGCCGCCGAAAACCAGGCGTTGGGAGTTCTGGCCGACTTGGCCGGGCTCCCGGTGGGAGCGGGCGGGTGCTTCGTCTCGGGTGGCTCTGCCGGCAACCTCTCCGCTCTGATGGTGGGCCGGGACACGGCTGCACACCGGATGGGCGACCGTGCCCCCGCCCACCCGTTGATCGCCATCAGCGAGGAGGCCCACTCGTCGGTGGGCAAAGCGCTCCGGGTCCTCGGAGTCGAACCACTTCTCGTGCCCTGCGAGGATCACCGGCTCACCGGCCCGGGACTGCGTGCCGCGCTCGACGGGCACCCGCGGGGTGGCGACGCCATCGGCGTCGTCGCCACCGGCGGGACGACCAACGCGGGGATCATCGATGACCTGGCCGGAGTGGGGGAGGTGGCCGGGGATCGGTCCCTGTGGTTCCACGTCGACGGGGCCTACGGGTGCGCGGCGCTCCTGGCCCCGTCCGTACGCCACCGATTCGACGGCATCGAGATGGTGGACTCCTTCGTGGTCGACCCGCACAAGTGGCTGTTCGCCCCCTTCGACTGCGCCGCGCTCATCTACCGCCAGCCCAGCCTGGCCAAGGCCGTCCACACCCAGGACGCCTCCTATCTCGACGTGCTCCACAAGGAGGCACCGGGCGAGTGGAACCCCAGCGACTATGCCTACCACCTGACCAGGAGGGCCCGGGGACTGCCGCTGTGGTTCTCCCTGGCTGTCAACGGCACCGACGCCTATCGCGACGCCGTCGAGACCGTCCTGGCCGTCACCCAGGCCAGCGCCGACGTCATCGACCGGATCCCCTACCTCGAGCTGGTGCGCAGACCCGAGCTGTCGGTCGTCCTCTTCCGCCGGATCGGTTGGGATCGGGACGACTACGAACGTTGGTCGGCCCAGCTCCTTCACGACCAGATCGGGTTCGTCGTGCCCACCACCTGGGAGGGGGAACCGGTGGGCCGGCTGGCCCTCCTGCATCCCGACACCACCGTCGGCATCATCGAGGAGATCCTGGCCACCATGGCCGACTGAGGAGGCTCCCGGCCGCCCTCAGGGGCTCCTCATGCCACATGGTCGAGGATCCGACGGCTCACGCTCGCCGCCGGATCCCTCCCCTAGTTCAGGCGATCATGCGACCTTGATGGTGAGCACCGAGGTGGCCGTCTCCTTCGGTGAGCTGCGGTCGGTCACCTTGAACTCCACCCGGTCCGACCCGGCCTTTGCCGTCTTGGACACGGTGCCCGACAGGGCCCCGGCCGAGCTCAACTTGATCCCTGAGGGCAGCGCACTGCTGGACCACGTGTACGGGGCCTTGCCGCCCGAAGCCTTCAGTGTCGCCTTGTAGACCGCTCCCGGCTTGGTGGTGGGAAGGGCTCCCGTCGAGACGAAGAGCGGCACGGTCAGGGTGAAGGCCTGGCTGACCGCCTTGGCCGTGCCCACCTTGGCCAGGAAGTCGAACTTGAACACCCCGCCCACCGACGGGTTGCCCGACAGGATCCCACCCGTCTTGGACAAGGTCACCCCGGTCGGAAGCTTGCCCGACTCGGTGAGGACGGGAGCCGGGCAGCCGGTCACGACCACGCTGAACTTGTTGGTCTTGCCATGGAGGAACCTGGCGCTGGCAGACGAGTGGAACACGGCCGGTTCGGGCGAGCAGCTGGTCGACCACACGAAGCCGTTGGGGTCGGTGGTGCTGGCAGTGAAGTCCACCGGGGTGTTCCAGTAGTCGCTCACCTTCCCGGCCTTGGCGCAGGCGATGCCCCCATCCCAGGCCCCGCTCTTGTTGCCCGCCGCGTAGAGCAGGTCGTCGAGGGTCACACGCTTCAGCAGCGCCCCGAATTCGAGGTTGTTGGGGATCTCGACGATCTGCCCGGTCTTCACGGCCGTGTTGACCTTGCCGTAGTAGTTACCGAGGTTGTTGACGAACCCGTAGCCGACCGACGGGAAGCCGTTGACAAACGACACCGAGGTCGGGCTGGTCCCCGCGTGCACCAGATAGCTGAAGACCAGATAGCCGCCCTTGGCGGTATCCCCGGTGCAGTGGGCTGGGACCCCGGACACGGCCGGGAGGGTCACCGTGAATGGGGCGGCCGAGCCGCCCGCGGTCAGGGGTCTGCTGTTTACCGGGTTGGTGATGGTGGCCACGCCGTTGAGGGTCGACGCCGCCGCCGGGGCCACCCCGGCCGCGGTCAGACCGGCGAACGTGCCCAGGAGGACCAGCACAGCGGCCACTCCGATCTTCGTGCGCCGAGCCGTCGACGGCCGGGTCCTCCCCGACCCGGCCTCGAGGT
>JBEKOI010000117.1:0-11557 GCA_049521915.1 Acidimicrobiales bacterium | reverse complement strand
CGTTGCTGCCGCTCACCTCGAATGTTGGCTGATTCGTCGTTCCGGTGACCACCGTGGAGGACCCCTCGCCGACGATGGTCAGATCCGACACGTTGACCACGACATTCTCGTTGTAGGTCCCGGCGGCCACTTCGATGGTGTCACCACTCGGTGCGAGATCGACGGCACGGCTGATGGTCGCGCATGGATTCACCTTGACCTGACAGCTATTCGAGAGATCTGAGCCGGTCGCTGCAACGTAGAGGATCGTCGTGGCGCTCGCCGCCGATGTACCCACTGGAACCAGGACGACGGCTCCGACAACGACGATTGCCGCCAGCAGAATCTTGACTGTCGATCTCATTGGCCCTCAAGTTAACAGTAATTGCAGAAAGCCTATCGTTCGGCAAACGGCTTCCTCTGGATCTCTACATAAAGCTCAACAAGGTGGGGAAATCCGTAACGACTGGATGCATGGAACGAAATTGCGAGTGTCAGGCGCCGAAGCACGAACAGCAACGGAGGCGTGTGAAGCGATGCTCAAGCTCGTGAGATCGATCTACGTAATCGGGCCCCAGGGTCTGCGGCTTCACGGATAGGAATTGCACCGATCGGACATTGTCCAATCATGACTCTTCCTGGTTGATTTGGGGATCTGCCTCATTAAGGACGCTGAGGCAGAAAGGTTCGAACTACGTCCCAGTCCTTCGGGACGGAAATGTTGAATTATCAGGAATTGCCTCATAATTGGGAGCGAGCGGACGGTTTCGATCGGACATTCACGAATTACTTCCTATCCCTGGTCAAACCCAATTCTCGCAACAGATTAGGGAGACTTGACGGAGGGTTCGAATAGTGTCCCAGTAGGTCCGCGGTTGTCGGTTCGACAACATTGCCCCTGGTAGCGCTTAGATCAGTCGTGGATTCCACTCGGAGCAGCTGATTCGCATGCAAACCCTCCAACCGGAGCCGTGTCCACCGACCGAGACGCGGGAACTAGTGCCTGACCTGACTACAAACCTGCTTGATAGTTTCCTCGCCGAGTACATGTGGGCGCGTGGCCAAGTCAAGGTCAGGAGACAATGCGGTATCGGACATGCGTGGCCTTCGGGGTGTCGATCACTCGAACGATCTCCAATTCGACCCGCACCGGCAATACGTCAAACAATCGACCCCCGCCGCCAAATAGCAGCGGAATCAGGTGAATCTGTAACTCGTCGAGGACACCTGCCTCAATCGCAGCCTGTGCCGTATAAGCGCCATGGACCAGGACATTGCGGTCACCTGCGGCGGCTTTCGCCTGTCTCATCGCACTGGCAATCCCATCCGCTACATAGGTCACCAATGGATACTTGGCACCCGATGGTCCCGGCGGCCGGTGACTCGGCACAAAGATTGGGACACCGTCGTGGTGGTCACCGCCCCAGTGATCGACCTGCTCCACGGTATTTCGACCGGCGAGAACAGCACCGGTCCTTTTCATTTCATCCAGAATCTGGCTGCCAATTCCCGACGCATCAACGGTCCCCGCGGTTGGTGCAGCATCCGCAGCAAACCCGTACCACTCGTGGAGCCGCATGAAGTCGTCGCCGCCGGGGTTGCCCGGTTTGTCGTTGGGGCCAGCGATGTAACCGTCAAGTGACATCGACATGTAGAGGACGGATCTAGACACGATCGCTCTCTGTCGGTCGGTCCCTGAGAAGCCGCTCGAGCTTGTCGAGCTGCTCCGACCAGCCCTGCTCAGCACCGGCCAGCGCCTCGGCGGGCGGCAACGGCTCGAAGTAGGACTGTCGCATGGTGAGCGCCGTGCCCCCGTTGCGGGCCGCCAAGGTCACCTCGATCAGCGTTGCGAAGAGCTCGCCCTGCTCGTCGTTGACGGCCCGGCCGCTCATGACCAGACGATGCGGACGATCGATCTCGAAGTACTCACCAGCCATGTGGTGAGAGAACCGGGCCTCAGCAGGGATGGAGCCCGGCCATTCCATCGCCAGCCGGTACGTACCCCCAACGCGAAGGTCCACCTCTGCGGCCGGGCAGGTGAAGCCGCTGGGCCACCACCATTTCGTGAGCTGGTCGGGATCTGTGAAGGCGTCAAAGACGCGCTCAGGCGAGGACGTGAGGGTGCGCTCGATGACGAGCTGCTTGATCACAGTCGCAGATCGGACGTCCACGGCGGCACGGGTCTCAGGCATCGGGGATCTCCTCATTAGTGGTTGAATCGGTTCGGTCGGCAAGATGGGCTTCGAGACGGTCGAGGCGGTCGGACCATTCCCCGTGCGCACGGCGAAGCCAGTCATCCACAGGGGCCAAGCCGTCGAGCTGAAGTCGCGCTGGGCGGCGCTGGCCGTCACGAACCCGGCCGATCAGGCCGGCTCGCTCCAGCACCTTGAGGTGTTTGGTGATGGCCGGCTGCGTCAGCGTGGAGGCCCTTGCGAGTTCGACGACGCCAGCGTCGCCGGTCGCGAGACGCTCCAGGATCGCCCGCCGGGTGGGGTCTGCAAGGGCCGCGAACGAGCGGCTCAGTTGATCGTTAGCAACCATTACCTAAAGGTTATATAACCAAAGGGTAAAAGTCAACTGACACATTGACGGCACAGCCCGTTCAGAAGCTTCACCAGGGATGAAGAAGGGTTTGAAAGGTGTCTCATGCTCTCCGCTGACCAGAGGCACTTTTTGAGTTTGGGCAGCATCCTGGGCCTCACGGTGGCCCGCCACTTTCTCAAGCCACGCGGCATCTCGAGCGCTACCGAATGAAGACCTCATCCGGGTGGCCAGTTCAGCCCTCACCGCAGGTCTGGGAGCGGAACGTACGCGTTCGTGAGATTCCTCGCAACTGTCCCAATCGGGGATGTAGCCCCCAGCGCAGCTCACGTGGCAGGGAAGCTCCAGTAAGCAGGTCCGGGCCTGTGGTGGCCGACACCTCGAGTCGTCACCGCCGAGGATCAGGATGTCGCAGGACGAATGCCGATCCGGGCAGAGATGCGACCCAACTCGGCATCGTCTGAGATGCCCTGGGAAGTCGCAGCGAGGGGTGTATGGAGTCTCCAGGCGGGAAATCTCGTCATCAGTCAAATCGATCTCCAGGGAAGCCACGGCGTCATCGAGGTGCGAGGCCTTTGTGGCGCCGACGAGCGGAGCAACAACAACGGGGTTGGACCTCAGCCATGCCAGGGAAACCTGTGCCCGACTGACTCCTCGTTCGCGCGCGACGGTCGCCACGGCATCGATGATGGCCCGATCACTTGACTCCTGGGTGTAAAGCATGTCGGCAAAGGGATCGCTAGGGGCCCGGCTCGTCGCTGCTTGCTCCTCTCGGGCGAGACGTCCACGGGCCAGTGGATCGAGACGAAGCGAGCCCACCCGTTCTGACGTTGGAAATGCAGGGCCTTGCTGAACTCCCACATGTGCATCGACGACGCACCGATGTAGCGGACCTTCCCTGCCTTGACTACGTCGTGCAGGGCTTCGAGGGTTTCCTCAAGTGGCGTTCGTGTGTCCATTCGGTGGATTTGGCAGAGGTCGACGTAATCGGTGCCGAGCCGGCGAAGACTGTGATCGATCTCACTCAGAATGGCTTTTCGAGAGAGCCCGGACCCGTTCGGACCTGGTCGCATCGGATGTCGGACTTTTGTCGCAATGACAACGTCATCGCGATCGGCGAAATCCGCCAGCGCACGGCCGAGGATTTCTTCGCTCGATCCTCGGGAGTACATGTTGGCCGTGTCGAAGAAGTTGATCCCGATGTCCAGCGCGTGCTTGATGAGCGGGGTCAACAGCTGCAATCACCTGATCCCTGTTAGACAGCCCGGATACCCAGCCAGCCGCTCTCAGAACGTGAATGGAGGAAGGGCAGTCATCGGCAACGTCCGACCATTTCAGGTGTCCCACTTTGACCGGGAAATAGGCAAGTGGGGCATGACCTCGAAGTGCCGACCGTGCGCAGTTCGCGGAGCGCGAGCACCGATCGCTTCTGAACACAGATAACGCGACCTTCAGCCGAGCGATAGGTGACAGTCCCAGCAAGTGGTTCATTCACAGGGTTGTGCGCTCGGTGATCTGATCGAGGTGCCCGAGTAAGTTTGGAGACATGGCTGATGACGCCTGGGCCAGCTCAAGCTTGGCGAACCTCTTCGTCGATGAGGCGTACGCCACGGTCAAGGGATACGTGCGGACTTACGTCATGCACCAACATCTCTTGGAGCATCTGCCCACGCCGCCCGCCACAGTGCTCGACCTCGGAGGCGGCGCGGGTCACCAATCGTTCCCACTCGCCCAAGCCGGCTACGAGGTGACGGTGCTCGATCCGTCAGCGGCGATGTTGGACAAAGCTCGAGAGCGCTTGGGGCTGCTCCCGAGCGATGCGCAGCGTCGGGTGACTCTCGTGCAGGCCAATGGTGAGGAGGCGGACGAGGCACTGGGGGGTCGACGCTTCGACGGTGTCTTGTGCCATGGCGTGCTCGGTTACCTGGAGGACCCGGAGCCTGTGATCGAGCAGCTTTGCCGCTGTGCGGCCGCCGGCGGCATCGTCTCTATCATGACGGGAAACGCACACGCGACGGCGGTACAACCAGCCATGGAACAGCGGTGGCAGGATGCCCTTGCAGCGTTTGATCAGAGAACAGGGGTCGGCGTGCTCGGGGTACGCGGTCGAGCGGACACAGTGGAGGAGGTTAGTGGGCTGATCGAGCGCCATGGCGTGAAGCCGGTGTGTTGGTATGGAGTGTGGTTGTTCGTCGACTGGCTCGAGTTCGGTGGAGCGAAACTTGACCCTGCGGACGCGGAACAAGTTGCAGCGACGGCAGCAGTCGAACTCGAGGCCAGCCGGCGGGACCCTTACCGTGGACTCAGCCGCGTCTTTCATGTTCTGGGGCGGAAGGGTCCGAGCTGACGGATCGGAGGCTGGAACCGTCCGGCCGAATGTCTTGCCCCAATGTGCCTGTCCGTGGCAGCTCGCGGATCGCGAGCACCGATCGCATCCGAGGTAGATAACGCACCCCGACCGGTGAACTTGTCCGCTGATAACGCGCCCACTCCCGGTTCCGGGTCACTCTTCGAGGTCCCGCTCAGCGCCGCCCCATGGCCGGGTCGTTGCCGGTGAAGTACACAGTGTCCTGGGCGTACTTGTTGCCCGTGGTCCCGAGGTCCTGCTCGGCGCCGAACAGGCATGGGGTGTCGTACCCGCTGGCCGTCTTCTTGCAGACGGACAGCTTGTCGACGGTCTTGCCGTTGGGCTTCAAGAAGTAGACCGTGCCCGCCGGGACCTTCGAGCCGTAGAAGAACTTGACGGTGGCCACGATGGGATTGAGCTTGCTGGTGAAGAGCGAGAAGTTGCCCACCACCTGGATGATGTTGCCCTCGCACTTGAGGGACCCGGTGGGCGGGCACAGAGCCGGCTCGGTCGAGGGGGCGAGGCTCTCCAGGGTCACTGCCACCGGCGGGGGGAGCACGGTGACCGTGCCCGAGGCCAAGGGTCCCCCGGTCCGGGCCTTCTTCTTGACCGTGATCCTGACCTTCGGCAGGGTGAGGGACACCGAGGCCCTGGCCTGCCGCAGGGTCTTCTTGGTGCTCACCAGCACTTTCCCGGGGACGGCTACCGCCACGGTGCCGTTCCCGTTCTCGATCACCACCACCCCGATGGCCCCGAGGGTGGTGGTCTCGGACCCCGCATTGGAGGAGGTCACCGTGGCCGAACCGGTAATGTCAGTGGCATCGGGGAGCCCGGTGGTATTGACCAGCACGTCGAGGGTGTCTGACGCCCCGGCGGCCAGGGTGCCGATCGAACAGGTCAGCTTGCCCGCCCCGGCGTGGGCACAGGTGGTGCCCGAAGCGGCCATCCCGGTGAGGTCGAAGGTGGGGGCACCGTTACCGTCGGTGACCTGCACGCTGGCACTGAGGCTGGTGACTGGGGCCGTCGAGGTGTTGGCGATGGTCGCCCCCCAGCCGCCGTCGGTGCCCGCGCTGACCTGGTTCTGGAGGGCCGGGGTGGCCGGGGGCACCTGGAAGGTGGGGGTGGCCGCCGGCTGGTTCACGGTGACAGATCCGAGGGCGGCCGCCCCGGCCGAGGGTGTACAGGCGATGGACTCGGAGGCCGGGGTGCCGTGGATCACGAAGGTGACCTCGGCGTCGATGTCCCCGGGGGTCAGGAAGACGGTGCCGGTTCCCGGTCCGGTCTGGAAGGTGACCGGGTTGTAGGTGGTGTCGTAGGTGAAAGGGGTGTTGGCCGCCAATGTGTCGCTGAGGGGCAGGTTGGAGGCCGAGGCCGCCTCCACGTTGGGGTCGACCGCCCCACTGGGCGAGCCCCCGACCGCGGTGAGCCCGTCGATGGCGGTGGTCTGGGAGGCGACGGTGACCGAGGTGGCCCCCGCCCCGAGGAACTGGTTGATGACCGAGGCCGGCACGGTCACCTGGGCGGACGGAGCCGTCTGGAAGGTCCCCCCGGCGTCGATGCTTCCCGGTGGGGCCGGCGACTCGGACACCACTACCGGGAAGCTGGTGGTGCCGAAGCCGGACACGTCACAGGTGTAACCCATCCCGAGGGAGGCGGTGCCGTGGTAGGTGACACCGAACAGCGTCACCGAGTAGCTGTCACCGTCCCTGACCGGGCCGAACGAGTCGTACTCGCTGCCGAAGGTGAAGGTGATCTGGGTGGCCGAGTACGACCCGATGAGCAGCCCGACGCAGCTGGTTCCCTGCCCGGCCTGCCAGGAGCCACCCGAGGCGTCGGAGAAGTAGAAGTAGTTGCCGTAGTCGTCCCCGGTATCCGTGGGCAGGCAGGACGTGGCGGGCGTCCCCGTGCCAAGGTCGCCCATCGTGCCGAACCCGGACCCCGACACGGTCACCGTCGGACTGGCGGGATTCCCCCCGAAGGTCACCCCGTCGATGGTCGGCGTCTCCGAGAAGGGGACGGTGCCGCTGAAGGTGGTGCCGAGCACGGTCATGGTGAAGCTGTCGCCGGGGGAGAGGACGCCGTATTGGCCGACACCGGTCCCGTAGCCGCTGCCGAAGGTGAAGACGATCTGGCTGTTCGTGTACGACGAGACGTTGAGCCCGGTGCAGTCCCCGAACGGTCCGGACCCCTCCCCGGCCCCCCACCCGTCGGAGATCCACAGGTTGTTGTCGTAGTCAATGCCGGTCGCAGAATTCGAGCAGTAGGTGGCCGGCACCGGTGAACCGAGGTCGTTCTCGTTGCCGAATCCCGACCCCGACACGGTCACGGTCGGGTTGGTCAGGGCCCCGGTGATGGTGACCGAGGAGATGGTCGGCGCCGGGGAGTAGGCGGGCACCGAGCTGCTGTAGGTGGCGCCGAGCACGTTCACCTGGAGGCTGTCGCCGTAGCCGAGGGCGCCGTACTCGTCGGGGCTCGTGCCGTTGCCGTAGCCGTTCCCGAAGGTGAACTGGATCTGGGTGGCCGAGTACGACGTGATGGTCACCCCGGTGCAGTTGGTACCCCCTCCGGCCAGCCACCCGGCGGTCGCGTCGGAGAAGGAGAAGTTGCCGTAGTCGGAGCCGGTGTTGGTATTCGAGCACGAGGTGGCGGCCGCCGGTGCGCCGAGGTCGGCCTGGTTGCCGAAGCCGGATCCGGTGACGGTCACCGTCGGGGCGATCAGGCCCCCGGTGACGGTGACCGATGAGACAGACGGGCTGCCGAACAAAGCTCCGTTGGTGTCGTAGGCGCCGGCGTCGCACGAAATGGACGCAGGCCTGGCCGCACCCCGCTGGTCGGTACTCGGGCAGAGGGAAAGGTTGGTCACCAAGCCGATGGCAGGGCTTCCGGGTGCCAGTGCGATAGTTTGGGTGGGTCCCCCGTTGCTCTGGAGGCCTGACGGATCCAGACCGGCGGGCGTGTCAGAAGCATCCCCGGTCGCTGTCAAGTTGCACGAGCCGTCGTCGTCGAGGTTGTAGCCCAGGTCGTTGAAGGTGCCCCCTCCCAGGACACAATCGCCACCTGAGGTACTGCCGGTCACGATGGTGGCGCCCAAGTACAGAATGCCGGCGTCGTTGTCGATATTGCCACCGTTCGATGCACCGTTGTCCACGAAGGTGCTGTTGGTCACGGTCAACGTGCCGGACGGGTTGTAGATGCCGCCGCCGTAGGTGGCGCTATTGCCCGAGAAGGTGCTATCGCTCACGGTCGCCGTGCCACCGCCACCGTTGACCATCGCACCGCCGTAGTAGCCGCTGTCGGCCGAGAAGGTGCTGCCGGCCACGGTCACCGTGCCGGTGTTGTAGATCCCGTTGGTGCTGTCGTTCGACAGGGTGCTGTTGATCACGTGTACCGTGCCCGTGTTGTCGATCGCGCCGCCAGCGGAGCTGGTGTTGCCTGACAGTGTGCTGTCGGTCACGGTCGCCGTGCCGGTGTTCTCGATTGCACCGCCGAAGTAGCCGTAGTTGCCCGAGAGGCTGCTGTCGGTCAGGGTCAACGTGCCGTAGTTGTCGATCCCGCCGCCCGCTCCCCCGCTGCTACCGTTCGTGATCGTCACGCCGTCGATGGTCACCGCGCCGCCGTTGATGGTGAACACCGACGCGGCCGCTCCGCCGTTTATCGTGGTTGCAGATGCCCCGGCCCCCACGATGGTGAGCGAGTCAAGCGACGAGGTGTTGGCGGTTTCAGTCTCGGTGTAGGTGCCGGCTCCCACGTCGACGGTCACGTCGTCGCCGGAGTAGGAGCCGCCGGTTGCAGTGGTGATGGCGGTCTGGATCGATCCGCAGGCGTTGGCCTGGCTTGAACAGTCGCCCGTCCCTCCCGAGGCGACGTACAAGGTGACAGAGGACTGCGCCCATGCCGGCGTCGCATCGCCGATCACTGTCGCAGTCACAGCACTGCCGAACAACAACGAACCGGCCAACAAGATCCTCGCCAGAACATGCCGATGCTTCGCCCGGTTCTGTCCTACCATTTCAGTCATCGCCTGACTTCCGATCCGCCGCACCCCCGTGCTGCCGCACCGATACCGTACTCCACGTCTTGTTTAGTCATGTCGGGTGGTTCCTCGGGCGCGACCTGCACTTCTCCAAGGGTCTACTCGGTCCGACCCCCAACGAGCGATGGACAACGGCTGCTGCCGAGAGAGATGGGCGATGATCGACAGCAGGGAGTGGTCAGAGCCACCCTCTGAGTATCCAATTGCACCGTCACACGAGCTTTCGTGCGTCCATCGCCATTGAGTCGGGGTCGTCCGGTTCGGCTTCGCCGTAGGCGTAGGAGTAGGCAGCAGTTATCATCACGCCCGGATGTGTCCGAGCGTGGCCGTTTGCGGAGCGCGAGCACACCCCGGTCGATAACGCGCCCACAGCCGGGGTTGGGGGACAACGCTCTCAGACTGAGGCTGGCTCGGGGCAGCACCTAGAGCTGGGATCTCAACACGGCGATCTCGCAGCCTGGCGAGAACGGGTCGAAGCCGTGCTCGATCAGCCATCGGACAGCTACCAGGCATCGCCAGGACCACCACGCGCGGATCACATCGAAGTCGACGTCGGTTCCGTAACCTGCGACAACGTCGCGAAGGTGCTCCGGGTGTCCGAGTGTCAGGATGGCGAGGTCGAACAGGGCGTCGCCCTGGCCCGCATCCGACCAATCGATCACGCCGGTGATTTTCTCACCATCGACGAACACGTGGTCGACCTGCAGGTCGCCGTGTAGGAACACCGGTGTCCACGGTCGAAGTACAGCCTCGGCAATCCGATGGTTGCGCGTGACCACGTCGGCGGGGAGGACGCCGTTCGTCACAAGCCACTTGCACTCGTCGGCGAGGCGCCAAGCCACCTCGTCCAGAGCCTTGCCGGGCCATGGCGGCAGCGGAGCCTCGTGCAGTGTTCGTACGATGGCGCCCGCCGCGGCCCAAGCCGCCGACGATGCGGTCGAGGGTTCGCCGAGATGGCCTAGAACCGTCCCTGAGAGGGCCGCAAGCGCGAGCACGGGTGGCTTGCACCAGAGCACCTCCGGAGTCGGAATCGGTGCCAGAGCCATCGCCTCGACCTCAACCTCGGTGCGCGTTTGATCAGCGTCGATCTTCAGGAAAACGTCGCCGACACGTAGGGTGGCGCGCTCGCTATGGGCGACGACGACTTCAACCCCTACTTCGTCCACATCAACCATTATTGCGGGACGACCATCAACGCGGCGTGGTCCGCTCCCCGCACGCATGCCGTCATCCCGGGTTAGAGGGGACACAGCCCGTAGGTACTTCAGGCCTATCGCCAGCCGGATCGACGGCACTACGAAGCCGGGCCCTTGCGTCCGGGGCCGACGCTAAGTACTCTTCCACTAACTACTTAGTGGAAGAAGGACAATGATCGAGTTCCAGCTCGACAGCTCATCGGGTGTTGCCACATACCTACAACTAGTTCAGCAGGTCCATCAGGCTCTGCAGCTCGGCATGCTCGAGCCGGGTGATCAATTGCCAACGGCCCAGCAGGTAGTCGCCAAGTTGGCCATCAATCCGAATACGGTGCTCAAGGCCTACCGGGACCTGGAACGTGAGGGCCTCGCTCGGGCTCGACCCGGTCAGGGGACCTTCATCGTTGGAACGCTCCCCCGAACCGATCCCGCCAGCCAGGCACGATTCCTTGAGTCGATGGCCAAGTGGCTGCGCTCGGCCCGCTCGGCAGGGCTCGGTCCTGACGACATCGAGGCTATCTACCGAACTGCGTTTCGCAACTGCTTCGCAGAAGGTGTGGCATGACCGCTGTGCTAGAGGCTTCCAGCCTCGGCAAGCGGTACGGACGACGCTGGGCCCTCTCCGACTGCACCCTATCGATCCCCGAAGGGAAGGTTGTCGGGCTGGTCGGACCAAACGGTGCGGGGAAGACCACCCTGTTGCATCTGGGGGTCGGTCTCCTCGCTCCTACCTCTGGTTCGATTGAGGTGCTCGGTGGTCGTCCTGCCGACGGACCGGCGCAACTCGGACGGGTTGGGTTCGTTGCCCAGGACGCACCCACCTACGCCGGCCTCACTGTGGACAAGCACCTCCGTCTGGGTGCCTATCTCAATCCGAGTTGGGACGATCAGGTGGCCCGTCGTCGCATCGAGGAGCTGCGCCTCGATCCCGGCCAACGGGCCGGATCGCTCTCCGGCGGTCAACGGGCCCAGCTCGCGCTCACCCTGGCTATCGCCAAGCGGCCCGACCTGCTGCTCCTCGACGAGCCCGTGGCCAGTCTGGACCCGCTCGCCCGTCGTGAGTTTCTCCAGACGTTGATGGAGGTCGTCGCCGAACAGGGGGTGAGTGTCGTGCTGTCCTCCCACCTGGTCGCTGACCTGGAGCGGACCTGTGACTACCTGGTCGTGCTCGTCGCTTCCCGTGTCCAACTGTCCGGCGAGATCGGCGGTCTGTTGGCATCCCACCACCGCCTCTCGGGACCCCGGCGAGATCCGGGCGGTCTTCCGGCGAATCAAGAAGTCATCGAGGAGAGCCACACCGATCGACAGACCACGCTCCTGGTGCGCACCGACGACACAATTCTCGATCCAACGTGGACAGTCAGGCCGGTCACCTTGGAGGACCTGGTGCTTGCCTACATGGGCCGGGCTCGCGATACCCAACCTACCCGCCGCTCCGGATTGAAGATCCAACGATGATCC
>JBEKOI010000116.1:0-11580 GCA_049521915.1 Acidimicrobiales bacterium | reverse complement strand
AGGTCGAGCCGAAGCCCGCGCACTGCTTCAGCTCGTCGAGCGCCTCGGCGGCCATCGGAGGGGCCATGGCCCGGTGGTAGGAGCGGAACGGACGGCAGACCACGGCCGGGTCCTCGCCCGACGCCGATCCCAGCACCTCGGCGTCGGTGGCTCCCCCGAGCCGGATCCCCTCCGAATCGATGGCGAACGACTGGGCCGGCTTGCGGGCGGCCACCGACAGCCCGCGGCCGCGCAGCTCGCCCAGCAGGCGGCTGCCCACCCAGGTCTTGCCCACCTCGGTGCCGGTGCCGCACACCAGGACGACCTGTTCAGGACGCAAGGCGGGCCGGGCCCGGGACGTCGTCGTGCTCACCCGGCCGAGTCTTGTCGACGGGGACGACCCGGTCGAACGGACGGCTGTCGCCCACGGCTGTCGCCACCGCGCCGGTGGCCGGGTGGCCCACCGCGTCGGCGGCCGGGTGGCCCACGGCGTCGGCGGCCGGGACGGCGGCCGGGAGCCGGGGGACCGATCCCCGGTAGGATCGCGCCATGGACCGGATCGGCGTGGTCGACACCATGTTCGCCCGCTACGACATGGGCGCCGAGGCGCTCGACGAGCTGAAGCAGTGCGCGGGCTTCGGCTCGACCTTCGAGGTCCTGTACCGGACGGTGCCCGGGTTCAAGGACCTGGCCGTCGAGTGCAAGCGGATCATCGAGGACGAAGGGTGCCACATCGTCGTGGCCCTCGGGATGCCGGGCAAGGCCGACATCGACCAGGTCTGCGCCCACGAGGCGTCCCAGGGCATCATGCAGGCCCAGCTGATGACCTCGACCCACATCTTGGAGGTGTTCGTCCACGAGGGTGAGGAGGAGGACCCGGCCCGGCTGGCCGCGGTCTGCATCGACAGGGCCCGGAAGCATGCCCGCAACGCCTACTGGATGCTCTACGAACCCGAACAGCTGAGCCGCAGAGCCGGCCGGGGCGTGCGGCAGGGGTACGAGGACGCCGGGCCCATCCCGGCCTGAACCACCGACCCCCGGTCAGACCGGTGGATCGTGGGGCAGGCCCAGCGTCCGCTCGGCGATGATGTTGCGCTGCACCTGTGACGTCCCACCCCCGATGGTCAGGGCCGGGGCGAAGAGATACCCGAAGTCCCACAGGCCACCGGGCCACGGCGTTCCCCCGCCCTCCCCGCCTTCCGGCCTCGGGCCGGCCCGCTCCGTGCTCTGGAGCATGCCCCGGGCGCCGGTGAGGTCGCGGGCGAGGGCCATCACGTGCTGGCCGTGCTCGTCGGCCAGGGCCTTGCGTACCGACGCCTCGGGTCCGGGCTCGGCACCGGCCACCGCCGCCGACACGGTCCGGAGCCGCAGCAACCGGAGGATCTCGCCCTCGGCCCACAACCGGGCCAGGCGCTGGCGGTCGAGCGGATCGGAGGTGCCCCCGGCCCTCCGCACGGCATCGATGAGGTCGGCCGCGGTGGGACCCATGCCCCACAGGGACCCGGCCCCGGACAGCGAGACCCGCTCGTTGGCCAGCGTGACCTTGGCCAGGGACCACCCTTCGCCCCGACCGCCGATCAGGTTGTCCGCCGGGAGGCGCACCTCGTCCAGGAACACCTCGTTGAAGGTGTGGGTACCGGTCATGTCCACCAGGGGACGGACGTGCACCCCCGGGGAGTCCATCGGGCAGATGAAATAGGAGATGCCCCGGTGCACGGGAGCTTCCGGCTCGGTCCGGGCCAGGAGGATCCCGAACCGCGCCGCGTGGGCGTACGACGTCCACACCTTCTGGCCCCGGACCACCCACTGGTCACCGTCGAGATCGGCCCTGGTGGCCAACGAGGCCAGATCGGATCCCGCGCCGGGCTCGCTGAACAGCTGGCACCAGATCTCCTCGCCGGCCAGCAGGGGAATCAGGTAGCGGTCCTTCTGGCCGGTGGTACCGGCGAACAGGATGGTGGGTCCGGCCCATCCGATCCCGATGGTGTTGGTGGGTCGCTGCACCCCGGCTCGCCGAAGCTCATCGTCCACGATCAGCTGGTGGGTGGGATCGGCGCCGATCCCCCACGGCGGGGGCCAGTGCGGAGCGACCAGGCCGCGCTCGGCCAACTGCCGGCCCGACGGCTCCGGGTGGGCCCGCAGCCACTCGCGCACCAGCGCCCGGCGCGGGTCGTCATCCGTCGGCAACGCGAAGTCCACGCAGGCCAGCGTAGGCTCGGCCGGGATATGAGGAGCGACCGTTGAGCTCGTGGAACTTCGGGGACGTCTGGGAGGCGGTGGCCGACGAGCTGCCCGACGCGCCCGCGCTCACCCACGGGACGATCACCCTGAGCTGGGGCGAGCTGGACCGCCGGGCGGACGACCTGGCCCGGTGGCTGCTCGGCGCCGAGGTCGGGCACCAGGACAAGGTGGCCATCTACCTCTACAACTGCTCGGAGTACCTCGAGGCCAGCTTCGCCTGCTTCAAACTGGGCCTCGCGCCCATCAACACCAACTACCGGTATGCCGACGACGAGCTCGTCTACCTGTGGGACAACGCCGACGTGGTGGCGGTCGTCTTCCACGGCGTCTTCGTCGACCGCATCGAGGGCATCCGCCACAGGCTCCCTTCCATCAGCACCTGGCTGTGGGTCGACGACGGGACGGCCACCTGCCCCGAGTGGGCCGTCCCCTACGAGGAGGCGGCCGGGACGACCGGGCAGCCGGAGGCCGGACGGGTCCGTCCTCCCTGGGGTCGCAGCCCGGACGATCTCTACCTGCTCTACACGGGGGGGACCACGGGCATGCCCAAGGGCGTCATGTGGCGCCAGGACGATCTCTTCGCCCGCCTCAACAGCGCAGGGTTCCGGCGCTACCCCGAGGACGGGGGGTCGGACGACGTCCGCGCCGAGCTCCGGCGCAGCGGCCCGGGCATGACCCTGCTGCCGGCGTGCCCGCTGATGCACGGCACCGGGGGGTTCACCGCGCTCGAGTGCCTCAGCGAGGGTGGGCGGGTGGTCACCTTGACCTCGCACACGTTCGACACGGTCGAGCTGCTCGACACCGTCGACCGCGAGAAGGTCAACGCTCTGGTCATCGTGGGCGACGCCTTCGCCAAGCCCATCCTGGCCACGCTGGACGCCCAGCCCGGCCACTGGGACCTGAGCAGCCTGGTGGGCATGGTCTCGTCCGGGGTGATGTGGAGTGAGGAGACCAAGCAGGGGCTCCTCCGTCATCGGCCCGGGATGTTGCTGGTCGACGCCTTCTCGTCCTCCGAGGCCATCGGCATGGGCAGCTCGGTGTCGTCGGGGACCTCGGCGGCCCACACCGCTCGATTCACCCTCGGTCCCGAGGTCCGGGTGATCGGTGCCGACAACCGCGACGTCGAGCCCGGTTCCGGCCAGAGCGGCGTCCTGGCGCTGGCCGGGCGCATCCCCCTCGGCTACTACAAGGACGAAGCCAAGACGGAGGCGACCTTCCGCACCATCGACGGCACCCGCTATTCGGTGCCGGGTGACTACGCCGAGGTGCGCGAGGACGGCTCCATCCAGCTGCTGGGCCGGGGCTCGGTGGTCATCAACACCGGCGGGGAGAAGGTCTACCCCGAAGAGGTGGAAGAAGTGGTGAAGACCACCGACGGTGTCGTCGACGCGGTGGCGGTCGGGATCCCGCACGATCGGTTCGGCGAGGAGGTGGTAGCCGTCGTCGAGCTGGCCCCGGGGACCCCGCCCGACCCGACCACCGAGAAGTCCGTCATCGACCACGTCAAGGCCAAGCTGGCCGGGTACAAGGCGCCGCGCCGGGTGCGTTTCGTGACCACCATCGGGCGTTCACCCTCCGGCAAGGTCGACTACGCGAGGCATCGTCAGCAGACGGCCGAGTGGGCCGAGGTGAACCCGGGACGGTGAGGGCCGGCGCCGAAGCGCGAAGTCGGGGGGTCAGCCCTTGTTGGCGCCGTGGGTGCGCACGAAGTCGTTGACCTTGTAGTACGCATCGATCGATTCGCCGGCATCACCCCAGAAGCCCTCGAGGACGTCGTAGGCCATGGTGCCCTGGGAGATGTAGTGGTTGTTCACGTCGGTGATCTCGAGCTCGCCGCGGCCCGACGGCACCAGGGTGGTGATCACCTCGAAGACGTCCGGGTCATAGCAGTAGATGCCGGTGACGCCGAACTTCGACTGGGGATGGTCGGGCTTCTCGGTGATGCCGATCACCCGATTCTCGGCGTCGAACGACGGCACCCCCAGATGTCGGAGGTGCTCGTCCTCCTCCACCGGCGTGAGCAGGATGCGGGCCCCGAAGGGGTGGGCACTGAAGGCGTCGACCATCGGCGTGATGGGCCGTTCGACGATGTTGTCGGCCAGCATGACCAGCACCGGGTCGCCGTCGACGAACCGGGCCGCCAATCCGAGGGCCTCGGCGATGCCGCCCGGCCGCTCCTGATAGCCGTAGCTGAGGCGGTCGATGCCGAATTCGTGGCCGTTCCCGAGGAGGCGCAGGAACTCCCCCGCATGGGTACCGCCGGTCACCAGCATGATCTCGGTGATCCCGGCGTTGACGAGCGCCTCGATGCCCCAGTTGATCATGGGTCGGTCATAGATCGGCAGCAGGTGCTTGTTGGTGATCCGGGTCAGCGGATGGAGCCGCGAGCCGGTCCCCCCGGCAAGGATGACGCCCTTCATGAGCCGAAGCCTAACGGGGAAGTCCGGGACGGCCCGTCGGGTGAGGTCCGCGGGGTCACAGGGGTCCCGAGCCGTACTCGGCCAGCACCGCATCGGCCAGGAGCGGCCACGACCGGACGGCCCACAGCCCGAATGGGCGGTCGCTCAACCCGGCACAGACGACGCCTGCCACCGGATCGATCCAGACGAAGGAACCGGACTGGCCGAAGTGGCCGAACGTGGAGGGCGAGTTGAGGGTCCCGGTCCAGTGCGGCTGCTTGGCGCCCCGGATCTCCACTCCGAGGCCCCAGTCGCAGGGATCGAACCGCTGGAAGCCGGGGAGCACCCCGGCCAGGCCGGCGAACTGGACGGAGACCACCTCGAGGTGGGTCTCGGCGCTGACCAGGGTCGGTACGGCCAGCTCGCGGCCCAGCGAGAGCAGATCGACGAGGGGACCGGACAGCCCGGCGGCCGCCCCACCGGGTGCATCGGCGTCGAGCACGGTGCCGGACATGCCGAGGGGATCGAGCACCCCGTCGCGCAAGTAGTCGGCGAACGCCATGCCCGACCGTTCGGCCACCAGCTCCCCGAGCTCCAGGTAGCCGGCGTTCGAGTAGATGCGGCGGGTCCCGGGCCGGGCCAGGGGCGGGCCCGGGTCGGGACCGAGCCCCGATGCGTGGGCCAGCAGATGGCGGACGGTCGAGCCCGCCGGGCCGGCCGGTTCGTCGAGCCCGATCGACCCTTCCTCGACGGCCACCAGCGTGGCCAGGGCGGTGGCCGGCTTGGTCACCGAGGCCCAGGGGAAGGGCCGGTCGAGAGGTCCCACCGAATCCAGCCGACCCGGCCACCCACCGGGCGCCAGACCCTCGGACCGGTGGACGGCGATGACCCCCACCGCGGCCGTCTCCACCGGCCAGCTGGCGACCAACCCCAAGGCATCCATGGAGCCGCGATGGTAGATGACGGCGCCCCTCCCATCGGACGGTGGTGCCGGAAGGTGCGGTCGGTATGCGCTGGGCTAGCGTCTACCGGAATGGTGGGGAGACGCCCCGGGGGCAGGGCTCGCGCAGGTCGGTACATCTCGATGGGCGGCGCGCGCCGGGCATCGGTCCTCGTCGCGCTCACCGTCGGATTGACGGTGGCCGCGTGCGGCACGTCGCCGGCCGACCCTCCCGCGGCCCAGGGCCACGGGCCGGCCGACCCGGCGCTGTCGTCCGCCACCGACCCGGGCCCGGCGCAACCACCGGGCCCGGCGGACGTCAACGGCGGCCTCGACGCCTTCTACAAGGTCCCGACGACGCTCAACCCCGCGCCACCCGGCTCGATCATCCGGTGGAATGTGATCCCGTCAGCCGGTCAGTTGCCCCCGGGCGCGACCGCCTACCGGATCCTGTACCACTCCGAGTCGATCGCCGGCAACGACGTCGCCGTCTCCGGGGTCATCGTCGTCCCCGGCGGCGCCCCGCCGCCCGGCGGCTTCCCCATCGTGAGCTGGGCCCACGGGACGACCGGCCTCGCATCCCAATGCGTTCCGTCACTCGGACCGCTCAGCTCCATCTCCTATCTCGCCCCGCTGCTCAGGGCCAGGATGATCGTGGCCGCCACCGACTACCAGGGCCTCGGATCCCCCGGCATCCAGCCCTACCTGGTGGGTCAGAGCGAGGCCCAGGGGGTCCTCGACGCAGCCCGGGCGGCACGCAACCTCGAAGGGTCGGCCGCGTCCAACGCGGTGGTCGTCCTCGGCTACTCGCAGGGAGGCCAGGCCGCGCTGTTCGCCGGGCAGATCGCCCAGTCCTACGCGCCCGAGCTCTTCCTGGCCGGGGTGGTCGCCGTCGGCCCGGTGACGTCCCTCACCGAGCTCGCCCCCGCGGTCCCCGACACCGACGCCGATGCCGATGCCGGCTTCGCGGCCATGGCCCTGTACGCGTGGTCACAGACGTACGGCAACCTCCCGCTGGCGTCGGCGTTGACGGCACGGGCCCGCCGCGACGATCCGCTGATCGCCACGTCGTGCGCGGGCGCCGTCGGAGCCGCGCTCGACTCGACAGCCACCAGACTCCTCTTCCGATCGGATTGGAGCACCGAACGGGCGGTGCGCGCCGACGATGCCGTCAACGAGCCCGGACGCGCCCCGAGCTTCGCACCGGTGATGGTCGTCCAGGGGGTCGACGACTCGCTGGTCCCCTACCGCACCACGACCACGCTGGTCGACCACTGGCTCTGCCGTACCCAACACGACACCGTCACCTACGTGCCGATCCCGGGGGCGAGCCACAGCGGCGCGCTCCAGGAGGGCGGTCCGGTCATCCTGGACTGGATCTGGTCGAGGTTGGCCGGCCGGCCCGATGTCGACTCGTGCCGGAGTTGAGCGCCACCCTGTCGACCGCGCCCGAGGTGCGGGCCGGGTGTGGGTACGGGCGGGCCGGGTGAGCGCTCAGACGTCGAGGAAGCGGCGCACGGCGAACGCCGAGCCCACCACACCGACCACGATGCCGACCACCGCCACCAGGATGCAGGTGCCGGCCACCTCCCACCCGGTGAGCGACATGGTGGCGATGATGCTTCCCGTGTTGGCCGCCGTCTTGGTGGCGTCCAACCCGACGCCCCAGTAGACGGCCAGGACGACCAGCACGGCCACCGCCGCGCCGAGCAGACCCTGGATCAGGCCTTCGGCCATGAACGGCAATCGGATGAACCAGTTGGTGGCCCCGACGAGTTTCATCACCGACACCTCCCGGCGGCGGGCGAAGATGGCCATGCGGATGGTGTTGAGGATGAGCACGGAGGCGGACAGCAGGAGCACCACGGCCACCGTGAGGAAGACCCACTGGAGGATACGGATCACGCTCTGCATGGTCTTGATCTGCTGCCCGGGGTACTTGACCGCGAACACCCCGGGTTTGCCGTTGAACTGCTGGTAGACCGCCGGCGCCTGGGAGGGATCGTTCAGGACACACCGGAACGACGACGGATAGTCGGCCAGGGTGGTGGCCTGGAGCTCGTCAGCAGGAAGGATCAGCTTGGCCTCGTTGTAGTCGTAGGCCTGGCTCCGGAAGATGCACGACTTGATGTACGGGGACTGCATCAGCTCGGTGTGGATGGCCTTGGCCTGGGACGCCGGCGCGTTGGGATTCACGAACACCAGCGAGTTCACCCCGTTCTGCCACTGCACGGTGGCCTTCGACGCTCCTTGCTTCAGAAGCAGCGACGATCCGACGAGGGCGAGGGAGACGGCGACGGTGAGGATGGCCGCCACCGTCATCAGACGGTTGCGCCACAGGTTGGTGACCGCCTCCCGCGAGACGTAGCCGGCGGAGACTGGCATCAGGTGCGGGTGGCGAAGCCGCCGGGAACTTCGCTGCTCGGGAATTGGTCGGCGATGGCACCGGTCGGCGAACCTGCGCCGGCTGCGGCGACGGCGCTGTCGATGCCGTAGACGCCGTGGGCCTGGTCGCGGACCAGCATGCCCCGGTCCAGTTCGATCACCCGGCGGCGCATCTGGTCGACCATGCCCGAATCGTGGGTGGCGATGATGACCGTGGTCCCCGTGCGGTTGATCCGATCCAGCAAGCGCATGATCCCGAGGCTGGTGGTCGGATCGAGGTTGCCGGTGGGCTCGTCGGCCAAGAGGATGAGCGGGCGGTTGACGAAGGCCCGGGCCACGGCGACCCGCTGCTGCTCGCCGCCGGAGAGCTCGTGGGGCAGGTTGTCGCGTTTCTTCGACAGCCCGACCAGGTCCAGCACCTGGGGGACCTGGGCGGCGATGACGTGTTTGGGCCGGCCGATGACTTCCAAGGCGAAGGCCACATTTTCGAACACCGTCTTGTTGGGCAGGAGGCGGAAGTCCTGGAACACGCAGCCGATGTTGCGACGGAGATAGGGGATCCGCCATTTGGCCAGATGCCCGATCTCCTTGCCGGCCTCCCAGATGCGACCGGAGTCGGGCATCTCCTCACGGAGCAGGAGCCGGATGAACGTGGTCTTCCCCGAGCCCGAAGGACCGACCAGGAAGACGAATTCGCCCTTCTCGATCTGGACGGAGAAATCTCCGAGAGCGACAGTGGTGCCTTTGTACGTCTTGGTGACGTTCTCGAATGTGATCATGAGAGAGGTGTCACGGCGTGGGGCCGAATCTGCGGGCCGACGTTGCCATTCCGGTCCATGTTACCCCGCCCCGTCGAGCAGATGGTTCAACCCCGCTGACCTCCGAGTACGCCATCTCAGGGGTTGTCCCGGCGCACCTCGGCGCGGCGTCGGAGCTCGGCCTCGATGAAATCGTCGAGATCTCCGTCGAGCACCGCCTCCACGTTGCCGGTCTCCTCGTTGCTGCGCAGATCCTTCACCAACTGATAGGGGGCCAACACGTAGGAACGGATCTGGTTGCCCCAGGCGTTGTCGGTGCGGTCGCCCGACAACTGGTCGAGCGTGGCCTGATGCTCGGCCCGCTGTCGCTCGGCCAGCTTGGCCCCGAGCACCTGCATGGCCTTGGCCTTGTTCTGGTGTTGGCTGCGCTGGTTCTGGCACGACACGACGATCCCGGTGGGGAGATGGGTGAGCCGGACCGCCGAGTCCGTCTTGTTGACGTGTTGGCCGCCCGCTCCCGAGGACCGGTAGGTGTCGATGCGGAGGTCCTTCTCGTCGATCTCCACCTCATCGGAGACATCGTCGAGGAACGGGACGACGTCGAGAGAGGCGAAGCTCGTCTGGCGCCGGTGCTGCGCGTCGAACGGAGAGATGCGGACCAGCCGGTGCACGCCACGTTCCGCGGCCAGGAGGCCGAACGCATAGCGGCCCTTGACGATGAAGGTGGCCGACAGCAGACCGGCCTCCTGCCCCGGGGTCGCCTCCTCCACCTCGATCTCGAAGCCGCGCCGCTCCGCCCATCGCGAGTACATGCGCAGCATCATCTCCGCCCAGTCCTGGGCGTCGGTCCCACCGGCACCGGCGTGGATCTCGGCCACGGCGTCACCGTCGTCGTAGTCACCGGCGAACAGGGAACGCAACTCGAGGGTCCGCAGCCGACGGTCGAGGTCGGCGATCCCCTCCTCGACTTCGGGCCGAAGCGAGTCGTCGGCCTCCTCCTCGATGAGCTCGTTGAGCGTCTCGGCATCGGAGAGCTTTTCGGTCAGGCCGGCCAGCAGCTCGATGTCCTCGTTGACCCGGCCGAGCTCGGTGGTCACCTCCCGGGCGTGGTCGGGGTCGTCCCACAGGCCGGGCTCGGAGGCCGCCTTCTCCAGCTCCGCCTGGCGCTCGTGCAGGCGATCGGTGCCGAGGAACCGTGCGGCCTCGGCCAGGCGCTCCCTCAGTGACGCCAGCGCCGACGGAATGTCGACGCGCTCGGGCTCACCGGCCCCCCGACGGGGGCCATCCGTCGGGGCCATCTCAGTTGGCGCCGTGGCAGAGCTTGAACTTCTTGTTGCTCCCGCACCAGCACGGGTCGTTCCTCCCGAGCTTCTCGCGATCCGATTTCACGATGGGCAGCTGGGTCTCCCCGTCCTCGGCCAACCGGTTGGTCACCCCGACCTGACTCCCGTTCCCCCCCGGGAGGCCCGCCGAGGCGGCAACCTCTTCCATCTCAGCCGGAGTGGCCGCCGCGAATGCCGCCGAGATTGCGTCGTCACCTTGGACGGGGTCGTCGGCGGCGATGTAGCTGGCCCGCTCCAGATCCGGTTCCGCGGTCGGTTCGGCCATGACCTGGACGTGGAAGACGTAGCGCAGGTAGTCGTCGTTGATCCCGTCCATGAGCTTGCCGAACATGGCGAAGCCCTCGCGCTGGTACGCCACCAACGGATCTTGGTTCCCCATGGCCCGGAGATTGATGCCCTCGCGGAGGTAGTCCATCTCGGCCAGGTGGTCCTGCCAGCGCTGGTCGATGATCTGCAGCATGATGTCACGCTCGAGTTGGCGGGCCGTCTCTGCGCCTCCGGGAATGCTCTCGTCCCTCTCCGCGTAGAGGTCGAGGGCTTCGGTGAGGATGCTCTCGGTGATCTGGCCCACCGTGCTGGCTCCGGCCAGATCGTCGGCCACGAACTTGGTCGGGAAGTACTGGGTCACCTCGGTGATCAGGCGGGGCAGGTCCCACTCCTCGGAGTACTCCGACGGGCACGACGAGGCCACCACTTCGGTCATCGTGCTCTCGAGCAGCTCGACGGTGTCCTCGTGCAGATCCTCCCCTTCGATGATCTGGTTGCGTCGGCGGTAGATCACCTTGCGCTGCTCGTTCATCACGTCGTCGTACTTGAGGACGTCCTTGCGGGATTCGGCGTTGCGGCCCTCGACGGTGTTCTGGGCCCGCTCGATCGCCTTGGTGACCATCTTCGCCTCGATGGGGACATCGTCGGGCAGGGCCCGGCCCATGACCCAGTTCATGGCGCCGGTGGCGAACAGCCGCATCAGATCGTCCTCGAGGGACAAGAAGAACCGGCTCTCGCCCGGGTCACCCTGCCGGCCCGACCGGCCTCGCAGCTGATTGTCGATGCGGCGGCTCTCGTGGCGCTCGCTTCCCAGCACGTAGAGCCCACCGAGGGCACGGACCTCGTCGCCCTCCCGTTCGCAGATCGTGGCGAACTCCGACTCGATCTCTTTCAGCTGGGCCTTGCCCTCGTCCGTCGACAGGTCGATGCCACGGGCCGATGCCTCCCTGACGGCCAGTCCCTCCGGATTCCCTCCGAGGATGATGTCGACCCCGCGTCCAGCCATGTTGGTGGCCACGGTCACGCTACCCACGCGGCCGGCCTGGGCCACGATCTCCGCCTCCCGGAAGTGCTGTTTGGCGTTGAGAACCTCGTGGGGAATCCCGCGCTTTTCGAGAAGCCGGGAGAGATGCTCGGACTTCGACACCGATGCCGTGCCCACCAGCACGGGCTGGCCGGCGGCGTGACGCTCGGAGATGTCGTCCACCACGGCTGCGAATTTGGCATCCTCGGACTTGTAGATGAGGTCGGGGTTGTCGTCGCGGATG
>JBEKOI010000115.1:0-11597 GCA_049521915.1 Acidimicrobiales bacterium | reverse complement strand
GACAAGCTGGCGTGGGTCAAGTGCCTCAAGAACGAGCGCCGGGGTCGGATTGGCGAGTACGCGGAGGAGTTCCCCCGGTCGACCTACCATCCCGCCGTGGTCGGCGAGTCCAACGCCCTCTGGGACGTTCCTGCCCAGTGTGCGTTCCCGAGCGCCACGCAGAACGAACTCGGCAGCAAGGACGCGGACAACCTGGTGAAGGGCGGCCTCGTCCTCCTGGCCGAGGGAGCGAACATGCCCACCGTTCCCGAAGCCAGACAGCGCCTCATCGCCGGTGGTGTGCTCTATGCCCCGAGCAAGGCGTCGAACGCAGGCGGCGTGGCCGTGTCCGGGCTGGAGATGGCCCAGGACATGCAACTCATCCAGTGGTCATCGGCCAGAGTCGACGGGCGCCTCCAGGAGATCATGCGAGGGATCCACGACACCGTCCTTCGGACCGCCGAGGAGTACGGCCGGCCGGGCAACTATGTCGACGGTGCGAACATTGCCGGTTTCCTCAAGGTGGCAGACGCCATGCTCGACGAGAGCCCGATCTGACGCACCGGCCTTCCGAACCATCGCCACCCCCGACCAGTCGGCTGGGGAGCGTTGCAATGGACCGCGGCGCCACCTCCACCGGTGTCATCTGCGCCGGTACGAAACTGACCGCGCCAGCTCCAGGACGTCCCCCTGGGCCAGGGTGGACGCCTCGGTAACCACTACACCGTTCACCCGGGTGCCGTTGGTGGATCCCAGGTCACGCACCACGAACGCGTCGTCGACCCGCTCGATCTCGCACTGGCGCCGCGAAATCTCGCTGTGGTCGATGACCACGTCGGCATTGTGGTCACGGCCGATGAGAAGCTTGCGCATGTGCGGCGGCATGTGGATGGTGGGGGCGTTTGGCTCCAGGGGCTCGAGGACGAGCATCGGGGCCCCGACCTCGGCCTCCAACCCGACGTGCTCGAACCCCTCCGCGTGGCTCCCGAGCCCCTGTAGGCGCGCGTGCTCAGACCCTGGCGGACCCCGACCGGCGGGACCGTTGACGGTGACGAAGTGCCTGGGCGAGCCTGAATCCGCAGTTCGCCCTCTGCCCATCGGAACCACAGAAGGATGGCCGGTCGGAACGTCGGCTCGCTCGACCCAGGACAGCGCCAGATGTACCTCGATCCCCCAGCCTCGCTTCACCGCGAGCTCCTCGGCGGCAACAGCCGTGTCGGAGAGGAAGAATCCGGGGCTCTCTTTGACCGTGTCCCAATCGCGCCTGGAAAGGGCGACACCGAAGTGGTGGGGGACGTTGACGACCTTGGCCTTCGAGGTGGACCGGGTCCGGGCGATCTCCCCGACGATCAGGCGCTGGAGGGTGCCGAACTTCGGTGGGCTGACATGGTCCCCGAGCTCTGACGGGAGGCGGGCAACGAACCTGTAGCAGGCACAGACCGGGGAGACGAACCCGTACCTCTTGAATTGGAAGGCGCAGAATCCGGCACCGGCCACCACGACCAGCGCAGCGAGAACCGTCAGCACGGATCACCACCGCTCCGGTGGGGAACCGCAGCAGGGATCACCCGAAGAATTCCTCCTCCAACGCACTGCACATCGCATGGTAGACGGCCAGATGGAGCTCTTGGGCGCCGGCTACGTTCGCAGTCGGGACCCGTACCCACACATCGGCGAGTGGGCCGAGAGGCTCACCGGGGTCGCCCGTCAGCGCCAGCACCCCCACTCCCACCGCCCGTGCCGCGATGGCGGCGAGCACGACATTGCGGGACCGTCCCGATGTCGACAGGGCCCAGAACGTATCGCCCGGACGGCCGTAGCCGTGGACCTGCTGGGCAATCGACATGTCGCCGGCGGTGTCATTGGCCACAGCCGAGATGAGGGCCGTCTGGCTGGTGAGGCTCACCGTGGGGAGGGCCCGTTCGAGCCGGTCGGCCAGGTAGGCCGCATCCTGGTCGAAGCCGATGGGAGCGGCCGCGGCCAGGGCGTCGCGCATGCCGTCGGTCAGGGGCCGGCGCCGGTCCATTCCCTTCATCAGCTCTCCCACGATGTGTTCGGCATCGGCGGCGCTCCCGCCGTTCCCCCCGACGTATACGGTGCCTCGACCTTCGTACGTCCGGACGAGGAGACCGAAGGCGGCGTCGAGCTGGGCGGCGAGCGGTCGGAGCTCGGCGTGGCGCTCGAACAGGCCGGTGAACCGCGCTGGCCGCGAACTCACGACTGTCCACCACTCGACCCGGGCGGAGGTGGTACGGAAGAGGGTCCGAGGGCAAGCTCGGGAATGTCGATGTCGCGCACCGATCCCTTCGGATCGTCGGGCACGAACAGGGTGCGCACCTGGTGGGGACCGAGGTCGCCCTCCCATGACCGGTCGTGCACGGGAAGCGACACCCGGGCCCGGCTCGGCCTTCCGGCCACCTCCCACACCCGCAGCACGCAACCCGTTCCCGTCTCGGCCCGTTTGACCACCGGCACCACCACGCCATCGCCCCCCACATCCATGACGCTGGCTTCGGGCCCGAGGTGGCCGTGATGCCAGGTGTCGAGGACGATGGGAAGTTCCACCCGCTGTTCCTCGGCCATCCGGGCGACCTCGGCGTCGGCCCACGTTCCCAGGTGCGGGGTGAGGCGGAAGCGCAGCCGGTGGAGACCCTGGTCGGTGACCGGATAGGCGACGGGATCCTCGTTCCCCCAGCCCCAGCCGTGGTCGGCAACCCTCGGGCTCCGGAGGGCGGTGAGACGTAGGCGTGCGCCGAGGGCGTCGTAGCCCCCGGCTCCGTCGGAAGTGACGGCCAGCCCTCGGCGTCCGTCGGAGAGGTCGATCCAGTGCACCATCGGCTCCTCGTGGCCGGAACAGGGGCGCTCGACGAAACCATACGGGGCGCCCGCCGCGCTGGAAGGATCGACGATCGTGGTCGGGACCACCACTTTCAGGACCTGGCACGACTCGTGCCAGTCGACGGTGAGGCGCACCTCCACGAAGGGGTGGCCCTGGTAGAGGGAGACCTCTTGGACCACCGTGGAGTGGGCCAGCGACCAGGTGGTCCTGATCGTGGACCGCACCGGGCCGTCCTCGACGACGGCCACGCTGACCAGGTCGCCCGGTCGCTCCTCGCCCTGGTAGCGGACGGTCCCGTGTGACCACGTGTCACTGACGTCGTCGATGACGACGGGCAGGACGCCACCGTCAGCGATCAGCTCCCACCCGGTCCCCTCCTCGGACGCCACCACCAGGCTGGCCAGGGCGCCGGTACCGGGGTCGATGACCGCTCGGAGGAGTCCGTTGGCCAGGCTCGGGCCGGCCGGGTCGTCAGCGACGGCCGCGGCCGGCGGGGTGTCCCCGGTCGGTGCCCCCGGATCGGGGTCGACGACGTGAAGCCAGTACCGGCGGTAGCCGAAGGGCGGCACCGACAGCTGCATCAGGCTGCGGGTGGGGCTGTGGGTGATTTCCCCCGAGGGGATCTTTTGCACCGGCTGCCGGTGGCCCGATGCCGAGGTGGCCACGGCCATCGGGTGGGGGATGGAGACGACCCCGGTGACAGGCCAGGACAGGGGGTTGAACACGATCAGGGGCACGGGCATCCCGGAGATGGCCGATTGGATGCCCTCGGCACGTTCGGCTCCGTCGACCCAGGTGTCGACCGCCTCCACGACACGGTGGGCGGCCAGGGTGGCCACCCGGTCGGCTCGGGCCTCGGCGGAGGCCAGCGACTGCTCGACGACGACGTTGGCCGGGTCGGTGCAGGTTCCCCCCAGGGCGTCGTGGAACTGAGCGAACAGCACGCCGCGCCAGGCCTCGGCCAGCTCCGCCCGTACGTCGACCATGCCCCCGGTCAACGCACGGCACAGCTCGGCCATCTTCTCCGCCGTCACCAGTGCGTCCTCGGCCCGGGCATTGGCCCGCTTGAGCGAGGCCCGGACCGAGTAGCAGCCCACCGCGTGCCACTGGAGCTCGCCGGTGACCCGCGGGAGCTCCGCCTGGCCACGGGCCAGGTCCTCGCGCAGGGCCTCGAAATAGGTGGGCGGGCTGCTGAAGGCCACCGACCCCTCGCTGGACATGGACAGATCGCGGATGGTGCGCATGGCCAGGCGGGTCGGTCCTCCGCCATGGTCGCCCACACCGAAGAAGGCCATGAGCGGATAGCCGAGCTCGCCGCTCCGTCCGAGGAGCTCCGCGCTCCGCTTGCGGATCACCTCGGCCTCGTGGTTCCCCTCGGTCGAGTACTCATAGGGGATGCGATAGGCGGGCACGGTTGTGCCGTCGACACCCTCCCACCAGAAGGCCGGGGAGACGATGGTCTTTTCGTGCTCCCCCGGTCGCATCATGACGTAGGACCCGATGCCGCTGCCAGCCAGCAGCTGGGGCAGCGTACCGGCATGGCCGAACGAGTCGATGTTGTACCCGACCGTGGCGGTGACCCCGAGGTGCTCGGCCAGGTATCGCTGGCCGTAGAGAAACTGACGGCACACCGACTCGCCGGACGGCAGATTGCAGTCCGGTTCGACCCATTGGCCCCCGGTCACGATCCAGCGGCCCTCGGCCACGAGCTGCTTGATGCGTCCGAACAGCTCGGGCGAGACCTGTTCCACCCAGTGGTAGTAGCTGGCCGAGCTGGCCGTGAAGGTGAGCGTGGGCTCCTCGTCCAGCCGGTCAACCGCCGACCGGAACGTCTGGACGACCTCGTGCATCCCTTCCCGCCAGTCCCAGATCCACATCGGATCGATGTGGGCGTTTCCCACCATGTGCAATCGGACAGGTTGGCGGTCACGGCTCATCTCACGGGCTCCCCTTGACGGACGTCCGCCCCATCATGGTGGCCCGTCCTGGGCCGATCCACTCGGAGCACCGTGTCGGGTGCCGACGCCCATCCGGCGACCCGAGCCGGGGCCGAAACCCGGCGGGGTCAGTCGATCCCTTCGGCGGCCATCGCAGAACGACGCGGTGGCGTCGCCTCCATCAGTTGCACCGTCTGGGGAACCACGGGCCGAGAAGCGCTCCGTGTCCGCACGAGGCAGACCACGGCGAGGACGATGAAGCTTCCTTCGACGACCAGGCTCACGGTACCGAGGAGGTAGCCCCAGTTGCCGACGTCGCCGGAGTCGCCGGGCAGGCCGACGCTCCGCGACAGGAGGTACCCGGTCAGAGGGCCGGCGCTTGACGCCAGCCCGAGAAGCCAGCCGAACGCCTTGCCGCGAATGATGAGTGCGGCGCTGATGGTGCTGCTGATCTCGACAAGGTAGTAGCCGTACTTCAACCACGTGGGTGATTGGTCGCCCAAGAGACCGCCCTGATCCTGTAGATGGATCACGGCAATGGCCAGCGCCAGACCGGCGCCCACGACGAGCAGCGGAACGGGGGTCCGGGTGTCGTCGCGAAGGAGGAACCTCATGACAGGTTGGTGCGATGGGACTTGGATCGCCGATGCTGCTTGCATGGCCAGACTCCTTTGGAGTGTTCGAGGGGGTACGACTCGGGCAGTGGGTGTTGCTGTAGGCTTACGAGCGGGGTTGTGCTTCTGTTCACCGCCTCTGGCGGCGACGGGCGGGCTCCCCGCACCGCCGTGCGTTGGTCGGTCTGGGTATACGGTGATGATCGAGCGAGCGCCCAGGTGTACAGGTGCCACGCAGATCACGTCCGGACGACGGAGCTGCCGGCACCGGGAACCCATGGGAACAGAGGAGCACTGATGAGTGAACTGTTGGCGATCTGGCGGGAGGTGGCGGACGGATTCACGGAACGCCTGGCGGCTGTCGGTCCACAAGAGTGGTCGGCACCGACCGGTTGCCCGGACTGGGACGTCAACCAGCTCGTCAACCACGCCATCGGAGCACAGAGGATGATTCCGAAAGCCCTCGGGGCGGCCGGCGCCATCGACGCCACAGGCGATGATCTCGTCCGGGTCTGGGGGACGGTGCGAGCGGCGGCCGATGTTGCCCTCAGTGCACCGGGGGCGCTGGATGAGACCGTGGAACTGCCATTCGGGACGATGAAGGCCGGAGACGGGCTCGGCTTCCCGCTCAGCGACCTCCTGGTTCACACGTGGGACCTGGCCAGGGCCGTCCATGCCGACGACCGACTGGTTCCCGAGGCCTGCACCATGGCGCTGGCCAATCTCGTGCCCATCGATGAGCTCTTGCGGAGCCCTGGTTTCTACGGCCCGAAGCTCGAGCCGGCCGTCGGTGCAGACGATCAGGACAAGCTGCTGGCCTTCCTGGGTCGCCCGGTCTGACCGGACTTCCACCCGTCCGGTTCGGCGCGGCTCCCTCTGCTTCTCGTCGATCCGTTCGTACCACGGCTTGCTAGCGTTGCCACGTGAACGAAGCGACCCACAGCGCCCGGCGCGGCGTACAGGAGGCACTGCGGTCGGGTGACCACATCTTTTCGTCGCTGGGCATGGTCGACGTCGACGTTGAGGGCGTTGATCTGGCCGTGGAAATGCCGGTGACTCCCCGGTTGTCAAACAGCCGAGGCGGTCTCCAGGGAGGGCTCATCGCCACACTGGTCGACGTGGTGGCAGGTCGGTTGGCGATGGACGGAGCCGCCGTCGGGCACAGTTCAGCCACCAACGACCTGAGCATCCATTTCCTGGCACCGATCGTCGAAGGACCGGCCCGCGCCGAGGGGAAGGTGCTGCGCCGGGGGCAGCGATCGGTCGTCGTCCACGTCGACGTGCGCGACCTGGCCGCCGATCGGCTGGCCGCGGTGAGCACCATCTCCTTCACCGTGCTCGCCCCCCTACCCGGCTGAACGGATCACACGGCCGTCGGCGCCATGCGGCCACCGGCATTCCAAACCGGGTGACGAGGCCTGCCTAACAGCGATAGACCCGCTCCGCGTTCCCGGCAAAGAGCTTCTCGCGGGATTCACCGTCGAGTCCGGCCGTGATGGCGCTGAACGCGGAGTAGAGATCGTCGAATGTGCCGTACACGGCGTCGACGGGGAAGTTGCTGGCGAACATGCACCGATCGACGCCGAAGGCGTCGATGGCGTACTCGAGCCAAGGAGCAAGGGTGTCGGCGCTCATGGACCCGAACGGCATGGCCAGGCCGGAGAGCTTGCAGACCACGTGTTGGCCGAGGCCGGCCAGGGCGTCGATGCCGACCCGCCAGAGGGCGTGCTCCTCGTCGGTGGCGGAGCGGGGCCACCCGGTGTGCTCGACGACTACCGTCAGATCCAAGCCGGCGAGCTGCTCCGCCGCCACCTGGAGCTGATCGGCGTGGGTCATCAGTTCGAACAACAGATTGCGTTCCTCCAGAGCCTCGAGGACTCCGACGTCGGGAAGCGGCCCGTCGTGGATACCCATGGGACGCACCCCGCGGAACCGTGAAGCAGTCATCTGCCGGTCGAGGAGCTCGACGGCTTCAGCCAGCGTGTCGGTGGGTGGAAGACCGCCGACGATGGCGTCGGGACCGCCGCCGGCGTTGGCGCCGTCATCGAGCTCGATGGTCTCCTCGATCGAGTGACGGCCGGTGGCGGCGGCGACATTCACGAACTTTTCGACGTTCCACCGGGACGACTCGGCCCGGTAGGTGTCGACATCGAAGCGGCGGTACATCCTCGACGCATCGCCGGGTCCTTGCTGCGGAGGGTGCGAGAGGTACGGGTACCAGTCGGTCCGGGCGGGGTCCCAGAGGTGCACATGAGCGTCGACGACACGGGTTGGCTGGACCGCCATCAGGCCTCCACCCGCGCCGGACCGTCGGTGCCTCCCACGATCTCCCGGAGCGTGGCATCCAGCCAGTCGGGGACCGCCGGCCCACCGTAGGTGATACTGCCGACCGGTCGGGGATGACTACGAAGGCCGATCCAGCCGCTGCCCACCACCAGTTCGGCGCCGGCCAGCGCTGTGGCCTCGGGCTGGCCGAGCAGGTGGGCCACGAGCTCACCGACCGGCTGGCCCACAGCCTCCTCTGAAGCCTCGATGCTCACGGCGAAGGCCGCCACACGTCCGTCCGTCGCACCCAGGGCCACGCGCGCGTGCTGCGCCGCCGCCTGCGCCCGGCTACGACCTCCCGAGGTGACGGCGTCGGTGAGTGTCACCAGCCGGACCGGGCGGTCGGCGCCGGCGGCGTAGTCGGCCGTCGCCCGGGCCCATCCGGCGTCGGTATGGATGTCCTCGACGATCCCGCCATGCTCCTCGAGTACCCGCTCCCAGCCATCGGCCGAGGTGGTCCACGACTCGCCGCCGGCGGGCGCGACGACGACGGCGTCGATCGGCCCCGCCGCCTCGACCACCGAGCTCAGCGCATCGGCAGCATGGCCGAAGCCGCCACCGACGACCTCGACGCGGTGGCAGCTGATCGATCGGGCCTCGAGCGACGCGGCAAGCGAGGCGGCCACCCCGGGTCGGTCCGTGACGACGGCGCAGGATCGGACCGGCGATGCGGGAACCTCGGCAGGGCCCGGCTCGTCGAAGATCGGACCGAATCGCGGGTTTCCGCCACCCTCACTGGCCTGACTGGCCTCGGCCTTGGCAAACGCCGGAGGTACGACGGCCTCGAGCACCCGGGCGAGAGAGACCACGTGGTCGCTCCGCACCACCTCGAGCAGCCTGGGCTCGTCGACGACCGCCACCTCCGAACCACCGGCGAAGAGCACCCGGCCACTGCACCACCCGAAGTCCTCGCTGACGAGGTATGCGCCGAGCGGCCCGAGATCCTCGGGGCCGGCGACCGACAGGAATGAGATTCCGCCGCCGCCCGACCGGCCCGCCTTCCTGGCGCGCTCGAGGGCAGAGGCCATCATCCGGGTGGCGGCAATGGGCGATGTCGCGTTGACGGACACGCCCCGTGGTGCCTGTCGACCCAGCTGCCACGTGAGGGCGGCGACGGCCCGTTTGGCGCAGCTGTAGGCGCCGGCATCGGCAGCCCGCCAACCCGACCCGGAGGTGACACCGAGCACGTGGCCCGTTCCGGCTGCGGCCATGAGCGGCAGCGCGGCGTTGAGCACGTTGAGGTAGCCCTCGAGGTGCACGGCGAGCACGGCCAGCCAGTCCTGCTCGCTCCCCCGCCCGAAGTAGGTCTGCCGGGTGATGCCGGCCACGTTGACGACGGCGTCCAGTCCACCGTGCTCGTCGACCAGCTCGCGGAAGAGGTTGCGGACCGCCTCGCCGTCGGTCACCGACACCGAGGATGCCCGGGCCGAGCCGCCCGCGGCCACGATGCGGCCGGCGGTGGACTCCACCGGCTCGGGCATCCGTTCCGAGCCGTCCAGGGTCACGAGGGGGTCGACGGTGACCACGAAACAGCCGCCACGGCCGAGCTCCTCGGCGATGGCGGCTCCGATCCCACCGCCGCCGCCGGTCACCACGGCGACCCGCTGGCGCGTGCTCACGATGCGGTCGACCGGGCCTTGAGCTCCAGGCCTTCGAGGTTGCCGGCCTCGATCCATCCCTCGAGCAGCTCGCGGTAGGCGAACCAGTCGCCGAACCCGCGGCCATAGTTGGTGTTCCGGGGGTTCAGCGCTTCCGGATGCCCCTCGTTGTTGATGCGCGACGGTGTGCACGCGGACATCATGGAGCTGGCGTCGACAAAGGTGTCGACGATCTCTTTCGTCCACGCCTCCTCGGCCTCCGCGCTCACATCGAAGACCTCCACGCCGCGCTTCTCGAGCTGTCCGATGGCACTCCCGATGAACTCGGCCCCGAGCACGGCCAGCTGGGTGTAGTTGACGGTCACCACCGCCTGCTGCCCCGGCGCCGGCATGACGAACATGTTCGGGAAGCCACGGCTCATCATCCCGAACAGGCTGGCGGCACCGTCGGCCCACTTCTCGGCCAGGGTGACGCCGCCACGCCCGATGATCTCATGGCCGACGCGCCGGAAGAGGGGGGTGAGCTCGGCCTCGAAACCGGTCCCGTAGATGATGCAGTCGACCTGGTACTGCTTCCCGTCGATGACAGGGCCCGACTTGGTGATCTTCTCGATACCGCCCGGGCAGTCGATGACGGTCACGTTGGGGTTGTTGAGCGCCGGCAGGTACTCGTCATGGAAACATGGCCGCTTGCACAGGTACCGGTAGTACGGCTTGAGGATCTCGGCCGTGGCCGGGTCGGTCACCAGCTCCTCGACCCGGCGCCGGTGCTCATCCATGATCCGGTAGTCGACCTCCTCGCCGCTGCGCAGGTAGTCGGCCATGGTCATGCCTTCGGTCCGCGGGGGGTGCTGGACGGCGGCATAGTGGCGCGTCCACCCGTCGTCCACCTGATCAGACTCGACAGGCCGGCCCATGATGATGGCCTGGAAGTTGTCCATTCGATCCCGCTGCCAGCCGGGCTCGAGCCCCTCGGCGAAGTCGGGATCGGTGGGCCGGTTGCCCCGCTCGCCGATGGCCGACGGCGTGCGCTGGAACACGTAGAGGTGCTTGGCCGACTCGGCCAGCGGCGGCACGCACTGGATGCCGGTGGCTCCGGTGCCGATGAGGGCCACCACCTTGTCGGCCAGGCCGGTGAGCGACTGGTGCGGCCCGCCGCCGGTGTAGGCGTAATCCCACCGGGCCGAGTGGAACGAGCGCCCGGCGAAGTCCTCCATGCCCGGGATGGTGGGCAGTTTCATCAGGTTGAGGATCCCGACCGCCAGCACATACCAACGGGAGCTGACCTCGTCGCCGCGGTCGGTGCGGATCCGCCACCGGGCCTCGTCCTCGTGCCATTCGGCACGGGTGACCCCGGTGTGGAAGAGGGCGTCGTCGACGAGGTCGAAGCGGTCGGCGACGGCCTCGAGGTGGCCCAGGATCTCCTCGCCGTAGGCGTAGCGCCGGGTCGGGATGTAGTCCAGCTCCTCGAGCATGGGGAGGTAGATGTACGACTCGACGTCGCACATCACGCCCGGGTAGCGGTTCCAGTACCAGGTGCCGCCGATGCCGCCCGCCTGGTCGATGATGCGGATCCGCCCGATGCCGGCCTTGCGGAGGTTGGCGCCGGCGAGGACCCCGGCGATGCCCCCGCCCACGATCACCACGTCGACCTCGTCGACGACCGGGTCGCGCTCGATCAGCGGTGTGAACGGGTCGTCACGGTAGCCGGCGAAATAGTCGTCGGTCCGCAGGTCGCGGATATCGGCGCGGTGGGGCACCAGCCGCTTGTCCCGCTCGGCCAGGTACTTGGCCCGGACGGCCTCTGGGTCGTAGTTCGCGTCGGTCGGAAGGGGTCCGGGCATGGGGCAATACTAGGTCAGCGCCTCATCGCCTCGTGGAGAGATGGCACGAAGGTTCCGTCCGTCAGCGACGGTCGAACGTTCGGCGGTGATAGCAGTGAGGATAGGTGCCGGCTCTCGAACTCACGGTGTGAGGCCGGGGCCCCGCTGCAGGCTGTCTCGATGTCCTTCGGTCGTGAAGGTGCTCGGCTCCGTTGTGCGCAGGAAGTCCTTCAGGAGCTCGACGAAACCGATGGGGTCCTCCGACTGGGGGAAATGGCCGACCCCGGGCATCACCTCCAACCGGCTGTGGGGCACGGCCCTCAGCGCCCGTTCGGCGTGAGCGAGGGGGATGATCCGGTCCTTCTCGCCCCACACGATGAGGGTGGGTATGCGCTCGGCCAGATACAACCGGTCGATCGCGCTCACCGACTGCCCTCCCGGATCAATCACCGATCGCATGGTACGGATGAAAGCCCGGCGGC